>VAYG01000063.1:1412-14841 GCA_005885015.1 Actinomycetota bacterium | reverse complement strand
AGTCGCTGGCCAGGCTCCTCGGCTATCCCGACCGCGAGACGCTGTTGAAGGCAGACGCCAACGAGTTCTACGTCGATCCGGCGGATCGCGAGCGATGGCGCATCATCATGGACTCCGAGGGAAGCGTGGGGGACTTCGAGCTCCAGCTCAGACGCCGGGACGGGTCGGTGATCTGGGTTCGGGACAGCGCCCGGGTGGTCCGGGACAAGGACGAGCGGATCGTCGCCTACGAGGGGGTCTTGGTCGATATCACCCGGCGGAAGCAGGCGGAGTGGGAGGCCCGCCAGGCCAACCAGCAGCTCGCGGGGTGGGTCGGAGAGCTGGAACAGCGCAACCGGGAGATGTCCCTGATCAACGAGATGGGCGACATGCTCCAGAGCTGCCCGACGGCGGAGGAGGCGTACGCCGTGATGGCGCACTGGGCGGAGCAGCTCTTCTCGGGACATCCCGGCGCGCTGTGCGTGATCGCCGCATCCCGCAACCTGGTCGAGCCGGTCGCGGTGTGGGGGGCGCCGGCGCTCGGTGAGTTGATCTTCGGCCCCGAGGATTGCTGGGCCCTCCGGTCCGGCCGGACCCACCTGGTGGAGGATCCCTCGTCCCGGTTGATGTGCAAGCACCTCACCGAAGCACTGACTGGGGCGTCCCTGTGCGTCCCGATGATGGCCCAGGGCGAGGCGTTGGGAATCCTTCACCTTCAGGTCCGGAACGGGCCACCCGGGCACGAGCGGCCGACGGAGCGGGTGAAGCCGCTGGCGGTTGCCGTGGCCGATCACCTCGCCCTCGCCCTGGCCAACCTGCGGCTCCGGGAGAGCCTGCGGTCGCAGTCGATCCGCGACCCGCTGACGGGACTGTTCAACCGCCGGTACATGGAGGAGTCCTTGGAGCGCGAGCTCCGTCGGGCCGAGCGTCACCACCACAACGTGGGCGTGATCATGCTCGACCTCGACCACTTCAATCGCTTCAACAACACCTTCGGCCATCAGGCCGGCGACGCACTCCTCCAGGCCTTCGGAGAGATGGTTCGGAGCCGGATCCGGGCCGAGGACATCGCCTGCCGGTACGGCGGAGAGGAGTTCACGATGATCCTGCCGGAGACGACCCTCGCCGTTACCGTGGAACGGGCCCAACAGCTCCTCGAGCAGGTCCGCGATCTGCGCTTGACCCAGCGGGGCCGCCCGGTGGGATCCGTCACGGTCTCGGCCGGGGTGGCCGTGCATCCAGACCATGGGGCCGCCGCCGAAGCGCTCATCCGAGCTGCCGACATGGCGCTGTACCGGGCCAAGGCGGAGGGACGCGACCAGGTCATGGTGGCCGAGGCGACGGACGACCGGCTCGCGGCAGAAGCGAGCTAGGCCGGTCCCGGCTGGGCTCTGGGGCCCGGCTCCTCTCATAGAATCTCGTCATGGACCGACTCCTGGTGACTGGCGGGCGGCGCCTCTCGGGCTCCGTTCGGCTGAGCGGGGCGAAGAACTCGGCTCTCAAGCTGATGGCCGCGTCTCTCCTGGCCGAGGGAACGACCGTCATCGACAACGTTCCGAGGATCGTCGACTGCCTCACCATGGGTGAGGTGTTGGAGCACCTCGGGGCACGGACGGAGTGGAACGGGTCCACGCTGACCATCGACACGTCGGGCGCCCGTGGCGTGGAGACGCCGTACGAGCTGGTGCGCAAGATGCGAGCGTCGATCGTCGTGCTCGGCCCTCTGCTTGCCAGGTACCGCACGGCCAGGGTGGCCATGCCCGGTGGTTGCAACATCGGTTCGCGGAAGATCGACCTCCACGTGAAAGGGTTCGAGCGGATGGGCGTGGAGTTCTCCTCCAAGCACGGATACCTCGAGGCCACGGCGCCCGACCTCCACGGGGCGTTCGTCACCCTCGACTTCCCCAGCGTGGGCGCGACGGAGAACCTGCTCATGGCCGCGGTGGGAGCGACCGGTCGCACGGTCATCGAGAACGCCGCGCGAGAGCCCGAGATCCAGGACCTGGCGTCGATGCTGATCGAGATGGGCGCGAAGATCGACGGCGCGGGAAGGACCGCGATCGAGGTGGAGGGGGTGAACGATTTCGAGCCGGTCCGTCACCGCACCATCCCCGACCGCATCGAGGCGAGCACGTTCGCCATGGCCGCCTGCGTCACGGCCGGAGACATCGTCTTGGAGGACGCACGCGCCGACCACCTCGAGCTGGTCCTGGACAAGCTGGACGACGCCGGGGCGGTGATCGAGGCGACGGAGCGGAGCATCCGGATCTCCATGGACGACCGGCCGCTCGCCGTGGACCTGGTGACCCTTCCGTACCCCGGGTTCCCCACGGACCTCCAGCCGCAGATGATGGCCCTCCTGTCCGTGGTCAGGGGGACCTCGATCATCACGGAGAACGTCTTCGAGAGCCGGTTCATGTTCGTCGACGAGCTGAACCGGATGGGCGCCGACATCCGCACGGAGGGCCACCACGCGGTGATCAGAGGGGTGGAGCGCCTGTCCGCCGCGCCGGTCCGTTCGCTCGACATCCGGGCCGGAGCGGCGATGATCATCGCCGCGCTGGCGGCGGATGGGACCACCGAGGTCTTCGACCTGTATCACGTCGACCGCGGCTACGAGGACTTCGACGGCCGGCTGGCCGCGCTCGGTGCGGACGTCCGCCGGGAGCGCGAGCCCTCGCTCGTCGGCCGGGCGTGACCCGGACTCGGGCGGTCCTTCTCCTCGGGCTCTTCGCGGCGGGTCTGGCCTTCGCCTGGAGCGCCCTGTCGAGCGTGGACGCGCAAAGCCCCGTGAAACATCGGCAGGTCCTGGTCTTCATCGAGGACAGGGTCTCCTTCGATGAGCTGATGGCGGGAGCCGATTCCCGCCGCGTGGCCCACGCGGGCGGCGTCGCTCTGATGACGACCCAGGCAGGCTCGGGCCCGGGAGCCAGGTATTCGGCCATCGGGCAGGGCTCGATCAGCGGAGCGCGAGGCGAGCCCTTCATCACTCGGATCCTCCGGGCGCACTCCGTGCAGATGTGCTCCCTGATGCGGGACAGCCGGGTGGGGGAGGCGATCTTCGGGCCACTTCCAAGCTGTTCGACGACATCGCTGGATCGCGCCCACGACGGGGTCGTGGTGGTCGATCTTTCCTCCGTGACCAGCACGGCGGCCCTGCGGAGGGACTACGCCGACACGGCCGCCCAACTGATGCAGGGAAACGTCGACGTCCCGCCGGGCGACCGGCGGGTGAGGGCGCTGGTGATCGCTCCATCGACCTCTCCGGAGATGGACGCGATCGGAGACAAGGTCACCCCGCTGCTCATGGTCGACGGTCCCCGACCAATCCGGCCGGGTCCGGCGGGCTCGCTCACTTCGGACACCACGAGGGAGGACGGGGTGGTGGCGAACGTCGACGTGGCGCCCACGATCCTCGACTTCTTCGACATCCCCGTCCCGAAGGAGATGACCGGACACCCAATCCGGCAGGACGATCCGACCGACGTCCGCCATCTGCACCAGCTGCACCTCGATCAACGAAGGATCCGGCTCCCCATCCAGCTGGGGGAGGTGGCGTTCGTTGCCGCGCTGGGCATCGTGGGGATCGCCGCGTTGATCCTGCTGGCGGTGCAAGGACGGGTCCCGGGTGGCTTCGGCCGCGAGGTGCGATTCCTCGCCCTCTACGGGGCGGCCCTGCCCATCCCGCTGATGGCCGGGGGTCTGCTGCCCCGGCTCACCTACCCGGTGGTCGTGCCCTTCCTGGTGCTGAGTGTGGCGGCGCTGGCAGAGGTCGCCGTCGCGGCCCGGTGGCCCGGCGCCATGGGACCGTTCCGGTTCGTGGGAGCCGTCGGCCTGGCCTTCGTGGTGGTCGACTCGCTGTTCGGATGGCGCGGAGCCCGCATCCCGTTGATCGGCGGCACCATGTTCGACGGCGTCCGCTTCTACGGGTTGCCCAACGCGTTCATCGCCCTGCTCCTGGCGAGCGCCCTGTTCGTGGCCGTCGGACTGGAGCCGTTCGCCGGGTTCCTGCTGCTTCTCGGTACGGGCCTGTTCGCGGGGTTCCCCCAACTCGGTGCGAACGTCGGCGCGGCCGCCACGCTGTTCGTCGCCGCCGGCCTGTGGTGGACGCTGCGAACCCGCCCCCGGTTCGGGCCGAGGGAAGTTGCCTTCGTCGCCGGGACGTTCGCCCTCGGGCTGGCCGCCGTGTTGCTGGCGAACCGGTATCTCCCCGGCGCTCCCACCCACATCACCGGCTTCGTCGAACGGACGGGAGGCGCCGGAGGGGTGTGGGAGACGCTCCGCGGCCGGCTGGCGGTGGGGTTCGGGCAGATCGGCCACGTGCCTGCCGCGGCGATCCCCGTGATCGGTCTCCTGGTCGTGTTGTTCCTCGTCGCGGTCCGGCCCGAGCCGTTCCGGGCCGGGCTGGAGATCGCCGGCGATCCCTGGCCGGCCGCGCTGGTCGTGCTGACCGTGGCCGGGGTGGCCGCGTTCTTCCTCAACGACACGGGGGTGGCCGCGGCGGGGCCGGTGTTCCTCTACGCGATGACCGCGCTGACCTTCCCCACGCTGCTGGTGGAGCGGCGGACGTGAGCGACCGGGTCGAGCTGGTGTGGTACGGGGACGACGCGCCCTGGTACGACCACGGCCCGGAGCATCCCCTCCGACCGGCGCGGGTCATCCTGACCCGGGAGCTCATCAGGGCCTACGGGCTGATCGACGGCACGCGAGTCATCGAGACGGCCGCTCGCGACGCCACGGACGACGAGCTGCGCCTGGTCCACTCCGAGCGATTCGTCGAAGCGACGCGGAGAGCCGGACACGGAGAGCGCGGGCCCTGGTGGGAGTTCGGATATGGGCCGGGTGACAACCCGATCTTCCCGAACATGCACGAGGCCGCCTCGCGCGTGGCCGGCGCGTCGATCGTGGCCGCGGAGGCGGTCCTCTCGGGCCGGGCGGAGCACGCCTTCAACCCGTCCGGGGGGCTGCACCACGCCATGCCGGAGCGAGCCAGCGGGTTCTGCGTGTACGACGACCCCGCGATCGCGATGGCATGGATGCTGGAGAACGGCGCAGGCCGCATCGCCTACGTGGACGTGGACGTGCACCACGGCGACGGGCCGCAGGCGATCTTCTACCGGGATCCCCGCGTCCTCACCATCTCCCTCCATCAATTCGGCTCCCTCTTCCCCGGGACCGGCGATCTCGACGAGCTCGGGACGGGGGAGGCCACGGGCACCAAGATCAACGTCCCGCTCCCCGCCTATACGGGCGACGCGGCCTGGCTCCGGGCGTTCGAGGAGATCGTGCCCCCCCTCGTGGCGGCGTGGAAGCCGTCCGTGCTGGTGACCCAGCTCGGCTGCGACACCCACCACACCGACCCCCTGGCCATGCTCGGGCTCACCACCAACGCGTACCGGCGCACCGCCGAGACCCTCCATCGACTGGCCCACGACACCGCCGGGGGGCGGTGGGTGGCCACGGGAGGCGGCGGCTACCAGTGGGCCCGGGTGGTCCCCCGAGCCTGGACCATCTACTTCTCGGAGATGGCCGCGGTGCCGGTCCCCGACGCGATCCCCGAATCCTGGATCGAGGTGGCGGAGCGTGAAGCGGGATCGGGCGTTCCCACCACCCTGTCCGAGCCGGCCCTCGAGACTGGCAGCCCTTCCGTGGAGGAGGCGGTGGCGGGGGTGGTCGCGGAGGTCAAGCGGCGGATCTTCCCCACGCACGGGCTGACCGGCTGACGTTCTCCCGCCAACCCTCCGGGACGGCCATACCCGTCGGCGGCCGCTTCCGGATCTCCCCTCGCTTCCCCGATGACGCCCTCGCCGTCATGACCGAGAGCTCGTGGAGGAGCGGTTACAGGCCGCTCAGAGTGGACAGAGTCTGTCCGCCGTCGACCACCAGCACGGACCCGGTGATGAACGAGGCGGCCGGTGAGCACAGGAACAGGGCCGCCCCGGCCACGTCCTCCGGCCGTCCCCACCGTCCGAGGGGGATGGAGGACAGGACCCGTTGGTTGAACTCCGGGATCATCGCCCGGGCCTGCTCGTTCATCTCGGTCTCGATCCAGCCGGGAGCGAGGGCGTTCACCCGGATCCCGTAGCCGGCCCACTCCTGGGCCACCGTCCGGGTGAAGCCGACCAGCGCGGCCTTGGCGCTGGCGTAATAGGTGAGCCCCGGACTGGCGATGAAGGCCGCTACCGAGGACACGTTCAGGACGCATCCGCGCCCCCTGGCGAGCAGCACCGGCGCGGCTGCCTTGGTGCAGAGGACGGCGCTCTCGAAGTTCACCCTGAAGTATTTCTGGAAGCCGTCGAGACGGATCTGGTCGAGCGTGGAGAGGAAGGGTGCAGCCCCCGCGTTGTTGACCAGGATGTCCAGGGTCCCCAGCTCGCCGGTTGTCCGGTCGATCAACCGCTGGACTCGGTCGGGGTCGGTCACGTCGGTTGGGACCCCTAAAGCGGTTCCTCCGGCCGACTCGATCTCCTTGACGGCCGCGGCGAGCTCCTCCTCGCCCCGGGCGGCCAGGACGACGGCCGCCCCGGCGCCGGCCAACGCCAGAGCGATGGCTTTCCCGATGCCCTTGCTCCCACCCGTGACGACGGCGACCTGTCCCTGGAGCGGTCCCTCGGCCACCCGACTCCTCTCCGTACACTGGACCGGGATGCACAGCAAAGCACACCGACCGCCCTCCCAGGAAACGTCGCCGCGCGACCTGTGGCGGCCCCGGCCGGGGGAGTTCACCCGCGAAGACCTGGCGGACGCCCTGGTGACCGCGAAGTGCGCCGGCCCTGCCTGCTCGCACGACCGCGCCAACGTCCTGGCCAAGGTGGAGCGGCTTGTCCGAGGGGACCCCGACTCGCAGTTCGGGCTGTCCGGGCTGACCGCCTTCACCGGTCCGGAGGTCCTGGACATGATGGCGGCCGAGGCGGGGTTCGACCCGGACCCTGAGATCCGGGAGGGCGACGTGCCCATCGACCCGTTCCGTGTGCTGGCGGCGTGTGAACGGGCCGGCCGGAGGCTGGCCGAAGCCGCGGCGCGAGGCGAGCGCGTCGTCCTGGCCACCGGGCATCCGGCGGGTCTGATCCTCCTGTACATGGCCGTGGCAGGCCTGCTCGAGGATGAGGGTGCCCGCGTCATCCGGCCGGGTAGCGGTCGGTCGTGGAGGGAGATGGGACGCCACCGGGAGATCCGCTACTTCCACGGCGCGGCGGCGCTGACCGATCGCGCCGGAACCCTGCACACCCACGGAGCGGGACCGATGGAGATCATCCTGAATGAGGCGCGCCCGGACCTCGTCTTCGCCGACCACGGGTTCGCCGGCGCCGCCGTCGAAGCGGGGATCGAGACCCTCTCGATCGCCGACGTCAACGATCCCGCCCTGGTCGTGGCCAAGCACCAGGGCCGCACGGACGTCGTCATCGTGATGGACGACAACGTCCAGCCGGAGAGCTACTGGCCCTGCTTCCAGGCCATGGCCGCGAGCTTCTGAGGCGCGCTCCTGCGCCTGGGATCGCCCGCGGCCGGTCGGTACAATCGGCCCCGATGGACCACCAGCGGGACGCTGTTCGAAGGGATTTCACGCGATATGGACGTGTCCGAATCGGTGCAGGCGAACTCTCTGGGCCGCTCACCCGCCATCACGGGAGGGCCCGACCGATGCGAGGAGCGCGGTTGACCGAGCGCGCCTGAGCCGACCCTTCGACGGCGCCTCCCGGAAGGAGAGGCGTGGAGCAGTACAAGGCGGTCGTGGACCGCGTGGCCGAGACCGGCCGGGTGGCGATGATGATCGGCGGGCTCGACTCGGGGAAGAGCACGCTGGGCCGGATGATCGGTGGCGTATCTCGACGCCGACCTCGGCCAGAAGACCGTGGGGCCGCCCACCTCGGTCACGCTGCGGATGCTCCGGGCGCAGGAAGACCTCGACCCGGCCTCGATGGGGAAGCCCGACGCCCTCTACTTCGTCGGATCCACGTCTCCGCAGGGGCAGCTGCTTCCCCTCGTGGTCGGAGCCGGGAGGCTGCTGGCCCGATCCTATGAAGAGGAGGCGGACCTCGTGGTGGTCGACACCAGCGGCATGGTCTCGGGCGTGTACGGTCAGCTCCTCAAGTACCACAAGGTCGAGCTGCTCCAACCCGATGTGGTGATCGGCCTCCAGCGCGGGGAGGAGCTGGACCCCTTGCTCGGCATCATCCAGCGATTCTTCGACACCGAGGTCGTGACACTCGCGGTCGATCCGGACGTCCGTTCGATGTCGGTCGAGGAGCGGGCCCGCAACCGCGTGGCCGCCTTCGAACGGTACTTCGGCGGCTCCCTCCAGCGGTGGCGGGTCAAGCCGACCGTGTTCATGCCGGCCCTGCCCGCGCTGTTCGAGCCATCCCAGCTCGACCGCCTCCTGGTCGGCCTGTCGGACGGTGAGAGCAGCTACATCGGCCTGGGCTACCTCGAGTACTCGGAGGAGGAGGGCGTGTTGCGCCTGCTCTCGCCGGTGGAGGAGGGCCCGAAGGCGCTCAAGCTGGGATCCGTCCGGCTGGAGGACGGGTACAAGGTCCGCCGCGTCGACCTGCGGAACCTGTTCGGAACCGACTAGACTCTCGCCCTGCCGCACCGACTGGAAAGGACGAAGCTTGCCCTCGGTCGTCAAGAAACGCCGCAAGAAGATGCGGAAGAAGAAGCACAAGAAGCTGTTGAAGAAGACCCGCTGGCAACGGCGCCAGCAGGGGAGGTAGCGACCCCCGTTCGGACAGGGCGGTCCGGTGCAGCGCGATCCGCGCCCCATCGTTTTCCTCTCGGACTACGGGACGGACGACGAGTTCGTCGGGATCTGTCACGCGGTCATCGCTTCGATCTCCCCTCGCAGCCCGGTGATCCACCTCACCCACGCCGTGACGCCGCAGGACGTGCTGGCCGGGGCGCTGATCCTCCATCGGTCCCTCCGGTTCCTGCCGGCCGAAGCGGTCGTGCTGGGCGTGGTCGATCCGGGGGTGGGAACGCCGCGGCGCCCCCTTGCGGTGGAGACGGCCCGCGGGGGACGGGCGATGGTCGGCCCCGACAACGGGCTGCTGTCCCTGGCCTGGGCCGAGGATGGCGGCGTGGCTCACGCCGTGGAGATCTCCTCGCCGTCGGTCCTGTTGCAGCCGGTGTCGTGGACGTTCCACGGCCGGGACATCTTCGCTCCCGCCGCGGCGCACCTCGCCGCCGGGATGCTCCTCGAGCAGTTGGGCCGGCCGGTGAACCCGGAATCGCTGGTCGCTCTGGAGCTGCCCCGGGCAGGCCTCGGCGAGGGGTTGGTCGACGCGGAGGTCCTCGGGGTGGACCGCTTCGGCAACGTCCAGCTCTCCGCCCGAGACGAGGATCTGGCCGAGGCAGGCCTGGCAAGCGTGGAGCGCCTCGAGCTGTCCGGCCGCGGTCGCTCCACCAGGGTCCGGAGGGCCCGAACCTTCGGCGACGTGACCGAAGGCGAGTTCGGGCTGATCCTCGACTCCAGCGGCTGGGTGGCCATCGTGCTGAACCGGGGGAACGCGGCGGAGGCGCTCGGCCTCTTCCCCGGGGACCCGGTGTCCCTCTCCCGCCCCGGCTGACCGGTTGACCCCCGCAAGGCGGACGCATACATTCCGGCGGCCATGGTCTGGGATCCAGGCCGGCGTCGCTGGGCCGTCCGCCATCCCACCGCGCTCGCCGTGCTCGTGGCCGTGGCCGTGGTCTCGTTCGTCCTCCAGCGCCGCTCGACCTCCGAGGCGAAGTTCCCCGGGTCGAACGGGCTGATCGCCTTCGACGCGAGCATCGGCGGCGACTTCGACCTGTTCCGGGTCGAGTCCGACGGCTCGCACATGAAGCGGATCTTCGATAGCGAAGTGAACGAGTACGACCCGGCGTGGTCACCCGACGGCAGCAAGGTGATGTACACCAGCGATCTGTACGGGACCCGAGACATCTTCGTCGCGAACGCCGACGGCACCGGTCAGACGCGGCTGACCCGGGGGACCGCCACGGACTTCAGCCCCTCGTGGTCCCCGGACGGCACACAGATCCTGTTCAATCGGCTCTCGGGTCCGCACGGGATCATCATGCTCATGAACGCCGACGGCTCAGGTCTGCGCCGTCTCGGCATCGGGTTCGACCCCAAGTGGTCGCCGGATGGGTCCCGGATCGCCTCCTATCTCGGGTACCACCTGTACGTGATGAACGCCGACGGCAGCGGCCGGACGAAGTTCACCAGCGGCCACAGCTACTCGTTCGCCCCGGACTGGTCGCCGGACGGGACGCAACTGGTGTTCAGCAGCAACCGTCGCTCGGTCCCGCCCTCCGTCTTCCACCTGTTCACGATCGACCTGTCGACCGGAGAGATCACCCGGCTGACGAAGGGGTACGTCTTCGACAACGATCCGACGTGGTCGCCGGACGGCACCGAGATCGCCTTCGAAAGGGACACCACCCCGGATGGCTGGGAGACGGGGATCGATCTCTACGTGATGGATGCGGACGGGTCCAACGTCCGCCAGGTCACCACCGACGCGGCTTTCGACAAACCACCCCGACTGGCAACCGCTTCCATAGCGAGAGCCGCGCTGGCGGTCATGGCGACGCCGACGGGGAGGGGGTCGGTGTGAGGGTGACCCCGGGCCCCGGCCGCCGCCCCTCCCTGCCGCCGTTCCACTTGAACACCGCGGCGATGACGATGAGCAGGAACAGCACGACCAGCGTGATGAACGTGAACCTGCGCACGCGTCGGAGGCTAGCAGAGGTCTCCGGCCGACCTACGCCCTGGCCACGGACAGGCGCCGTTCGCAGAACTCCCGGTTCTGCACGAGCACGCCTCGAAGCTCGTCCTCGTCCTGCATCCACGGCCGGAGGTCGAGCTCGAGCGAGACGCTCCCGGTGAAGCCGTCCGCGGCCAGGTCGCCCAGGAATTCCCCAAGGGGGAGGACGCCGTCCTGGTGAACCGGCAGGTGCGAGTCCCACCCCTTCCCTGCATTGTTGGACAGGTGGACGTGGCGGATGCGGTCCCGGTATTGCCCGTAGAACTCGCGGATGTCCAGGTTGGATACAGCCGCGTGGCTCGTGTCCAGGACGAGATGGGGGAAGCGGTCGATATCTTCCAGGTCCTGGCTGGCGTGGAAGCGCAGACCGCGGTCTCCTCGAAGCCGGATCGGGAACATGTTCTCCACCGCGACCGTCACCCCCGTGCGCTCGGAGAACTCGGCCAGGTTCTCCTGGGCCCACCGGCGGAAACGGACCTGCCACACGTAGGGGGGGTGGATGACCACGAGGGGGGCGCCCACCTCTTCGGCCAGGTGCACGGCCCGATAGATCTTCCCGGTCGGTTCGGCCCCCCAGACGCGGCGGGTGACCAGCAGGAAGGGTGCGTGGATGGCGTCGATGCGCAGCCCGTGCTCATCACCTCGACCGCCTCGAAGCCAGCGTCGGCGGCGTGCCGGAGCGCCTCACGGACGGGCCGCCGGAAGAACGGGGCCGTGGAGAAGGCGATCTTCGGACGGGGAGGGCGCCGGCTCGCCCTGCGCTTTCTCATGGTCGAGCCGCAATTCTAGGGGCGGGTATCCTTCGCGCCGTGAGCGAGGTGGACAACGCGCACCGGGCGGTGGGACCCGGCATGTACGAGGTCTGGTTCCTCACCCTGACGGACCGCTCCTCCGGGGTGGGCTACTGGATCCGCTCCACCTACCACTCGCCGCCCCGCGGCCGGGGCACGGCCGGCGTGTGGTTCGCTCGCTTCGACCCCGCCGACCCCGAGACAACCTTCGGCATCCACCGGACCTCGTCGGACTGGTCGCTCGACCCGGGCGTCTTCGACGTGCGCGTGGCCGGCACCGTGATGTCCTCCGAGCGCGCCGAAGGGTCCGTGCAGGGAGGTGGTCACGAGGCGCGATGGAACCTCTTCTGGCCGACCGGCCCACCGACCCATCGCTTGCTCCCCTCATTCATGTACAGGGGAGCGATCGCCCCGACCAAGCCGTTCTCGCCCAACGTGGACACCAGGTTCTATGGATCGATCAGCGTGGACGGCCGAACCGTGGACGTCGCGGACGCGCCGGGCCAGCAGGGGCATCTGTTCGGCACCCGCCATGCCGAGCGCTGGGCGTGGGCCCACTGCGGCGATTTCCTGGACGAGGACTCGGTCGTCCACGCACTCACGGCGCAGGGCCGGCGAGGGCCGATCCGCACGCCCTTCCTGACCTCCATCGGCATCCGCTGGGGGGATCGGTGGATCCGTCTGGTCAAGGTGAGTCCGCGACGCGAGTTCAGCCTGGGCATGTGGCGGGTGGACCTGGAGAACCGAAGGTACCGGCTGACCGGGATCCCGACGGCCGGCCTCGGTACTGCCACAACTCCGAGATCGCCTCGTGCCGGCTGGCCCTGTTCGAGCGGCGGCGCGGTGGGTTCGAGGAGGTGGCGCTCCTCGAATCCCGCGGCACCACCCATGCGGAGTGGGCCGGGACGACGCCGGCCTCGGCCGTCACCAGGGAGTTCGCGGAGGTGGGAGCGTGAACCTCGCCCAGCTGCTCCGCGACGCGGCCCAGGACCATCCGGCCAAGCCGGCCATCGTGTTCCATGGAAGGACGCTCTCCTTCGCCGACCTGGACGACCGCGCCGACCTGACGGCTGCCGCGCTGCGCGGTCTGGGCGTGGAGCCCGGGGACCGGGTGGCCCTCCTGGCCGGCAACGTGCCCGAGTTCGTGACCACGCTGTACGGCGCCCTGCGGGCGGGGGCGGTGGTGTGCCCGCTGAACGTGGCGCTCACGTCCGAGGAGCTCGGCTACATCCTGGCCGATGCCGGGGCGAAGCTGGCAGTTACAGAGATGGGGAGCCTCCCCGGCCTCCTGGCCGTCCGCGATCTCCCTCGAGGAGGCCATGGCCACGGAGGCCGAGCCGCCGGAGGTCGACGCCGACGACGAGGACCTCGCCGTGATCGCCTACACATCCGGAACCACCGCGGCGCCGAAGGGAGCCATGCTCTCCCACGGCAACCTCCGTACGAACCTCGAGCAGATGTCCCTGGTCCCCCGGCTGGAGGAGACTTCCGACGACGCCGTGTTCCTGGCCCTTCCGCTGTTCCACATCTACGGCCTCAACGTCGTTCTTGGCCTGGCCGTGAGATCCGGCGCGACGATCGTGATGGTCGACCGATTCGACCCGGGGGACGCCCTGGAGCTGATCGCCCGCCACGGGATCACCGTCCTGCCCGGCGCCCCGCCCATGTTTTCGGCGTGGGTCGAGCTGGCCGATGCCGGCCACCAGATCCCGGACGTCTCCTCCGTTCGCCTGGCCGTATCGGGTGCCGCGCCACTTCCGCCGGCGGTGTTGATGGCGTTCCGAGACCGGTTCGGGATCGAGGTCTGGGAGGGCTACGGCCTCACGGAGTGTTCGCCGGTGGTCACCTCGAACGCCGTGGGACCGGTGGCCAAGCCCGGGTCGATCGGCCTCCCCTTGCCGGGGGTGGAGGTGCGGG
>VAYG01000063.1:0-1362 GCA_005885015.1 Actinomycetota bacterium | reverse complement strand
GACCCGAGGCCACGGCCGAGGTCCTGCGCCAGGGATGGCTGCACACCGGCGACGTCGCGTACCGCGACGAGGATGGGTACCTGTTCCTGGTCGACCGGAAGAAGGACCTGGTCATCGTGTCGGGCTTCAACGTCTTCCCTCGGGAGGTGGAGGAGGCGATCGAGCGGCACCCCGCGGTGGCCGAGGCTGCCGTGGTCGGCATCCCCGACGAGCGGACCGGCGAGGCGGTGCAGGCCTGGGTCGTGCCCCGGGAGGGAATGTCGGTGACGGCCGAGCAGATCCTCGACTTCCTCCACGGCTACCTCGCCCGGTTCAAGTGGCCCCGAGATGTCGAGGTGGTCGAGGAGCTCCCGCACCACGTCACGGGGAAGGTGCTCCGCCGGGCGCTCCGCGGCGAGGAGATCCTCGGGGGCGAAGCCGATGGGAGCGCGGAGGGATGATCGCCGCGGGCCACGGCTGGGCGCTGGCGGCGTTTCCTCTCTTGGCCGCGGTCATTGCTTTGGCGTTCGCCCTCCGGCTCTCGGTGCGACTGGCGGACCGGTGGCGGTGGCACGAGGCGGTGTGGGCGGTGGCCCTGCTGATGTTCGCGGCGGCCTCGGCGGCGATGTTCGTGGGGGTGCTGCGCGGCTGGCACCCCGCCGACTTCCGGATCTACTGGCTGTTCGGCGCGGTGCTGAACGTTCCCTTCCTGCTCGCCGGGGAAATCTATCTCCTGGGGCGGCGACGGGCGATCGGCCACCTCTTTGTGGCCTTCCTTATCGCAGCGAGCGCCTTCGCCGGATGGAAGGTGTTCGCCGCGTCGGTTCACCAGGCGCCACTCTCCGGCCGCCTGCCACTCGGCAAGGACGTGTTCGGCGACGGAAGCCTGCCGTACCGGCTGGCCCAGTACTACTCACTCCCGGCGTACTTCCTGCTGATCGCCGGCCTGGTGTGGTCCGTCCTTCAGATGAAGGGGAAGCCGGCGCTGAGGGACCGGGCCGCGGGAACCTTCGGCATCGCCCTCGGGGCAACCATCGTTGCCATCGGTTCGGGCATCGGCGCCGCCTTCCACGTCGTGCCGCTGTTCTCGGTGAGCCTGGCCGCCGGCGTCGCCGTGATGTTCTGGGGGTTCCTCCGCGCCAGCCGCGCTGTCAGGATTCCTCACGAGGAACTGGCCGGAGGGCAGAGATGACGCGGCTCACGGTGATAGTCGTGGGAGGAATGCTCTTGCTTGGCTTTGGATGCAACTCCTCCGACGCCCACCGCCTAGAGCATTTTCGAGCGCCCGGCCTTCCGACATGCCGCTTCGATGTCGGAGACACAGTCTCTCGTGGTGGCATCGGCGCCGTCGTGCAATCACCCGGTCAGGGAGTGATCGGCAAC
>VAYG01000062.1:11981-13173 GCA_005885015.1 Actinomycetota bacterium | reverse complement strand
TCGTTCGCCGATACGCGGACCGCGTGAAGAAGGAGCCCTCGCGGTCCGTGGTGTACGACATGAAGGCTCAGAACGAGGAGCACTTCCGAGCGGGGACGGGCGAAGAGGGGGAACCGCCCACCATGACGGGCACGCACAAGGTGATCCTTGCCGTGTTCGGCCTGGCTTTCGCCCTGATGATGTACGGCGTGATCCCGTGGGCAGACCTCGGGATCGGCCTGCCCACCCTCTGGTGGTGGTTCCCCGAGATGACGGCGTCGTTCCTGCTGTTCGCCATCGTGATCGGCCTCATCGGCCGGATGCGTGAGGGGGAGCTGACCGAGACGTTCGTCGCCGGCGCCCGGGATCTGCTCGGGGTCGCGCTGATCATCGGGATCGCCCGGGGGATCACCGTGATCATGAACAACGGCCAGATCACGGACACCGTCCTGCACTGGGCCGAACTGGCCCTGGGCGACGTCGGCAAGGTCGCGTTCTCCATCGTCATGTACGGCCTGTTCCTCCCTCTCTCGTTCCTGATCCCCTCGTCCTCCGGGCTGGCCACGGTGGCGATGCCGATCATGGCCCCGCTGGCCGGCTTCGCGAACGTCCCGAAAGACCTCGTGGTCACCGCCTACCAGAGCGCCTCGGGCCTCATGAACCTGTTCATCCCGACATCGGCGGTGGTGATGGGTGGACTCGCCATCGCCCGGGTCCCGTACGGCCGCTACCTCCGGTTCGTCTGGCCGCTCCTGGTGATGCTCGGCGCGTTGACCGTCGTCGTGCTCGGCGTCGGGGCGGTCGTGAAGTGAGGAAGTTCGGGTCGTCGTGGTGAGAGGCGCTTTCCTCGCGTCGGTGGCCGTGGGGGAGGTCCTGTTCGTGCTCGTGCTCCTGGCGCGGCACCGCCGCTCGACCCGAAGGGCCGAAGGACTGTTCACCTGCAGGCTCCGAGCTGCGGACGCGGGCGACTCGAGGGGATCGACTTCCTGGCCGAGGCGTCGGGTGAAGGCCCGCTGGGTGCACGATGTGCTCGTCGTCCACCGGGGTGGTTGGAGCCTGGGAACCGAGCTGCTCCCGGTGAGCAGGGTGCATGGTCGACTGGGGCCCACCGTCAACGTCCGGGGTAGGCAATGGGTTTCGCTCCGGCTGGAGCTGGACGACGGTTCGGTGATGGACGTGGCCGCTCCACGGGACCTGGCGGACGAGCTGGGAG
>VAYG01000062.1:3917-11856 GCA_005885015.1 Actinomycetota bacterium | reverse complement strand
GGCAGACGCCTCGATCAGCGCCAGATGCGAGAAGGCCTGCGGGAAGTTCCCAAGGTGCCGGCCCGTATCGACGTCGAACTCCTCCGCGAACAGACCCAGCGCGGACCCGATGCCCAGGAGACGCTCCATCAGATCCGTCGCCCTCTTCTCCTCCCCGATGATCGCGAGGCCCGACACGAGCCAGAACGAACAGATCAGGAACGTCGCTTCCTTCCCGGACAGGCCGTCATCGGTCTCCTCCACCCGGTAGCGGAGGACGAAGCCGTTCTCGGTGAGCTCGTCGGCGATCGCCAGGACGGTGTTGCGCAGTCGCTCGTCGGGCCTGGGGAGGAATCCGAAGATCGCGGCCAGGAGCGTCGACGCGTCCAGCGCGTCCGTCTCGTAGTGCTGCCGTAGCACACCTCTGGGGCTCACTCCCTTGTCCAGGATCTCCTCCCGGATCTCGTCAGCCGTCTGGCGCCACGCGACTGCCGCCTCGCTGTTCGATCCATGGCGACCCAGCACATCAACTTCGACGAGACGTAGTGCTTGGGCTTCCCACGCGCCTCCCAGATCCCTTGATCCGGCTTGCCCCAAACGGCGGCGGCGCATCGCGCCTGAGCTTCGACGATCGGCCACAGCCTCCTTGGGAGGCGTTGGCTCCGGCGCGAATGCAACAGGATCGAATCGAGGACCGCGCCGAAGACGTCGTTCTGCCGCTGGTCGAAGGCGCCGTTCCCCACGCGCACCGGCCGTGCGCCCTCGTACCCGGACAGCTCGTCCCGGCGCGACTCGGTCAAGTCGCGGCGCCCGTCGATCCCGTACATGATCTGGAGGCTGCCGTCCCGATTCGGTTCCAGATCCGCGACGAACTGCATGAACTCGTCGGCCTCCCAGTCGAGATTGAGGAAGTGCAAGGCCTGGAGCGTGAAGGTGGTGTCCCGCATCCAGGTGTAGCGGTAGTCCCAATTGCGCTCTCCCCCTGGGGTTTCGGGGAGCGACGTGGTGAGCGCGGCAACCGTGGCCCCCGTGGGCATGTACGTGAGGCCCTTGATGGCAAGCGCCGAGCGCATGATCGGCTGACGCCACCGATGGTCGGGGATCCGGGCCCGGCCGAGCCATCCCCGCCAGAAGCGCTGGGTGGCGTCCAGCCGCTCCGCGGCCTCGGTGATGCCGGTCGGAAGGGTGAGGCCGGAGTCCCATGAGAGAGCGCAGAAGAGGCGATCTCCTGGGGCAAGGACGTGGCGAGCGCGAACCCGGTTCCCTTCGACGCCGAGCTTCATGTCGGTGCCCAGCCGGATCACTCGATCGGGACCCGTCGCATCGGCGACATGTCGTTCTCCCCCATCCACCATGCTCCATTGGGCGGGCACACGGCCGTAGTCGAAGACCGGCTCGCACACCAGGTCGATCTCGACCTCTCCCTCGAGACACTCCACGGTCTGGACCAGCATGTGGTCGGCATCGTCATCCGCAGGTGGGCGGGTGTGCGGAGTGACTTCGTCCTCCCTGGCGCGCGGCCCCATCGTCAAGGCGGTTCGAACGACGACCCACCCCGTCGGGGTGTTCCAAGTGGTGAGCAACGTGTTCGTCCCCGCCTCGTACGCCCGCGCCGTCGGCACGTTGATCCCGAACGGACCGAGCCTGAACGTCCCCCCCTGGCGATCGAGGAGGGCCCCGAACACGCTGGCCGAGTCGAAGGCAGGCAGACACAACCAGTCGATCGAGCCGTCCGGTGCGACCAGCGCTCCCGTGTGGCAATCGGAGAGGAAGGCGTACTCCGCGATCGGCGGGAACGGGGACGGCATCGGGGCGTCCCGGGAAGGCCGCTCGTAGGTTCGGACGTCGGCCTCAACGTCTGGAGAAGTCGCTCTGGTCACCACGTCGATCCCTCCCGTCCGATCCGTGTCCGATCCGCTCGCCCGCATCACCGCCGCTGCGCCGAGCCGCCGCCATCTATGGTGCGACCGACCCGAGGGCGGGCACGTCATCCTGTGCGGATGAAACCAAGGCAGGATCTCCCGGCCAGGGAGGCAGGTCCGTGCTCATCCGCGGGTCCCTTCGAGCCGCGGGGACCCCCCCGGGCCCGATCATCCGATCCGGGTGAGGCGGGACACCTCGTCGACGTCGAACCTGGATGCACGTGGGTCGGCCGGGCGACTCGCCTGCCTCGTGCGGGCCTGAATGAGCCACGAGACATGGGCTCCCGGCGGAGGACGGAGCATGGTCGAGAGTCTGGCGAAGCGAGGGATCTCAGCTCGGCGCGTCGTGGTCCCGCTGGCCCTGTGTCAGTTCATCGCCAGCTACGCGGCCTCCAACATGAACGTCGCGATCAGCAGCATCGCGCACGACCTGGACACGACCGTGATCGGCGTGCAAACCGCGATCACGCTCTTCACGTTGACGATGGCAGCCCTCATGATCCCCGGCAGCAAGCTGACCGACATCTGGAGTCGCAAGCGCTGCTTCATGCTGGGCCTGGTGGTGTACGGAGTCGGCGCCACCATCGCCGCGTTGGCATTCGCCCTCCCCGTTCTGATCCTCGGCTACTCGCTGCTCGAGGGCATCGGGTCGGCCCTGATGATCCCGCCGATCTACATCATCATCACGGTCCTGTTCACCGATCTGCCGTCTCGGGCCAAGGCGTTTGGAATCGTCAGCGCTGCCGCCGGTGTCGGCGCCGCAGCCGGACCGCTCATCGGCGGATTCATCACCAGCGCGCTCAGCTGGCGGGCTTCGTTCATCGCCCAGGCGCTGGTCGTGCTCGCGATCATCCTCATGGCCCGCAGGATCCCGGCCCTCGGCCGGACGGGGACCAAGTCGAGCTTCGATGTCGTCGGAGCGATCCTCTCAGCGGCCGGTCTGTTCCTGGCAGTACTGGGCATCCTGCAATCGGGAACCTACGGCTGGTTCAAGTCCCGGGAGGACTTCACCATCGGCAACACGGTGGTGATCCACGAGGGCGGCATCTCGCCCGTGTGGCTCTTCGTCGCCGCTGGCTCCGTCGTGCTGACCCTGTTCTTCCTGTACGAACGTGGCAGAGAGCGCGCGGGGAGAGAGCCGCTGCTGCCTCTGAGACTGTTCCGCAGCCGCGTCTCAGACCTCGGCCTGGTCACCCAGAACGTCCAATGGCTCATCATGCAGGGGAGCATCTTCGTCATCTCCGTGTTCCTCCAGGAAGTACGGCATTTCAGCGCGATCGAGACAGGCCTCGCGCTCACCCCTGCGACGATCGGCCTCCTCGCGTCGTCCTCCCTCGCCGAACGGATGGCAAAGAAGCGGCCGCAGAGGACCCTCATCTGGTCCGGATTCGCCACGACCCTGGCCGGGATGACATTGCTCATGCTGTTTGCGCGGGCCGACTCGCACATCCTCACCTTCGCCCCCGGTCTGTTCCTGATGGGGATCGGGGTCGGCGCGATGCTGACCGCGTCTGTCACCGTCGTCCAGTCCAGCTTCCCCGAGGCCGACCAAGGGGCGATCTCCGGGCTGTCTCGGAGTGCCTCCAACCTGGGGTCCTCGCTGGGCGTGGCGTTCGCCGGCTCCATGCTGGTGTCGTCGCTGGTGGAGGGGAACGAGCACTTCCTGCTCGCGCTCGCCAGCATGGTGGTGATCGGTCTGGTCGGCCTGGCGGCAGCTCTGCTCCTCCCCCGAGACGCTGGACGTTCGAGTCAGGCTGCTTGACCCCGGGCGTCGATCCGATGGCCCTCGAGCCTAACGATGGGAGCCTCCGGGGGCGAACGATGCCAGTCGCTCCGGCCTCCCTCAGCGAGCGACGCGGCCTGTCCTTCCGAGAGCGTGCCCGGATGCCGGACAGCTACGGACTCCTCCTGTTGCTCGTCCTCGCGGCGATCCTCTCGACCGGCGCGGCCGAGGATCGAGGGTGGGTGCGGGTGATCCCCATCGCCATCCAGGGAGGGATGCTCCTGTTCGCCCAGAGGACCTCCGGGGCTCCCCGGAGACTGATGCTCCCCACGCTGGCGTTCATCGCGGTCGCTCTGGTCACGGCGATCATCACGTCGGCGCCGGGGGTCCCACGGAGCGGAGACGGCCTGTTCGCCGCGGCCGGGAGCGTGCTGGTCGGGGGAACGGCGGTGGTCATCGCCCGGCGACTCGTGGAGCATCCGGCCGTGTCCGGCGCGACCATCCTGGGCGCGGTCTGCATCTACCTGCTGGTCGGACTCTTCTTTGCCTACGTCTACGGAGCGATCCACGCCTTCAGCGGTCAACTCTTCGTGGGGCAGCCCGCTCCCGGTGCCGCCGACATCCTGTACTTCAGCTACGTGACGATGACGACGGTTGGATACGGAGACCTGGTGGCCGCCACACACCTCGCCCAGATGACCGCGGTGTGCGAGGCGCTCCTGGGCCAGCTCTACCTCGTCACCGTGGTCGCGCTCCTGGTCAGTAGAGTGAACATCCACCGTCGTCCTTCGTCACCGGGCTAGGCCGGTCGGAAATGCTTCCCCTGCTCCCGGATCTTGTCGACGCGGATGGGTGAGGCGTTCGCCTGGGGAGCCATCGGTGCCTCCGCGCTGCTGATCGGATCCCTGATCTCCTACACCTTCGGGCCAAGCCGGCAGGTCATCGCTGTGGTGATGGCCCTCGGCACGGGGGTCTTGATCGGGTCGGTGTCGTTCGAGCTCACCGACGAGGCGCTGAAGACGCGAACGGTCGCGTGGGTGTCCCTGCTCATGCTGGTGGGCGCGGGCCTGTTCACCGCCGGCAACTGGGTGATCGACCGGCGCGGGGGCTCGGAACGCAAGGACCCCACCGGGCGACAATCGGACGGCGCGCCGCTGGCGATCGTCCTGGGCTCCGTGCTCGACGGGATCCCCGAGTCCTTCGTCCTCGGCCTCACGGTGATCCAGGGAGCGGTGAGCCTCCCGCTCCTGGCCGGTGTCATCCTGTCGAACCTCCCCGAGGGGATGGCCTCATCGAGCGGCCTTCGGGCCGCGGGATGGCCTCGCGGACGGGTGGTCGTCATGTGGCTGTTGGTCACGCTCGTGTCGGCACTCTCTGCCGCCGCGGGCTTCGTCCTGCTCGATCCGGCGAGCGGCTTCACGGGAGCGCTCGTCCAGGCCTTCGCGGCCGGCGCCCTCCTGGCGATGCTGGCGGACACGTTGCTTCCCGAAGCCTATGAGGTGGAAGGAGTCTTCACCGGCCCGCTGGTCGCTGTGGGATTCGCGGTTTCTCTCGCCCTCGCCGCCGTCTGAGCTGGAGAAAGCAACGATCGCCGTCGCCTCGGGACCATGGCTTGATCCCCTGGAAGACCGGGCAGATGCCGATCACTCGAAGCGGGTGACGGCACCTCACCCCCGTTCGGAGAGACTCGCGATTGGCTCGCTTGGCCGTGGACCCATGTCCGAGACGGAGGAGGAGGGGGCAAATGAGCAGCGCGACGCCAATGCACAGGGAGACGGACGCTGACGTGGCCCGGATGGAGCGTTACGGCGAGGAGCGAACGGGATGGGTCGGCTTCGTCGTGTTCGCCGGCCTCATGCTGATCGTGATCGGCTCCTTCAACGTGATCTATGGGCTCGTCGCCCTGTTCGAGAACGAATTCCTCGTTCCCACCAGGCAGGGACTGCTCGTCTTCGACTTGACCCAGTGGGGTTGGATCACGCTCATCTTTGGCGGGTTCCAGATGCTGGTCGGGCTGGCCATCTTCACCGGCACCGTGTGGGCGCGGGTGCTGGGCGTGATCGCCGCGTCGCTGAACGCCATCGCGCAACTGAGTTTCCTGTCGGCGAACCCGATCTGGTCGACGATCATCATCGCCCTCGACGTCCTGGTCATCTACGCCCTGACGGTCCACGGGCGCGAGGTCTCCGAGTAGCGAGCGTCGGGGAAGGCAGGTTTTCGGGACGGGATTCGCTCGAGGCGATCCCGTCCCGAACCTGTGGGCGATCTTTTCTTGCGGTGTCCTCGCGGTGGCGGTCGCCGCTGCGCCGGTTCACCCCTCCCGCGGGAGGCATGCTCATCCGACGGATCGAGACCATGCATCAACGTCGGAAAGGAGGCGCCTCCATGACCGTGGGTCCGCTCGAGTTGGTGGTCCTCGGCTTCGAGGGCGATTCGTTCAAAGGGCACATCGCCGCCGAGCTCGACAAGGTAGTCAAGAGGGACATCATCAACCTGGTCGACTTGGTGTTCGTCCGAAAGGACCGGGAGGGGGAGGTCACCGTCAGCGAGATTCAGGACCTTCGGGACACCGACGCCAAGCGGTATGCCGGGATCGTCGGTGACGTCATGGGACTCCTGACGGATGAGGACCTGTCGAAGGTGGGCGACGAGCTCGAGCCGGCGACGGCCGCGGCCGTCATCCTCTTCGAACACACGTGGGCCGTCGGCCTCAAGGAGGCCATCGAGGAGGCCGGAGGGTCCGTCATCGCCAGGAAGCGAATCTCTCAGGAGGCGCTCGACGAGCTGAACGCCGAGATGGCTGCGGCCATGCCGGCTCGTGGGGCAGCCGGTTAACGCTAGCCCGCCGATATGAAAGGGGTGTGAGGGCGATGCTGGGGAGACGTATGGTGGTTCGTCGCGCGGGGGCTCCGTTGTTGCGCGCGGCCGTCGTGGGGGGCACGGCCTATGCGGCGGGCCGGGCGGGAGCCCGTCACTCCCAGCGGGAGGCGGACCAGGATGCCGCCATCGCCGATGTGCAAGCGCAGCAAGCGTATGCCCAGGCCCAACCTCCACCACCGGCCGTGGGCTCGGACATCACGGCCCAGCTGAAGCAGCTGGCCGACCTCAAGGCATCCGGGGTCCTCAGCTATGAGGAGTTCGAGGCGGCAAAGAGGAAGCTGCTTGGCTCGTGAAGACGGATCAATCCGGAGACGGCCCCGCACCGCGCAAGGGTGAGACGCTGGGGACGGAAGAGGGCGGATCGGACAGCCCCGCCCAACCCGCGCCGCTCGCCCTGAAGGACGCGCTCGACGAGAACGAGCGTTTGCGGATCGCCCTCGAGGAGGCCGAAGGCAAGCGCCGGGAGCGCTCAAGGAATCGGTGGCGCCGGGGGCGGCGAATCCTGGTCGGGCTGCTCGTGTTCCTCACCGCCCTTTCGGTTCTGGCCAGCACGGTGGCGATCTGGGTGCACGCCAGTGTGTTCCAGACCGACCGCTTCGTGTCCCTGATCAAGCCCGCGGTGGAAGATCCGGCCGTCACCGATCCTCTGGCCAACCAGGTCTCGAACCAGCTGTTCCAGGCGCTGAACCTGCAGGATCGGGTCACCGCCGCTCTCCCCCCAAACCTCCGATTGATCGTTCCTCCGTTGACCACCGCCACGCGGGACTATGTCCGCGACAAGGTGACGGAGGTCTTCCGTTCTCCAGGGTTCCACGAACGGTTGCTGGGGCTGATCGCCCAGGCTCACGAGAAGGCCGTGGCCCTGGTTCGAGGTCAGTACGAGAAGCTGCCCAACGTGGTCGTGAAAGAGGGAGAGGTCAGGCTCAACCTCCTTCCCATCGTCACGGAGGCGCTTCGTCGAGTGGTGCAGGGGGCGGCGGGACTGTTCGGAGCCTCCGTCCAGATACCCGTCGCCACGCCCAGTGATCAGCCCGGGCCGATCCTGACCAAACTCTCGCAGGCACTCGGTCGGCCCTTGCCCCCGGACTTCGGCCAGGTCGCCGTCCTCACCACGGCCCAGCTGGCTCCCCTTCAGGATGCGGTCAAGCAGTTCGATCCGTTCGTGGTCTTCGGGGTGATCCTCGCGCTAGTCCTGCTCGTTCTGACCCTCATCCTGTCGACGAATCGCCGCCGCACGCTGGTCCAACTCGCCGTCGCGGTGGTGGCCGCGTTCCTCGTCGCGGGCGTGGCCATCCGGCGGATCCGGGACGCGGTTCTCGACCACATCGTCAACGACGCGGGACGAGCGGCAGCGGGAAGGGTGTCTGGATCCCTCCTGGCGAGCCTCCGCGGGCTCACCACGTGGGTGGCCGTTCTGGGGATCGCGGTGGCCGTC
>VAYG01000062.1:0-3744 GCA_005885015.1 Actinomycetota bacterium | reverse complement strand
TCCTTTACGAGTGGGGCGTCGCGGCACTCCACAGGCGAGTGCAGACCGGGGGAGCCGAGCCCTCGGCGTAGGAACGAGAGGAAGGGAGACCCAAATGGCCCGAACGCACGGTCCGGTGGGAGTGTTCGTTGCCGTCTTCGACACCGACCACAAGGCCGACACGGCTCTAAAGGCGATCGACTGGCTCGAGCGACGGGCACTCTTGCTCGACGTCTACGATCGGGCGAAGGTCGAGCGTCACACGAACGGCGGGATCGAGGTGGTTCGCGCCCACGATCCGAAGCGTGGAGCTAAGGCGGGGATGGCGGTCGGCGCTCTCATCGGGCTGGTGTTCCCGCCAAGCATCCTGGTGGAGGCGGCGGTCGGGGGGGCGGCTGGGGCCGTGTGGGGCAAGACCCGCCACCACACCTTCGAGCACGACTTCCTGAAACGCATGGGCGAGCACCTCCAGCCAGGACGGTCCGCCATCGTGGTGATCACCGCGCCGCAGCACATGGAAACGCTCTCGGAGAGCGTTCCGACACCCATCTGGGAGTCGAGCCACGCCTTCGAGACGGACGACGGCGACACCATCAAGGAATGGATCGAGTCGTTGTCGTCGACCACCGGGTGAGCCCGATCCGCGCCCACCCCATCGAAGTGGGGACAAGTGGGGACGAGGTGAGACAGGAGAGACAGTCCGCGGGCCAGGCCGACCTGCTGCTGACGATCGCTCGAACGGCCCTCGGGGCGGCCGGCATCCTGCTGGCCGCCGCCGCGGACGCCCTCGACAGGGTTGCTCCTAGAGCAGAGACGTCCGGTTCGAGCCCGGCCGCGGCGACGGCACGGGTGGTCCGGGACGCCTCGCTCGCGCTGTTGGCCGCCGGGTTGGAGGCTCAACGCCGCACCGTCTCTCTGTCGTCCGTGGCACGGAGACGAGTCGCCCCGGTGCTCGTCTTCGTCGGTCGCCAGCCGCTGATCGGTCCCATCGTCGACGACCTGGAGCGACGCGCCCGGATCTGGGCCGGCCGTGGAGCCCGCGAGCAGGAGGAGAACGAACGGCTGGTGCGCCGGCTGGTCGATGAAGCCGTCGGGGGGATGATCGCTTGGCTGCTCGATCACATCGACCTCGACGAGATCGCGGGACGGATCGACGTGGCGAGGATCGTCGATCGGATCGACCTGGATGCCGTCGCCGCGAGGATCGACGTCAACTCGTTCATCGACCGCGTGGACCTGCCGAAGCTCACCCGCCAGGTCCTGGACGAGGTCGACGTCGCCGAGATCGTTCGGGAATCCACCAGCTCGATCACCACCGAGAGCGTCGACGCCCTCCGGCACCGGGGCATGAGCCTCGATCGGGGCCTGTCGCGGGCCATGGATCGCATGTTGCTCCGCGAGCGCCGCCGGGCGCGGACCCGAGATGGATCGGCGACGCAGGAGGAGCCGCTGGAGATCCGCCCATGAGCTCGATGGCCCTCCCCGATCGCGGTGAATCTGGTTCGGCGGGGGACATCAATCTCCAACGGGCCAGGGCGCTCCAGGGAACCACGGCCGGCTTGGCCTCGCGTTCCGTCGGCCCTGATCGGAGTGGTGCGGTTCTTCCTCAAACGCCACTTCCGCCTGCCGGCCCCGAGCCGAGCTGTCAACGCGACGGTCTTCTGGGCCCTCGCGGTCGCCCTGATGACCGCCGGGTGGTCGGGGGCCGGCAGGACGATGGGCAAGCATCTGGTCGGCCTTCGCGTCATCCGCAAGGACGGAGGGCCGCTGTTGATCGGACGGGCCTTCCTGCGGGCGGTCCTGTACACGCTCTTCCCGATCGGGTTCGCATTCATCCTGTTCAGCCGGGACGGCCGCTCGCTCCAGGATTACGTGGCGGGCAGCTTGGTCGTCTACGACTGGAGCTACCGCAGCTTCGACTGAGCGCGCCCGGCTAGATGCGCTCCTTCGCCGCCGTCAACTCTCCTCCCGCATCGCCCGTGTTCACCGTGCCGCGCGGTTCGATCAGGAGGACCTCGACGGCTTCTTCGGCGCGAGGGCAGTGCTCCACTCCCTTCGGAACGACGAGCATCTCGCCGGGACCGAGCTCGACCGACCCATCCCGCATCTGAATGGTGAGCCGGCCCTTGACCATGAGGAAGAATTCATCGGTCTCGTCGTGCTTGTGCCAGACGAACTCACCGTGGGCCTTGGCGACCTGGATGTCGTAGTCGTTGAGGCTGGCGACGACCTTCGGGCTCCAGGGCTCGTCGAACAGCGAGAGCTTCTCTTCCAGGTTGATCTTGTCCACCGCCGCTCCTTCTGCCCTGACCGGATTCGTGATGAGAACATAGACCCGCCATGCGTGCAGCTCATCCCGTTATCCGGCGTAGCCGAGTCTGGCCAGGCACACATGGTGGGACCCACCGTCTCCTGTCCCGCCAGCGGAGCTACTGGCTCCGTGAGGCGCTCGCCGATGACCCTGGCGAGCCGTGCCCCCCGCTGGCCGGCGACGCGAGCGCCGACGTCCTCATCGTCGGTGGGGGCTACACGGGGATGTGGACCGCGCACTTCATCAAAGAGCGCGATCCTGGGGCCACCGTGGTCCTCGTGGAGCAGGACACCTGCGGCGGAGGGCCCAGCGGACGCAACGGCGGGTTCGTCAACGACCTCTGGGAGGAAATCGAGACCCTGATCGACGCGGTCGGTGAGCAGCCGGCCGTCGCTACGTGCGAGATCTCGGAACGAAGCGTCCAAGAGATCGGGGCGTGGTGCAAGGCCCACCGAGTCGACGCATGGTTCGATCAAGTCCCTCACATCGGAGTGTCGGCTTCCAGTGGGCAGGATGGGGCCTGGCTCGAGTGGCTCCGCACGATGGAACGACTCGGCTGCTCGGCGGGACGGCTTCGCGAGCTAACTCCACCCGACGTTCAACGACTGTGCCGATCTCCAGTCTTCAGGGGGGGAATCCTGGTGGAACGAGCCGCGACCGTGCAGCCCGCCAGGCTGGCCCGGGGGTTGCGGCGCGTGATCCTCGAGCAAGGCGTTCGGGTGTACGAACGAACTCCAGTGCGACGATTCCGCGGCGGCCGCTCGGTGGAGGCGGAGACGCCCGGCGGACGGATCCGGGCGGGACAAGCCGTGCTCGGGGTCAACGCCTGGGCCAGCCAGTGGCGCCAGTTCCGCCGGCTCATCCTCCCTCGGGCGAGCTATATCGTGCTGACCGCCCCCGCCCCCCGTCGCCTCGAAGAGATCGGCTGGACCGGCGGCCAGGGGATCTACGACTTCCGCACTTCGCTGCACTACCTGAGGACCACGCCCGACGGGCGGATCGCCTTCGGGGGGGCCAGCTCACGGGCAGGGCTCGGCACCGGCATGGGCCGGCGGCTGCACTACGACCCGGCCTCCGTGGAGAAGCTGACCGGCGATCTCGGGCGGATGTTTCCGGAATTCGCCGACGTGGGGATCGATGCGGCGTGGGGCGGTCCCATCGACGTTTCACCCCTGCACGTCCCGTTCTTCGGCACGCTGCCCTCAGGCACGGTGCATTACGGGTTGGGGTACACGGGGGGCGGCGTCGGCCCCTGTCATCTAGGTGGCAAGATCCTGTCGGGTATGGTGACGCGGGCGGACGATGAATACACCCGCCTGCCGCTGGTTGGCCTGGAGCCCAAGCCTTTTCCTCCCGAGCCCTTGTTGTCGATCGGCGCCCTCCTCACGCACGAAGCGATCGTTCGTAGAGACGACGCGCAAGACCGCGAGCTGCTGCCCAACCCACTGATCGAC
>VAYG01000030.1:10149-17674 GCA_005885015.1 Actinomycetota bacterium | reverse complement strand
GGCCGTGGCGGTGCCCACCGCGATCTCGCCGCCCTCGGCGGACGCGTCGTCAGCGAGGCGGGGCTGTGGAATCGTCTCTGCGGGAGCCCGTGTGACCGCTTGGCGCCGGAACCGAAATAGGCGTCGAACGCCTCGTCGAGCGCAGCGAAATCCTCGTGCCTGGAGACGAGCGTGGCCCGCGCGGCCCATCGCAGGTCCGTCGCATCGAACGGATCGAGCACCACCGCGGCCCGGCAGAAGGCCGTGACTCGTCCGGTTCCAACGGGGAGTCCCCGGGAGCGGAGGTAGCGCCCGAACCCGACCAGCCGTTCGAGCGCAGCGGACCCCGGCTTCTCAGCCATCCGATCCGACGACTCGAGCCAGGGAGGAACGCACCATCTCGAGGTCCTCGTGATCCTTCAGCACCGCGCCGAGCGTAGCGCCGGCGGCTTCGCCGTCGAGCGCGTCGGCGCCGAGGAAGGCCAGGGCGTGGGCCCAGTCGATGGACTCCGCGACTCCGGGCCGCTTGGCCACGTCGAGCTGACGGATCCGAGCCACCGCCGCGGCCACCTGCTGCGCAAGTTCCTCGGGAACTTCGGGGGCGCGGACCCGGATGATCTCGACCTCACGCTCCAGCGTCGGGTGGTCGATCCAGTGGTACAGACATCGCCTCTTCAGCGCGTCGTGCAGCTCGCGGGTCCGGTTCGACGTGATGACCACCGCCGGAGGCCGGGCCGCCGCGACCCGTCCGATCTCGGGGATGGTTACTGCGAACTCCGACAGCACCTCGAGAAGGAACGCCTCGAATTCGTCGTCGGCACGGTCCAGCTCATCCACGAGCAGCACCGCGGAGTCGCCGGCCCTGATCGCTGCGAGGAGGGGCCGCTCGACCAGGAACTGCTCGCCGAAAAGGTCGCCGAGGTGGCGCGCTGCGTCCTCCGCTTGGAGCGCCCGCACCGCGATGAGCTGGCGCGAGTAGTCCCATTCGTACAGCGCCTGGCTCGCGTCGATACCCTCGTAGCACTGGAGCCGGATCAACCGTCGGGACAAGGCTGCGGACAGGGCTTTGGCTACCTCCGTCTTCCCCACACCGGCCTCGCCCTCCAGCAGCAGCGGCTTGTCCAGCGACAGCGCCAGGTGGATGGCCACGCCCAGGCCGTGGTCCGCCAGGTAGGACTGGTCGCGCAGAGCCTGCTGGACGTCGTCGACAGACTGGAAGGGGCGCGACCGCTCGTTCACGGAGCCATGTTACGGGTCAGACGTCCCTCAGCGGACACCGACGAACCTCGCCGGATCGAAGGGCATCGGATCGAAGGGAGCCTTCTCGCCCAGCACTATGGAGGCCACCAGCTGTGCCGTCCCCCCGCCGAGGATCACGCCCTGCCCCCCGTGACCGGTGGCCACGAACAGGCCGTCGCGGACCTGGCCGATCACCGGCCGCCCGTCGGGAGTCGTGGGCCGGATGCCCCACCACGCGGAGATCACCGCAGACGCGCTGAGCGCAGGAAGGAGTTCGATGGCGGCCTCCAGGATCCGACGCGGAACGCTCGGGTCCTCCGGCTCGCTGGTCACCACCGGTTGGCGCGACCCGCCCACCAGCAGGCTAGCGTCCCGGTTCGGCTGGAGGAGCGTCCCGAGGTCGGGTTCCGGATACTGCCTGGCCACTTCATCCGCGGAAGGACGGGACACGCCGGACTCCTCGCCGACGATATGCCAACCCGCCCGGTTCACCAAGCGGGTCAGCAGCCGCTCGGGCTGCGCGAGGTGAACCAGCCACCCGCGGCTTCCGGTGATCGGAAGGTCCACGCCAACAGGACGGAGGAGCCCGCCTGACCAGGGGCCGGCGGCGATCACGACGGCGTCGGACGACACCGCTCCCTCGTCGCTGACCACACCCCGAACCGAGTTGCCCTCACGCAGCAACGCCCGAACGGTCGCGTGGCGACGAACGACCGCGCCTTTATCGCGGGCCAGGAGCGCCAGCGCCACGGTGAGGGCGGCGGGGTCGAGCCTCCGGCCGTCGTCCAACAGCCAGCCCGCGGCCACGCCGGGAGCGAGGGCGGGCTCCAGCTTCCGCATCTCGCCGGCGGTCAGCGATTCGATCCGAACACCCGAGGACGCCGCGGCTTCGGCCTCGGCCCTGGCGGCGTCGGCTTCATCCTCCTCGGCCGCGACCACCAGGAACCCGATCGGGCTCGGGTCGAGGCCGAGGGGGAGCGGCGAGCCCTCTTCGATCTCCTCGTACAGGCGAGTGCTGGCCTGGGCCATCGGAACCAGGACCGGATCGAGGGGCGCCAGGAGCAGGCCGTGGTTGCGTCCCGAGGCGCCGGCGGCCAGCTCGTCCCGCTCGAACAGCGTCACAGCAGCGCCGCGCCGAGCGAGCTCGAACGCGCAGGCGCACCCGATGACGCCGCCGCCGACCACGATGACGTGCGGCGTGGGGCGCCCGGACATAGGGGCGAGGCTATACCAAGGGAGGGTCAGGCTCGGGCCGCCGGCTCAGTGCAGGAGGTAGCTCAGCAGCAGATCGATGAGCTCGGCGACTCCTCCGGCGGCGACCGCACCACCGACGGCCTTCATGGCCGCGCGGTTGCGCAGGTACCGCCGCTCGTCCAGTGAAGGTGGGTAGATCCAGGCTTCACGGTTCGGATGGAAGGCAGGCGGGCCGGCAAGCTCCGGTGAGGACTGCGCGGACGTCGTGACGAGTGGCACCGCGGGCACGACCGTCGGCTTGGTCGCCTCGGGCTCGGGACGGCGGACCAGCCACATGTCGTCCTCGAGCTCATCGAGGTCACTCGGGACGAGGAGGAACCGAGGGTCGACGGGCCCGCTGACGGGCTCAGGCTGCGGCTGGGCGCTGGTCCAGCTTCGAAGCGAGGCCTCGGGGAGTCCGGACGCCTCGGCTGCTTCGACCAGCGTGAGCCATCGATGGGATGCGCTTCGAGCAGCTCTCCGCCGGGGCCGAGCGGGCCGCACGGGAGGCTGCGGAAGGGCCTGGGCCGCCGGCTGGGCGGGGAGCAGCGATGGGGCCGCCGTCGGTGCGTGCCAGAACTGCAGGGGTGTGGCCTGAGGGGATCCAACGTCCGACTGGGGCTCGCCCGTCGCTTGCGCTCTCGAAGCCGACCCCCTCTCGGCGATCCGAAGGACCGTGGTCCGGCTCTCGGCGTCGACGGCGGGGGAACCGCAGACGTCGCAGACCGGGCCGCCGTCGTTCAGCAGCCCGCACCAGGAACACGGGACCAGAGCCTGCGCCGTCGCTTCCATGCCTCTCCCTGCTTCGGGGACGGGTCACGCCCCTCGACTTAGGGGTCGGCAGAAAAGGGGGGCGAGCTTAAGGATTCCCCCCCTTACCTCGCCAGGGCCTCCTCCAGCGCCCGGCGGACCAGGATCTTGGACAGCTCGGTCCGGTACTCCGCGCTGGCGTTGGTGTCGCTGACGGGGGCGGTCCCCTCGGGAGCGTGCTCGGCCGCCGCGGCCAGGGCCTGGGGGGCGGCCTCGGCCCCGGCCAGCGCGCTCTCCACGCCGGAGGCCCGGAGCGGCGTCGAGCCCATGTTGGTCAGCCCTACCGCGGCTCGCTTCAAGTGACCGTCGTCGCGCTCGACGACCGCGGCCACCCCGACGATGGCCCAGTCGATGGCCCGCCGGTGGAACTTCTGATAGGACCAGCCGGTCCCCGAGGCGAGCTTGGGGACCCGGACCGCGGTCAGGACGTCCTGGGGACCCAGGTCCGTCTCGAACACGCTGGTGAAGAAGCTCTTCGCCGGCACGGTGCGCTCTCCCGACGGACCCCGCACCACCAGCACGGCATCCAGGGTGAGCAGCGCCGTGGGCGGGTCGGATGCGGGATCGCCGTGCGCCACCGACCCGCCGATCGTGGCGCGATGGCGAACCTGCGGATCGCCGACCTCACCGCACACGTGGGCCAGGAGCGGGCAGTGCTTCCACAGCGTCTGGTCCGTGGCCAAGTCGGACATCCGAGCCAAGGCCCCGATCTCGATGGTGTCACCGGCCTCCCGCACGTACTCGAGATCGGACAAGCGGTCGATGTCGACGAGCAACGATGGCCTGGCCAGGCGGAGCCGCATGAGCGGCAGCAGCGAGTGACCTCCCGCCAGGAGCTTCGCGTCCTCGTGCTCGCCGAGCAGCTGGACGGCCTGGTCCACCGACTCGGCCCGCTCGTACTCGAACGCTGCCGGGATCATCTGGCCCCACCCTCCTTCGCATCGCGGATCGTTCGCCACACCCGTTCCGGCGACATGGGCCGGCCGATATCGGTGACCCCGAGGGGGGAGAGCGCGTCGATCACCGCGTTCACCACCGCGGGCGGCGAGGCGATGGTGCCGGTCTCGCCCACCCCCTTCACGCCCAGCTCGTTGGTGGTGGACGGGGTCTCGCTCCGGCCCACAGCGATCTCGGGGACGTCGGGGGCGGCGGGGATCTCGTAGTTCGTCATCGAAGAGGTGAGGAGCTGGCCGTTCTCGTCGTAGACGGCCTGTTCGTACAGCGCCTCCGCGATGCCCTGGACCACGCCGCCCACGACCTGGCCGTCGACCACCTGCGGGTTGATGATCGTGCCGACGTCGTCCACCGCCACATACTTCAGGACGTCGACCTTCCCGGTCTCGGTGTCCACCTCCACCGCGCAGATGTGGGCGCCGTAGGGGAACACGAAGTTCTGGGCGTCGTAGACCGCCGTTTCCTCCACACCCGGCTCGAGGCCGTCGGGCAGGTTGTGGGCCGTCCAGGCCGAGAACCCCAGCTCGCCGACCGTCTTGGCCCGGTCGGGGGCGCCCTTGACGGCGAACCGCCCACCCTCGTACTCGAGGTCCTCCTCGGCCACCTCCAGCTCATGGGCGGCGATCTTCCGCACCTTCGCTACGACCTTCTGGGCGGCGCGGTGGACGGCCACCCCGCCCACGGCGAGGCTCCGGCTCCCGTAGGTGTCCATTCCCAGCGGCGCCAGTTGCGTGTCGCCGTAGAGCACCTCCACGTCGTCGACCGGCACGCCGAGGTCGTCGGCGACGATCTGGGCGAACGTGGTCACGTGGCTCTGGCCGTGGGGAGTGGTCCCCACGATGACCACGACCTTCCCTGTCGGCAGCAGGCGAACGGTCGCCGCGTCCCATCCACCGGCGGCGTAGCGGAGCGCGGACAGCACCCGGGAGGGAGCCAGCCCGCACATCTCCAGATAGGTCGAGAACCCGATGCCGATCTGCTTGACGGTTCCCTGCTCCCGGCGGGCCCGCTGTTCCTTCCGCAGGTCCTCGTACCCGGCGAGCTCGAGCGCCCGATCGAGCGTCGCCGCGTAGTTCCCGGAATCGAGGGTGAGCCCGCCGGGCGAGGGCGTCGGCTCGGTGAACGGCGGGATGAAGTTGATCCGCCGGATCTCAACCGGATCTTTCCCCACGCGGCGGGCCAGCGCGTCCATGGTCCGCTCGACCGCGTACGTCGCCTCCGGCCTTCCCGCCCCGCGATAGGCGTCCGTCGGGGTGGTGTTGGTGAACACGCCGGTGAACTCGACGTGGTAGGCCTCGCCACCGTACGGGCCGCAGTAGAGGAACGCGCCCAGCAGCGGCGTGCCGGGCGTGATGATCATGAGGTACGCGCCCATGTTGGTCAGGATTCGGCACCGGTAGCCCCGGATCTTGCCGTCCTCGTCGGCGGCGAACTCGATCTCCTGGATCTGGTCCCGGCCGTGATGGGTGGCCAGGTAGTTCTCCGAACGGGTCTCCACCCACTTCACCGCGCGGCCCAGGCGCTTGGCCAGCGCCAGGCACAGGGCTTCCTCCGGGTAGACCTGGAGCTTCGATCCGAACCCGCCGCCGACCTTGGGGGCGATGATCCGCAGCTTGGACTCGGGGATCCCCGTCGTGATGGTCATGGCCACCCGGACGATGTGCGGGATCTGGGTGGCCGACCACATCGTGAACTCGCCCTGGGCGGGGGAGGGCTGGACCAGGACCGCCCGCGGCTCGATGGCGTTCGGGATCTGTCGCTGGATGACGTACCGCTCCTTGACCACGACCGGAGCGTCGGCGAACACCTTGTCGGGGTCGCCGTTGGTCAAGGTCCACGTGTAGCTCTTGTTCGTGCCGATGTCCTCGTGAACGAGCGGCGCGCCGTCCGCTATGGCCGCCTCCATGTCGACGGCGGGGTCGAGCGGCTCGTAGTCCACCTCCACCGCCTCGGCGGCGTCCGCGGCCGCGGCCCGGGACTCGGCGACCACCACCGCCACCCCATCTCCCTGGTAGCGCGCGATGTCCTGGGTCAGCGGCCAGTGGGGAGGATTCTTGATGTCCTCGGTGACCGGCCAGGCCATGAGCATCGGGGCGGCCCAGTCTCCCGCCAGGTCCTTCCCTGAGAAGGCTGCGACGACCCCGTCCATCACTCGGGCCTTCGACAGGTCGACGCTTCGGATCCGCGCGTTTGCGAACGGGCTGCGCACGACGCTCATCCACAGCATCCCCGGGATCGAGATGTCCTCGGTGTACCGGCCCTGGCCGGTGATCAGCTCGGCATCTTCCTTCCGCTTCACCGACTGTCCGACGTAGCGTTCCTTCACCTGGGCCATCCCCCTCACCCCCTCACCGGCTGGAGACGCGGGCAGAGGAGCGGATCTCCTCTGCCGCGGCCAGGATGGCCTTGACGATGTTCTGGTAGCCCGTGCACCGGCAGAGGTTTCCTTCCAGGCCCATGCGGACCGATTCCTCGGACAGTTGCGGGTTCTCCTCGATCAGGCTGGCGGCGGCCATGATCATGCCCGGCGTGCAGTAGCCGCACTGGAGCCCGTGATTCTCGTGGAAGGCCCGCTGGATGGGATGCAGGTCGCCATTCCGGGCCATCCCCTCGATGGTGGTGATGTCCCTGCCGTCCGCCTGCACCGCGAGCATCGTGCAAGACTTCACGGACCGGCCGTCGATCAGAACGGTGCACGCTCCACACGTGGACGTGTCGCATCCGACGTTGGTGCCGGTGAGGCCCAGGGTCTCCCGGATGAAGTACACGAGGAGTTGCCGGGGCTCCACGTCGGCGTCGTGTCGGGTGCCGTTCACAGTGAGGGAGATGTGTCGCAGCACGGCGCCCCTCCTTCCCCAATGGCGAGGGCCGCAGTCTACCCCCAGCAGATCGAGGAAGGGAAAGCGGACCTCTTCAGGGCGGGACGGCCCGCGTGGGCGCGGGATGGCGCAGCCTTACAGAGACGCGATGGCCTTCGCGGTGACGTCCACCGCTTCGGTCAGCTCGTCCTCGGTGATCACGAATGGGGGGCCGAGCATCACCAGGTCCCCGTCGGTTCCGTCGGCGCACCCGGTCGAGGAGTACAGGAGGAGGCCGTTGTCCTTGGCCGCGGCGACCACGCGCTCTGCGACGCCATCCGCCCGCGGGAACGAGCGCTTGGACGCTCGATCCTGCACCAGTTCGACGCCGACCATCAGCCCGAGCCCGCGCACGTCACCGGCGTGGGGATCCTCGGCCAAGGCGACGCGGAGCTCCGTCAACAATCGCTGACCCTTGTCGCGGCTGGCCTCCACCAGGTTGTCCCGTTTCA
>VAYG01000030.1:0-10143 GCA_005885015.1 Actinomycetota bacterium | reverse complement strand
CCCCGACGATCGAGTGCGAGTAGGTGAACCCGTGCACGAACCCGACCGAGGCGACGGCCTCGAAAACCTCGCCGGTGCACGCGGTGAGTCCCAGCGGCCAGTAGCCGGAGGAGACGCCTTTGCCGGCGACCAGGATGTCGGGGCGGAGGCCCCAGTGCTCGGCGGCGAACCATCGCCCGGTTCGCCCGAAGCCGGTCATCACCTCGTCGGCCACCAGCAGCACGCCCCGGCGCCGGCAGACCTCCTGGATGGAGGGCCAGTAGTCATCGGGGGGGACGGCCGCGCCCAGCGTGGCCCCGGCGACCGGCTCGGCGATGAAGCAGGCCACGTTCTCCGCGCCGAGGTCCTCGATCATCCGGTCGAGCTGCTCGGCATGCCACGCGCCGCACCCGTCCGGGTGACCGGGGTTTGGGCACCGGTACTCGTAGGCCGGCGGGACGTGGGCGAACCGCCCCAACCATGGCTCGTACGGGCGGCGGAGCGGCCGGCGACCCGAAGCGTCCAGCGCCCCCAGCGTGTTGCCGTGATAGGAGCCCCATCGGGCGATGACGACGTGGCGCGATGGCTCGCCCCGGGCGAGATGGAATGTCCTGGCAAGCTTGAGCGCGGTCTCGACGGCCTCGCTCCCACCGGAGACCGGGTAGATCCGCGCGCGCTGCATGGGCAGCAGCGGCGCCAACTCAGATGCATAGGCCTCCAGCGCCTCGCTGGTGAACTGGGTGCCGTGGGCGTAGGCGACCCGGGAGGCCTGGTCGCTCATGGCCCGAACGACGTCCGGGTCCCCGTGGCCGATCCCCACCACGATCGCTCCACCCGACGCGTCCAGGTAGCGTCGGCCTTCTGCGTCCCACAGCAGCGCGCCTTCTCCCCGCACCACGCTGGGGAGGTCGCGCCCGAAGACGCGCGGAAAGACGTTGCCCATCGAGCTTCAGCCTAGCTGGGGTTTCGGGGAGGCCGACCGGCCCCCTGGGCCGTCATCAGGCAAGGCCTTCGTTGACCCCGATCTCCGGAAGCGGGGGCGGAGGGGTTGGGTCTGGGATCCGAACCGCCGCCCGGTCCACGGCATCGAACACGAGCCTCGTGGTCCCACCGGTGCCGAGCTCCACCCGCCAGAGCTTCATCGGCCCGGTGCATCCGCCTTCCTCCACCAGCACGGTGGCGTCGTCGATCCAGCCGACGAAGGTGGTCGGGCCAGCGGCGTTCCGCAGGAGGGACCGGCCGGCCTTCTGGTCGAGGTTGGAGACGAGAGCGGTCCGGTCGTCGCAATCGGTGCCGGTGTCGATGCCGACCGCCTCCCCGTTCGGCGCCGGGACAAGCCGGAGGACGTCCTGCTTGCCGACCCAGAGCCCCGCGTTGACCCGCTTCGATTTCAGGTCGGCGCCGGCGATCATCCGCGTGCCGTTCTTCAGGTGGGCGGCGTAGTAGAGGGTGTTGCCGTCGGACCGCCACGCGACCGGACCGAAGATGGTCTGCTCCCTGCTCCACACGATCCTCTTCGGGTCTTTCCCCGTGTTAGAGGCAACCCAGATCGAGGAGCCGTCTGAATCCGTCAGCACCATCGCCAGAGCCAGTCCCGACGGGTGGTAGACCACGTCCTGATATGTGACGTTGTCGAAGGGGCTCACGTCCTGGATCGTGGCCTTGCCGACCAGGGCTTTCTCGATCTTCGTCGCGCCTGGATCGACGAAGGCCACGGCCAGCCCCGTGGGCCGCCCCCACGAGACGACCGAGGGCTCCGTCGAGCCAGCGGACCTCGACGCCGTTGATCCCACACCCCGAACCGCCAGCCCGCCCAGCAACACGCGGTCCGATCGAGGCCCCCAGGCGAAGGGCCCGGGGTCGGACGCCTCGAACAGGCAGGTCAGGCCCTTGCCATCCGGACCGACCGCCCACGCCCGGCCCTCGGCAACGAAGGCGATGGTCGCGGTGCTGGCTGGGATGGCTGCCTGGCAGCCGGCTGGGAGGCTCGCCACCAGAGCGCTGGCGTTTGGGGAGGGCGCGGGGCTCGGGGAAGGAGATCCGGATGTCGTCGATGGCGACGTGCCCGGCCCGGACGAACCCGTACAGGCTGCGGCCAACGCGACCAGCGCCAGGAGTGCGGCAATCCGCCGTGAGGCGCCCACGGGCCGATGGTACGCCAGCGGGAGAGCGGAATCGAGGGTCGGTCCGGCTGTCTATAGTCGAGGGCCCATGGAGCGGTCGTCCTCCCCGCCGTCGCCCGGACTCAGCGTCGACTTCTGGAAGTTCTGGGCCGGGCAGACCATCTCCCAGCTCGGCAGCTCCTTCACGCTCTTCGCCACCCCTCTGCTGATCTTCAAGCTCACCCGTTCATCGGTGAACCTCGGCATCGCCATGGCCGCGAACTTCGTCCCGTACCTCTTGTTCGGCCTGGTGATCGGGGCGTGGGTGTGATCGCCGTCGACCTCGGGCGGGCCGTGGTGATCGCGATGATCCCGCTGCTGTCGTACCTGAACCTCCTCCAGGTCTGGCACGTCTACCTCGTCGGCTTCGTCAGTTCCACCCTGACGATCTTCTTCGAGGCCGGCGAGTTCGCGGCCATCCCCAGCCTGGTCGGCCAGGAGGACCTGATCACGGCGAATGGGCGGATCCAGGCCAGCTACTCGGCCGCCCAGGTGGCCGGTCCGCTGCTGGCCGGGCTGATGCTTGCGGTGGTGAAGATCGAGACGGTGTTCGTGGTCGACGCCGCCTCGTTCGTGGTGTCGGCCTACTCCCTTGGGCTGGTCGGCCAGAGCTTCAACCGCGAGGACTCCCACCGCGAACGAGCCACGATCCGGAAGGACGTCGCAGAAGGCCTTCGCTACGTCCTCAGGCATCCGGTCCTTCGGAACATCTCCGCGATGATGGCGCTGTTCAACTTCATCGCCATCACCACCTTCACCCAGCTGGTGCTGTTCTCCAAGGTACGGCTGCACGCATCGGACGCGGAGGTCGGGTTCCTGTTTTCAGCGGGAAGCGCCGGGGTCGTGCTCCTCGGGCTGCTGGCCGGCCGGATCCGCAAGAAGCTGTCGTTCGGGCCCGCTGCCCTGGGCTCGCTCATGGTCATCGGGTGGCTGACCGTCGCGTTCGCGTTCAACACGATCTACTGGGTCGCTTCAACATCAACACGGGATCGCTACGGCAGGCCATCGTGCCGAACCACCTGCTGGGGCGGATCATCAGCATCGCGGGCGTCCTGGCCTGGTCGGCCATCCCGCTCGGCAGTCTGATCGGCGGGTACGCGGTCAAGTGGACCGGGAACGTGGCACTCGTGTACGGAGTCATCGGCCTGATGCTGTTCGTGGTCGGGATCGTCTTCTACGTGAGGTCGCCGCTCGGTCACGCCGAGCGCTACCTGCCCGGCGGCGACCTGGCTCGGCCCCTGGAGCCCGAACCCGCCGTAACGATGTAGCTGTGCGAGGCGTCTTCCTCTAGGACGTGCTCGACCCACAATCCCGCTCAGTGGATGCGCTTCGGCGCCCAGCCCGGGGGCTGCTCGTGGCGCTCGTTCTCACGTGTGCCATCGGATGCGGGCGGACGGTTTCGTCGGGCACGGTCTCAACCCAGACGGGTGGGAGCCCGGCGGGAAGGGGGGCAACCCCGCCCACCACGGACTCGCCGGGCCTTCCGCGAGGGAACCCCTGGCCCCCGGACCTGAAAGGGCAAACAATGAAGTTCGCCTCTATCGCGCGGGCGGTTTCCTTCCTGAAGCGGAACTTGGATGTTCCGGTGCAGCTGCCCGCAGACTTGCCTCGCGGCATCCGCCTGGATCCTCACCATGGCGTCTACCTCGTCACGGAGGGTGGACAGCGAGCCGCTCACCTGACCCTCGTGTTCGGCAAGGCAGGCTCGCTCCTCATCCAATACGGAGTGGCCCAGCTGGATGGATGCGCACCGGAGGACTCGATCCCTGTTCAGATCTCTGGCCAGGAGGGCCGGCTCCGGACCGACGGGCACTATTTGGACCTGATCTGGCCTGCCACGCTCGAGCATCCATGGGGAACGTTTGGCCTGAGTGGCCCCTTCTCGAAGGAGAAGATCCTGGCGATGGCGCGATCGATGAATCCGGCGCCTGCATCCACCGCGACCGACGTCGGCTGCTAACCCGAATTCTCGTATCCCGGATGTCCCCGGCTACGAGCTAGCGCGTATAGGCCCCCTCGGGGTCGAGCTCGCGGATCAGGCGCAGCTCTTCGTCAGTCGGGGGCGGCGTCTCGGCCAGATCATCCGCGACCCGCATCTTCCACGATGTGTTCGCCGAGACGTCCTCCACCGAGACCCCGGGGTGGGTGGTGGCCAGGAACATCTCGCCGCTCTCGTCGAACTCGTACACGCCAAGGCCGGTCACGACCACGCTCGGCCCAGCGCCCCAGCCCGCGGGTCGCTTCCCGGTCAGGTGGCCGGGGCTGGTGGTGAAGTCGATCCGTTCCACGAACGACCGCTTCGACTGCGGCATGATCACGAACACCTTCTTCGCGTTGATGGCGATCTCGCAGGCGCCGCCCGACCCCGGGAGCCGCACCTTGGGCGCCGCGTAGTCGCCGATCACCGTGGTGTTGATGTTCCCGAAGCGATCGATCTGGGAGGCACCGAGGAACCCCACGTCGATCAAGCCCGCCTGGAGGTAGTAGGCGAACAACTCGAACTGATTGGTGACCAGCGTCGAGCCGGTCACCAGCGTGGGGTCACCGATCGAAAGCGGCAGCCGGGCGGGCGCCGATCCGAACACGCCGGCCTCGTAGACGAGCTCGAGGTCCGGTGCCACGGTCCGCTTCGCCAGGTTGCAGGCGATGTTCGGAGGGCCAACGCCGACGAAACAGACGCGCTCGCCGGCGAGCTGCCGCGCCGCGGCCACGATCATCATCTCGGTGGGCGTATAGGCCGGCCTGCTCAAGCTGCTCTGCTCCTCAAGCGTCCTTGCCCCGCTGAATGGCGGCGTAGACACTATGGGGGATGCCACAGGCCGCCCCTGGGTCCATGCTCGCCACCCTCCTTTTCACCGACATTGTGGGCTCTTCCGATCTCGCTGATCAGCTGGGAGACCGTCGGTGGCGGGAGGTGCTGGCCCGGCACCACGCTCTCGTACGCCGGCAACTGAAGCGATTCAATGGACGAGAGCTCGACACGGCCGGCGATGGATTCTTCGCTGCCTTTACCAAGCCGGCCGAGGGGATTCGTTGTGCCGCCGCCATCAGCGACAGCCTCCTGGAACTCGGGATCCAGGTCCGCGCCGGACTCCACGTCGGCGAGGCCGAGATCTTTGGTTCGAAGCTTTCGGGGCTCACTGTGCACATCGCGGCCAGGACGATGGGCGCCGCCGGGCCAGGAGATGTCCTGGTGACCGGAGTGCTCCGGGATCTGGTTCCGGGGTCTGGGTTCGGCTTCCTAGACCGCGGCCCCCACGGGTTGAAGGGCATCCCCGGCGAGTGGCGGCTCTTTGCTGTCGTTGCCGTGGACGGCCATCCGCGAGCGGCCGCTCCCGACCGAGAACAAATGCAGGAACGGTTGGCCGCGATCGAGCCCCCGAGAATCCCCCGTCGGGCTCGTCTCCCTTTGGTGGCGGGGGTGGCGGCCCTGGTCATCGCGGCCATTGTGCTCCTCATCGTGGTCATCCCAGGAGGTTCTCCATCGACCGCCCACTCCGGGTCGGCGGCTCCCGCGAAGGGTCAGCTGGTCGTCATCGATCAGATCAGTCGGGAGCGCACCTTCTCCGTTCCGCTCGACTTCACCCCCGGCCCGATCGCCTTTAATGAGGGCTCGGTGTGGATCCTGGATCGAGGTGGGAACGGTGTCGTTCGCGTGAACGCCGTGACCCGCCGGGTTCAGGCGCGGATTCGCGTGGGGAAGGAGCCTGTCGCGATCGCCGTCGGTGGAGGCTCGGTCTGGGTGGCGAACGAGTTCGACTCCAGCGTGACCAGGATCGATCCCGGCACCGACCGGGTCACGGCGACGATCGACCTTGGCTTTCAGCCGCTCACCGTTGCTGCTGGGGATCAGGCGGTCTGGGCAGCTGCCGGAGCTACCGTCTCTGGCAACCCCCCCGCGCTCTCGGATCTGGCCGCGATCGATCCCAGGACAAACCGAGCATCGGAGCCGACGAAGCTGCGCTCCGGGCTGGGCTGCGCGCCCTTCCTCGGAGCCGCGTCTGGAGAAGGGCTCGCAGCCACGGCCTATGGAGAAGTATGGAAACTGGACCCTCATGGAGCCGAGCCCACTCGCTTGCTGGGGGCGCCCCGAGCGCTGGCCGGGATCTTCTCAGACCAGGAGACGGGTACCGTCTGGTTCGGGAACGACGGCTACCCTGGAAACATCGTTCCGCTCGATCTCGCGACCCGGCGACTCGGTACCCCGATCCCCGTCGGGACTACGGGGAACCAGCTGGCCCCAGGGGAACCGGGTGGTCCCGGGTGCAACCCTGTTTGGATCGCCCGTGGGGGCGACTATCTCTGGGTTACGAATTCGGACGACCGCTCCATCACCGTCATCCCGGCCGTCTCCCTAAGCGCTGTAGGGACGGTGCCTCTGGATGGGAGGCCGGTCGGTCTCGCCTCCGGCGTGGACCAGGTGTGGGTCGCGGTCGATCTGGGATGACCGGCTTCACCCGTATCGACCGTAATTGACCGGGTCCGACCAGGCCTCGCCCGGGGCCAGGGCCGCCCACCGCTCAGCTCCGAGTTTCTCCACGTACTCGGCGTGCGAGTCCAGCCCGTAGACCCATTCCTTCAGCCAGCGTTCCAGGGTCTCCGGGTCTCGGGCGATGGCGTCCCACTCCAGGTAGAAGCGGTTGTCCCGGTCGTAGTACCCCTGCGCGTAGGACGGATGGCAGGCCCTGGGCTCGACCACCACCGCGTCGACGATCAACCCGGGGATGACGGTGCGGTTCGGATCGCGGCGGATGGTTGCCTCGTCCACGAGCTCCTCGACCACGACGATCACCCGATCGGCGGCGAAGGCAGCCTCCTTCTGGCAGCCGAGCAGGCCCCAGATCTGGGCATCGCCCGACGCGTCGGCCCGCTGGGCGTGGACGATGGCAACGTCCGGATTGAGGGGAGGGACCGCATAGACGGCGTCGTCGCCGTACGGTGAGTCGACCGGGACGATGCGGGGATTCGCCTTGGGGAGGTCGCTGCCCGCGTAGCTCCGGAGCGGGAAGAACGGGAGCCGGGCGGCGCCCGCCAGGTACCGGCAGACCATCCCGAAGTGGCTGTACTCCTCGAGGGCCAGCGGCTGATCCTGCGCCCCTTCCACCCGCCGCCGGATGGCGTGCAATGAGCCGACTCCCGGGTTCCCCAGCCAGGAGAACACGAGCTTGCCGGCCACGCCTCCGGCGACCATCTGGTCGTAGATCACGTCTGGGGTCAGCCGGCAGAGCGTGAGGTCTTGTTTCCGCTGGCGGATGATCTCGTGCCCGGCGGCGAAGCAGATCAGATGGGTGAATCCCTCGATGGCCACCGTGTCGCCGTCCCGGACCAGCTCGGCCACGGCCTCGCGCATCGTGGTGACCTTCGAGCCGCCCGCCATCTGTCTTCCGGGCCGATGGACGGCGCCGACCTCAGGCCGTCTCGGGCGTCTCTGGCCCCGCCTCGTGCGACCCCACCGCTCGGCGGAACGCGGCGGGTCCGACCCGGGCCACGTCCAGACAGGCCTCCTCGAAGATTCGCAGGCCGGTGGTCACCTGCTCGCGGTTGATCACCAGGGGAGGTGCGATCCGGATGGCGGCGTCGCCGGCTCGAAGGACCAGCAGGCCGCGCCGGAAGCACGCGACCTCGACCGCGTCGGCGACCTCGGGATCCTCGAACTCGACCCCGATCATCAGGCCGAGCCCCCGGACGTCCCGGAGGAGCGGTTGCCGTCCGGCCAGGTCCCCGAGGGCATCCAGGACCACCTGTCCCATGTGCTCGGCGTTCGCGGCCAGCTCCCCCTCGATCAGGTCGATCGTGGCCAGGGCAGCCGCGCAGGCCACCGGGTTCCCCCCGTACGTCGAGCCGTGCGCACCCATCGGCCACGTCATGAGGTCCGCGCGGGCGATCATCGCGCCCAGAGGCATCCCGCTGGCGATCCCTTTCCCGGCCAGCACGATGTCTGGCGTCACCCCGGCGTGCTGGCTCGCCCACATCCGCCCGGTCCGCCCCATCCCCGACTGGACCTCGTCGGTCACCAGGAGGATGCCGTGCTCGTCGCAGATCGCCCGGAGGTCCTGGAGGAAGGAGGGAGGAGGCACGACGTAGCCGCCTTCCCCCAGCACGGGCTCGACCACGATGGCGGCCACCTCGGTGGCCGGGGCAAGGCGATGGAAGATGACGTCCCGGATGTAGCGACCGGCTTCCTCGCCGTACGGCGAGTGCAGGACGCCCGGGAGCAGCGGGCCGAACCCCTCGTGGTAGCGAGCCTTGGATGCGGTCAGCGAGACGCTCCCGTAGGAGCGGCCGTGGAACGATCCGATGCACGAGATCAGGTACTGCCGCCCGGTGTGATGCCGGGCCACGGAGCGATCCGTTTCAGGCGCTCGCAGGTCTCGGCGTAGAGCGGTAGGAAGAAGTCGGTGCCCGAGTAGTGCAGGAGCCGGGCGGCCTGTTCGGTGATGGCCTCGACGACCTTCGGATGCGAGTGCCCCGTCGAGCACACGGCGATACCAGCGTTGAAGTCGAGGAGGACGTTCCCGTCGACGTCCTCAACCATGGCGCCCGCCCCGCGGGCTGGCACCAGCCCGTAGGCCCGGGGGAGCGAGGGGCTGGTGACGCGGGCGTCCGCTTCGATGAGCTCCCGGGCCCGGGGGCCGGGAAGCTCCGTCTGGAGGTGCGGCTCGGTGAGCCCGGCCAACTCGGTCGAGGAGAGGGTGGTCTTCGTTTCCAGGTCAGTCCTCGATGATCGTCTGGCTCTGCTCGTGCAGGTACTGCTGCACGTAGTGCAGGCCACCCCCGGCCTTCCCCGTGGTGCCGGAGCCCTTCCAGCCGCCGAACGGCTGCATGCCGGGCCAGGCCCCGGTCGTCGCGCCGGCCTTGCGGTTCACGTAGACCACCCCGGCCTGGATGTTGTCGAGGAACTTGTCGACCTCCGCCTGGTCGTCGGAGTAGAACCCCGCGGTGAGGCCGTACTCCGTGTCGTTGGCCAGCTTCAGGGCGTCGTCGAGCGAGTCCACCGGGGCCACGGCCACGAACGGGACGAACAGCTCGTCCTTCCACACCCGATTGTCCAGGGGTGCCTGCACCACGGTCGGCTGAACGAACAGGCCTCTGCCGAGGTCGCCCTCCGTGATCCGTCGGCCGCCCAGCAGGACCTTTCCCCCGCCCTTCTCCACGTCCTGGACGGCCTTCTCGAAGGTCTCCACCGCCTTCTCGTTGATGACCGGCCCGGTGAAGATCTGCCGCTGAACCGGGTCTCCCACGTTCAGCTGCGAGGCCTTCTCGACGAGCTTCGTCACGAACTGGTCGTAGATGGGGCTCTCCACGTAGACGCGACTGCACGCGGAGCACTTCTGTCCCGAGTAGCCGAACGCCGATCGCATCACGCCGTCGGTCGCCTTGTCCAGGTCCGCCTTGGCCGAGACGATGGCCGGGTTCTTCCCGCCCATCTCGCAGATGGCCGGCTTCGGGTAGTCCTTGGCGAAGTTCCGGTAGATCTGCATCCCCACGGCGTAGGACCCCGTGAACGTGAGCCCGTCGACGTTGGGATTCGAGTAGATCTCGTCGCCGACCGTGCTCCCCGGCCCTGTCAGGACGTGGATGGCGCCGGCCGGGACCCCGCCTTCCCGGAGGGACTCGTAGAGCTTCAGGGCGGTGAAGTAGCCCTGGTGGGAGGGCTTGAGGACCACCGTGTTGCCGGCCACCAGCGCTCCGCCCGCGGGACCCCCGGCCAGGGCCATGGGGAAGTTGAACGGGCTGATCACGCCCCACACGCCGTACGGCTTGAGCACGCTCCGGTTGTGCTCCTTCTCGGACAGCGCGCCCATCTGGAAGGAGAAGCCGTCGTGGTCCTCCAATTGCTTGCAGTAGTAGCGGATGAGGTCGGCCGTCTCCTCCACGTCGCCGATGGCCTCCAACCTGCTCTTGCCGACCTCCATCGACATCAGGGCGGCCAGCTCGTGGGAGTGGTCCGAGATCGCGTCCGCGGCCCGGCGCATGATGGCGACCCGGTCCTGCCAGGGGG
>VAYG01000029.1 GCA_005885015.1 Actinomycetota bacterium | reverse complement strand
TGCGCCCATCCATCGCGGCGAATGCCCGGTCGGAGAACGTGATCGGGCCGAGGCCCGGTGGTGCCGACAGGCACTTCTGGGAGCCCGAGTAGCAGACGTCGATGCCCCACCCGTCCGAGTCCACCTCGATCCCCCCGAGGGATGCCACGGCGTCGACCAGGAACAGCGCGCCGTGCTCCGCGCACAGCCGGCCCAGCTCCTCAAGGGGCTGCCGCAGTCCGGTCGAGGTCTCAACGTGCACGGCGCACACAGCCTTGGCTTCCGGGAACTTTTCCAGGGCGGTGGCGACCTCGTCGGGTTGCACCGGCACGCCCCACTCCCCTCCCAGGACGACGATCCGCGCACCACACCGGGAGGCGATCTCGCGCATCCGTTCTCCGAAGAAGCCGCTCACCAGCACGATGGCCACGTCGTCCGGCTCGAGGACGTTGGTCAGGGCGGTCTCCATGGCGGCCGTGCCCGTGCCCGAGACCGGATAGGTCAGGTCGTTGGACGTCTGGAAGACCTGGCGAAGCATGGCCTGGAGCTCGTTCATCATCTCGAAGGTGGCCGGATCCAGATGCCCGATCACCGGTTCTGCCATCGCCTGGAGCACCCGGTCGCTGACCGCGCTCGGCCCCGGCCCCATGAGGAGCCGCCGGGGTGGATGGAAGGGCTTGGGGATCGGCCTCATGTGTCCTCTCCTCGATCGGGGTCCCGCGGCGCGGGAGCAACGGCGGAGCGGTCGATCGCCGGCACGCCAGCCCGTCCCGCCAGGGCCATGGTAAGCGCCAGGTCGTCACGGAGGATCTCCAGGACTCGGCGCACGCCCTCGGGCCCACCGGCGGCCAGACCCCACAGATAGGGTCGTCCCACCAGCACGGCCCGGGCCCCCAGGGCGAGCGCCTTGAAGACGTCGGATCCCCTTCGGATCCCGCCGTCGAGGAGGACCTCGGCCCGTCCGTCAGCGGCCGCCACGACCTCCGGCAGGACGTCCAACGTCGCCGGCGCCCCGTCCAGCTGCCGTCCTCCGTGGTTGGAGACGACGATGGCGTCCACCCCGGCCTCGACGGCCAGCCGGGCGTCCTCCTCCGTGACGATCCCCTTGAGGACGAGCGGGAGCGGCGTGAGGGACCGCAGCCACGCCACGTCCTCCCAATCGAGCGAGGGATCGATCCGGTCGACGAAGAAGGAGAAGAGGGCCGATCCCTCGGCGGTAGGCAAGCCCGCCCCGGCGAGGTTGGCCAAGCCGATCCCCGGCGGCAGCGAGAACCGGTTCCGCTCGTCCCGGAGCCGGCGGCCCAGCACCGGCGTGTCGACGGTCAGCACGATCGCCCCATAGCCGGCGGCGTGGGCCCGCTTCACGAGCTCGGCGGTGAGGTCCCGGTCCGTCAGGACATAGAGCTGGAACCACCGCCGGACGCCCGTCCCCGCGATCTCCTCCAGCGAGGCCGTCGAGATCGTGGAGACGACCATCAACGCGCCGACGGAGGCCGCTCCCTGCGCGGTGGCCACCTCTCCGAGCCGGTGGGCCAGGCGCTGGAAAGCGGTGGGGGCCAGGAGGATCGGGAACGGAACGTCCTGCCCGAGAACGGTGGTTCGCAGATCGACGGTCGATACGTCGACCAGGACTCGCGGCCGGATCACCCACCGGTCGTAGGCCCGTCGGTTCTCCCGGAGCGTCGTTTCCTCCCCGGCCCCTCCGGCGTAGTAGTCGAACACCATCCGGGGGAGCCGCTGCCTGGCCGCGGCCTCGAAGTCCTCGACGGCGAGCGTCGTGGCCTCCGCGGAAGGAACGTCCGAGGACGACGCCCGGCGGCCGGCGGTCACTGGCGGATCAGCACCTCGAGGTCGCCCTCCTTCCGGGGGACCTGCGTGGCGGTGACCCCGTCCCTGGATGAGAAGGTCAGATCCACCCTGGCCTGCCCCACCCGCATGCCCAAGATCTCGATCCGATCGAGCCAGTCGGGGAGCTGCGGGCGGACGATGTACAGCCTCCCTTCCGGCGCGTCCGCGGTGATCCCCGCGTAGGACCGCAGCATCAGCAGCGGCGCGCCGCTGGCCCACGCCTGCGGGCGGCAGGCCACCGGGTACTCGACCGGCACGGGTACTTCCTCGCTGGAGTAACCGCAGAACAGCTCGGGAAAGCGACCCAGGGCGAAGTGCGAACCGGCCAGGACGAGCTGGTCGATCACCTTGCTGGCCTCGGCGTCGAACCCGTACAGCTTGAGGCCGTGCGCGATCAGCGCGTTGTCGTGGGGCCACACGCTCCCGGTGTGATAGCCGAGCGGATCGAAGGGACGCTGCCGCGAGGCGATGGTTCGGATCCCCCACCCCGAGGACAGGGCCGGCGAGACCAGCTTCCGGGCCACCCGGGCCGCCTTCTCCTCGTCCACGATCCCGGACCACAGGCAGTGCCCGGGGTTCGAGGTGATGGTGGCGACCTGGCGCTTGTCCCCGTCCAGGGCGAGGGCAAAGTACCCCTCGCGCTCCATCCAGAAGTCCCGATTGAAGCGGTCCTTCAGGTCCGCCGCCTCCCGCTCCAGTCGTGCGGCCACATCTTCCTCGCCGAGGGCCCGGGCCAGACGTACCAGCCGGGACTTGGCCTGGTACACGTAGGCCTGGACCTCGACCAGGGCGATGGGGCCTCGAACCAGCGTCCCGTCCGGATGGACGATGGCGTTCCAGGAGTCCTTCCACCCCTGGTTGTCCAGCCCTCGGGGTGACCGCTTCCGGTATTCGACGTAGCCGTCGCCGTCCAGGTCGCCGTGCCGGTCGATCCACTCCAGCGCGGCGAGGGCGTTCGGCCACAGCGCGCGCACGGCCTCCATGTCGCCGGTCCACGTGTAGGCGTAGGTGAGCAGCACCAGCCACAGCGGAGTGGCGTCGACCGTCCCGTAATAGGGCGTGTGCGGGATCTCCCCGGACCGGGCCAGCTCGCCGACCCGGACCTCGTGGAGGATCTTCCCGGGTTCCTCGTCGCGCCAGTCGTCGTGGACCGTGCCCTGGAGATTCGCCAGCCCCCGGAGGACCCCCCAGGCCAGCTCCGGGTTCACACCCAGGCACTCGTAGGCCGTGATCAGGGAGTCCCGGCCGAACAGTGCGGAGAACCAGGGCACGCCCGCGTCGAGGTAGGGGCGGCCCTGATCGTCCTCGGAAAGGAGCATCCGCAGGTCGAGGATGGCCCGATCGAGGAACCTGGTGAGCTGGGTGTTTGCGGCGCGGAAGCGCGTGCAGCGCCTTCGCCACTGGGCGTACTGGCGCTCCAGCCGGACCCGGACCTCCCGGATCCCTTGCCGGGTCGGCGCGACGTCGCCGATCTCCGGGGTGATCTCGAGGATCACCTCCGCTCTCTCCCCGTGGGCCAGGACGAGCTCGAAGACCGCCGTGTTCGCGGCGAGCTCGTCGGGGGCCGGTGAGAACCGGATGGTGGTGGTCCGAGAGACCCCGTCGGCGCCGAGGTAGCCGAACCGGACCTGGTTCCTGCCCACCACCGGCGGCTGCGCCTGCCCCGGCTGGACGTTCCTCCGGCCGTAACCCCTGACCTCGAAGACGTCCAGGAAGTCCGAATCGAACTCGAGTTTGACCCGGACGCCGTGCGACTCCGAGCCGTAGTTCGCCACCAGGATGCGCTCGAGCAAGGAGTCCCCGATCAGACGGCTGCGCGACACCGACACGTTCTGCTGCGATTCGAACCCCGTGGGGTCGACCACCGTGATGGGGTAGGCGAGCTCGACGACCTGCCAGTAGTTGCGCTCCGTGGAGGAGTGCAGGAGGAGCGGGCGGAGCTCGTTCACGGTCAGCTCCAGCCTGGACAGGAAGCGAGTGTCGCGGTAGTACAGGCCGAGCGCGGCCTGATTGTCCTCGAGAACGTCCCCGAACCGATCGGAAAGGAAGAACGCCCGGTCGTGCTTGATGACCTGGACGTCCCTGATGTCGGTGACGGCCGGCGGCTTGGCCATTCCCGGATGTTAGCCCGAGGCGAATCTCCTACGGCTTTGGGCCCGATCTGCCGATAGCTACCCACAGTGAGGTATGGCGGGCTCGCCGAGCGAGGGGGCGAGGTGAACGAGGCGACCGGTGGGGCGATCAGGCTCCTGATCTGCGACGATCATCGGCTCCTCACCGAGACCCTGACCGACGTGGTCGGGCACGACCCTGGCTTCAGCCTCCTTTCACCCGTCCACAGCTCCGAGCAGGCGGTCGAGCTGGTGAAGGACCTCCGTCCCGACGTCGTCCTCATGGACATCGAGTTCGGCGGGGCCATGAGCGGGATCGACGCCACCCGCCTGATCAAGGAGTCGTCCCCCGCCACCAAGGTGGTGGTCATGACCGCCCACCAGGACGAACGGCTCCTGGTGGACGCCGTGGAGGCCGGCGCCTCGGGGTTCCTTCACAAGACCGAAGGCGTGGACGATTTCCTGGGGACCCTGAAAGCGGCCGCCGCCGGAGAGATCCTGATCGACCGGACCGCCCTGGCCCGCCTACTGCCCCGCGTGGCGCGCGAGCGCGAGGCCAGGCGCGACGCCCAGCTCCTGATCAACCAGCTGACCGAGCGGGAGCGCGAGGTCCTCGGCCTGCTGGCCCAGGGGTACCGCAACGACGACATCGCCGGACGGCTCTACATCAGCCCCCAGACCGTGCAAACCCACGTGCGCAACCTCCTGGGCAAGCTGGGGGTCCACTCGAAGCTGGAGGCCGTGGCCTTCGCCGTGAAGCACGGCGCCGTTCGGGTCTGACCCCGTCACCCGGCGCGGCCCGAAGTCCGGACCGCTCGTCCTATGCTGTGCGCGACGTGACCCTGCGCGTCGTGCCTCTGCTGCTCCTTGTGCTCGGCGCGTGCACCGGGGCTCCCGCGGTATCGTCTCCGGCCCGGTCGTCGAGCCCGGCTCCCCAGGCGCCATCTCCGGCCGCCCGCGTTCGCACGTCCCTGGAGCTTGAGGTCGGACCCTCCGAGTACGTGGGGTCCTTCCGTGCCTCCGGGACCCTTCGCGATCAGGCCGGCCGCCCCGTGATCGGGGCCGCCATCCACGTGACGCTGACCCCGCTCGAGGGGCCGGGGACCCTGGAGAGCTACACACTCATGGGCACCGTCCCCGAGGGGGCAGATCGGGCTGCCGTGGGGCTCCGGGTCAACACCGAATGCGGCTGTCTCGGCCAGACCGACCTCTCCCTCTACGGGGTGGAGTACCAGGGGGGCGGACGGGCCAATGCGGTGCCGGACGGCGAGTTCGGTCACGGCAAGGACGGCTGGTCCCTTCGTGGCACCGTGGTGGCCGAGGTCAAGCCGAGCGACCGGGGGGCCGTCGTGGTCGACTCCCCCCGGTTCGCCGTCCGGCCGGGTGACGCGTTCAGCGTCGCCTTCGACGCCAGGGTGTCGCCCGCCTCTGAAGGAAGCGGCTACTTCGTCGTGCTGTTCAGCGGCCGGTCCGGCGAGGTCGGCAGGGAACGGATCCCCTTCACCCCCGCCACCTTCGATCTGGGGATCCGCGTCACCGACGAGAAGGGGTTCTTCCGGGCTACGTTCCATCCGCCCGGCGCTCTTCTGCACATCGGCCCGGTCCGGGTCGATGCGTGGTTCGCCGGCGATGGCCTTCGGGGTCCGGCCTCGGCCACGGGGACCATCCAGGCCTGACCGACCGCGTCTCGTCGGCCCCACCGGCCTGCGATATATCCTCCGGACCGTGGCCAGGATCACGGTGTTCGGGGCGGGCGCCATGGGCACGGCCATCGCCATGCACCTCGCCCGGCAGGCCCACGAGACCGTGCTGTGGGGCAGCGAGTTCGACCGGCCGGTCCTCCGCGCTCTTACCGAGGAGCGCCGGCACCCCGCGCTGCCGGCGATGCTCCCGGAGCGGCTGTCCGTGGTCGGCCCCGAGGAGCTGGACGCGGCGGCGAAGGAGATCGACATCGGGGTCATGGGGGCGCACTCGGGCGGGGCGCGGACCCTCGCCAGGATCGTGATGGATGGTTGCGGGAAGCTTCCGGTGATCGTGGGGATCGCCAAGGGGCTGGAGCCCGAGACGCTGAAGCCCATGTCCCAGGTGTACGCCGAAGAGGTCGGGCACGAGCGCATCGTCTCGGTGGGCGGTCCGTGCCTTGCGGGGGAGATCGCTCAGGGACTGCCCACGGCGGCCGTGTTCGCGTCGAGCCCGGTGGCCACCGCCAAGGAGGCGGGGGCGTGCTTCCGTTCCAAGGCCTTCCACGTCTCGGTCACCGACGACCTGGCCGGCGTGGAGTACTGCACCGTGGGGAAGAACGTGGCCGCCATCGGGGTGGGCATCCTCGACGGTATGGCCAAGGTCGCCGGCGCCCAGTACAGCAACGCGAAGGCCGCCCTGTTCACCCAGGCCTTCGCCGAGCTGGCCGAGCTGGTCGTGGCCATGGGTGGCCGGGCGGAAACGGTGAGCGGCCTGGCCGGGCTCGGAGACGCGCTGGTCACCAGCCTCGGAGGCCGCAACCGCCTGCTCGGCGAGCTGCTGGGTGAAGGAGCCCGGCCGCGCGAGGCGCTGGAGGACCTGAACCGGCGGGGCATGACGGTCGAGGGGGTGGACTCGAGCCGGGACCTCCACACGCTGGCGAGGCGGGCCGGGCTGGATCTCCCCTTCTTCGACCTCGTCCACCGCATCCTGTTCGAGGACGCGCCCGCCCCGGACGTCATCGATTGCCTGGGAGGGCTGGACGGATGAGCGAACGAACCGCCGCCGGCGGCGAGCCCGTCGAGGCCGCCCCGCCGGGCGCGCCGGACCGCAACCTCGCCCTCGACCTGGTGCGGGTGACCGAGGCGGCGGCGCTCGCGGCGGGGCGTTGGATCGGGCGGGGAGACAAGGAGTCCGCCGATCAGGCGGCCGTGGACGCCATGCGGCTGATGCTCCAGACGGTGACGATGGACGGCCTGGTCGTGATCGGCGAGGGCGAGAAGGACAAGGCGCCCATGCTGTACAACGGGGAACCGGTGGGGAACGGCCGTCCGCCCCACGTCGACGTGGCCGTCGATCCGCTCGAGGGCACCCGGCTCACCGCGTTGGGGCGCCCCAACGCCATCTCCGTGGTTGCGGTGGCCGAACGCGGCACGGTGTTCTTCCCGGGCGCCGCGGTGTACATGGACAAGATCGCCGGGGGCCCCGAGGTGGCGGATGCCATCGACATCACAGCGCCGCCCGAGGAGAACGTTCGCCGCGTGGCCAAGGCCAAAGGAATGGAGCCCGAGGAGGTCTCCGTGGTCGTCCTCGACCGTGACCGCCACGAGGAGCTGATCGCCGCGCTCCGGCGGGTCGGGGCCAAGGTCATGCTGATCACGGACGGGGACGTCGCCCCGGCCATCGCCGCGTCGGAGGAGGGAACCGGCGTGGACCTGCTCATGGGGGTCGGGGGGACGCCCGAGGGCGTGATCTCGGCGGCCGCCCTGAAATGCCTCGGGGGGGCGATGCAGGGCCGGCTGTGGCCCCGCGACGACCAGGAACGGGCCAAGCTGGTCGAGGCGGGCTACGACGTCGACCGCGTCCTCTCCACCGACGACCTGGTGTCCGGCCAGGACGTGTTCGTGGCGGCCACGGGGGTGACGACGGGGGCCCTGTTGCAGGGCGTTCGATACACCGACGAGGGCGCGGTGACGGATTCGCTGGTGATGCGATCACGGTCCGGGACCGTCCGGCGGATCGAGGCACGCCATGCCTTCGAGAAGCTCATGAAGTTCTCGACGATCCCCTACCGCTAGGATCGGGCTCCGCGCCGGGCTTGCCTCCCTCGGACCCGCTCTGCGATCCTACGGGTTCGGCCTTTTCGAGGAGGGGACAGATGGATCTCATGGATCGGATCGACGCGCTCATCGACCGCCGGCACCTGCTCGGGCATCCCTTCTATCGCGCGTGGGTGGCCGGCACGCTTCCGACCGACGCGCTGCGCGAGTACGCCAGGCAGTACTACGCCTTCGAGTCCTCCTTCCCCAGATTCCTCTCGGCCATCCACTCTCGCTCGGATCAGCCGGATGTCCGGGACGCCCTGTTGGAGAACCTCTGGGACGAGGAGCACGGGGCCGCCAACCACCAGGAGATGTGGCTTCGCTTCGCGGAAGGCATGGGCGTGCCCCGGGATGACGTTCGAGGCGCCCAGTGGAACCAGGCAACGCAGACGCTGGTGCGGACGTACTGGGACGCCGCGCGGGAAGCCGACGTCCCCTCGGCCGTGGCCGCGGTGTATGCCTACGAGCGGCAGGTTCCCGCGGTGGCCCAGGCCAAGATCGCCGGGCTTCGGGAACGGTACGGGGTCGCGGACCGGAGGACGCTGGGCTTCTTCGAGACACACGCCGAGCTCGACGTCGAGCACTCCGAGGCCGAGCGGCGCATCATCGCCGACGGGGCGAACGGCCAGGCCGAGGATGCCCTCCGGTGGACCGATCGCGCGCTGGACGCATGGTGGGGATTCCTGGACGCCGTGACGCCTGAAGGTTCGGCCCAGGCGTAGCTCAGCCGGTCAACCCCAGCGCTTCCTTCAGGAAGGCCACCTGGAGGAGCAACAGGTTCTCGGCCACCGCCTCCTGCGGGGTCATGTGCGTGACGCCCGACAGCGGGAGGAAGCGGTGCGGGCGACCCGCCTCCAGGAGGGCCCTGGAGAACCGGAGCGAGTGGGCCACGACCACGTTGTCGTCGGCCAGGCCGTGGATCAGGAGGATCGGCCGCTCGAGCTTCGCGGCGTCGCCGAGCAGCGAGCTGCGCTCGTACGCGTCCGGATGGGCGTCGGGGTGCCCCAGGTAGCGCTCGGTGTAGTGCGTGTCGTAGAGGCGCCAGTCGGTGACCGGCGCGCCGACGACCGCGGCGTGGAACACGTCGGGCCGGCGTAGCACGGCCAGAGCGGCCAGATACCCTCCGAACGACCACCCCCGGATGGCCACGCGGCCCAGGTCGAGCTGGGGGAAACGCTCGGCCAGCGCATGGAGGGCCTCGACCTGATCCTCGAGGGCGGGGGTGGCCAGGTCGAACCGAACCGCCTTCTCCCACTCGAGGCCCCGCCCCGGGGTCCCCCGCCCATCTGCCACGACGACGGCGAACCCCTGATCGGCCACATCTGGCGGGCCCGGACCACCCGCTGGAACTGGGGGCCACCGTACGGGTCCAAGAGGACGGGGAGCCGGTCGTCGGGGCAGGCGCCGGTGGGGAGCAACACGGCCGACCGCAGGTCCTTGTCCCCCGCGTGCACGAGCGTGACGTCGGGCCGAAGGACCGGCCGGGCCGCGCCCGATCCGACGCGGCACACCTCCCGGTTCCCCCGCCAGATCACGGTGGCCACGTCGTCGCGGTCGATCGAGGAAGAAGAAACGACCAGCACGTCCCCTCCCGCCACGCCGCCGTGCACCCCAGGCTCCTCGGTCAGCCGGACCGGCGGGCCCGAGGCCGGCGCTCGCCACAGATGGACGTCCATGGGTTCGCCGTCCGACCCCGCAAACACGATGTCGGCGCCGACATGGACCACCTCGCAGACCTGGAGCCCCGGCGCGGTCACCGCTCGCTCGTCCACGGTGAGCCGCCGGGTGTCCTCCTCTTCCCGCACGAACACCAGCTCTCCCGCGTCGGTCCACGCCGGGACCCCGGTCACGATCTCGAGCCACGTATCGGAGCGGTCCTCGGCCAGGACGGTCGTTTCCCCGGTCGCGGGCTCGGCCGCAAGGACCTGCCAGCGCCCCTGGTCCCTGGACTGGACCAGGAGGGTGAGGGGGCGGCCCTCGGACCAGGTCACGGCCACCAGGTAGGGGAACGCCGCTCGATCCCAGGCCACGTCGACCCTCGAGCCGTCCAGGCGGAGCAGGGCGAGGGACACGTCGGCGTCGTTCGTCCCCGCCGCCGGGTATCGAACGGCCTGCGGCGTCCGGGTCGGCTCGGACGGATCGGCGATGTGCCATACGGGAACCGGCCGGTTGTCCACCCTGGCCGCCGCGACCGTATCGCCGTCCGGTGACCACCAGTAGCCGCGGAGCCGTTGCATCTCCTCGGCCGCCACGAACTCCGCCATTCCCCAGGTGACGTCGGGGTCTTCGTCGACGGCCAGGACATGATCCTCGCCCTCCAGGATCACGTGGAGCGCTCCACCCGAGACGTAGGCGACCCGGCGTCCCGCGGGGTCGGGTCGCGGATCGAACACCGGAGGGATGGCCGGGAGCTCTCGCACCTCGCCGGATCCCAGGTCGGCCACGAACAATCGCCCTCCCAGGGGGAAGGCGGCCACGCGCAGGTTCGGGTCGGCCGCGTAGGAGACGATGCCTCCGGCCGTCTCCCTGGCCCGCTCCCGCCGGGCCCGCTCCTCGCCTGAGAGGTACTCCTCGCCGCCGAGGAGGGCCCGAGGGTCCGCCACCAACCGCTCCTTCGGCGTGCCGTCGGCGGCGTCGAGGTCCACGACCCACAGGCAGGTGTTCGGATCCTCCCCACCCGGCGACCGGAGGAAGGCGACCCGCGAGCCGTCGCCCGCCACCGAGAAGCTTCGGGGCAAACCCAAGGTGAACCGCTGGGTTCGCGCGTACTGACGAGGGAACGAAAGGCGCTCGGAGGACGGCACGTGGCTCATCATTCCGTATCCGACGGCAACCCGTAGAGGCCGGTGCCCCGCTTCACGACCACGCCCTCCCTGACCCCGGCCGACAGGGCGGCCAGGAGGTTCTTGCGGATGTCCCGCTGGGTGAAGGGATCCAGGTACCCGCGGCGGAGGGCCAGGTCCTGGATCACCGTCCAGTGCAGAACGGAGCGCTCCTCGCCCAGCACCTTGAGGGCGGCGTCGAGGAACTCCACCTGGCTACAGGGATCGGGCAGCTGGGAGGATCGTGTCGGCGATGAGCTCGACCATCGACCAGTCGGACACCGAAAACGGAAGGGAGCCGGCCCCGGCGATGAACCCGTCCACGCCCTGGCGTGCCAGCCACGCCAACCGCTCCAGACAGGCTTCCGGGGTTCCCGTGAGGGTGTCACCGGCGAAGTCCTCGAGCCGCACGTCGTCGAGGGCGCCGCCCGGGGTCCACTTCTGGAGGGCGCGGAATCGCCGCCGGAGGTCGTCGTGATCCTCGCCCACCAGGGTGTACAGGCCGATCGATATCCGAGCCGACGCCGGATCCCGGCCCTCGGACGCCCAGGCCATCCGCAACGCGTAGGCGCGCTCGGCAAAGGCGCTGAGATCCCACCGCCACACGGTGTTCCAGCCGGCGCCGTGCCGCGCCACCAGGCGAAGCAACCGGTCCCCGCCCTTTCCACCGATCCAGATGGGCGGCCCGGTCGTGCCGTTCCTTGGAACGGGCCTGGGCCGGTTGTAGGCACCGGAGAGCTCGAATCGAGGCCCGCCGTGGTCGACCGGTCCCTCCCCGAACAGCCCGGCGATCACCTCGACCGATTCCTCGAGGATGCCGAACCGGTCCCGCGTGCTCGGGTACTCGTACCCGAACGGCGCGAACTCCCGTTCGTACCACCCCGCTCCGATGCCGAGGTCGAACCGGCCCCCGCTCACCAGGTCGATGGTGGTGGCCATCTTGGCCACGTGGGCGGGGTGCCGGAACGGCGCGCAGGCCACGAGCGTCCCCAGCCGGACCCGCTCGGTGGCGGTGGCCAAAGCGGCCAGGGCGGTGAAGGGCTCCACCGTCCCAGAGGGCTCGGGCGACCCTCCGTACCGCTCCAGGTCGAGGAAGAAATGGTCGGAGATCCATACGGAGTCGAACCCGAGCGCCTCGGCCCGCCGGGCGGCGTCGGCCAGCCGCGACCAGGACAGCGGTTCGCCGTCCGGGAAGGAAAAGTCGTAGTGAGGCAGGGCCAGGCCGATCCGCACTGACCGCCAATGCTACGGGACGCCCGCGCCCGGGTCGTGCAGCGGTGACCTACAGGTAGCGGAGGACGTCCGCCGGGCCGGTGATCTCGGTGCCCGGGGGGATGCGAAGGCCGGGTGGGATCTTCAGGCGTGGGTAGATCGAGACTTCACCGTTCAGGTGCACACCCGGGTAGACGATGACCTCGTCCCCCAGCCCCACGTAGTCGTCGAGCGCGGTCGGGTTGGCTGCATCGCTGCGGATCTCGCTCATGGACCCGACCACCGCGTTCCGCAGGGTCGCCCCGTGGCCGATGATCGCCCCGTCCCGGACCTGGGACCGCTCGATGCGGGCGCCAGATCGAACCTCGACGTCGTCGTCGAGGTTGGACTCGTTGATCACCACGTCCGGGCCGATCTCGCAGTAGCGACCCACCCGCACGGCCGGACCGATCGACACGAGCCCCTCGCTGATCTTCTGGGCCAGAGACTTCCCGGTCTCCGCGTCCCTCATCGACAGGGATTCGGGGGCGATCCAGACGTGGCGCTCGGGATCGAACGGCGGGCCCATGAGCCGGACCACCGACTCGAAGTTTCCGTGGAGCACGTCGACCATGGTGTCGATGTAGTCGCGGACGTTGCCCAGGTCCCCGATCCGCCGGACGGGGTGGGCTTGGACGGGGTACCCGTTCCCCACCAGCCACGGCAGGAGGTCCTTGCCGAAGTCCAGGCGGTGCCGGCGGAGGGCAACCACCTCGGGGGTCTCCGCCAGCTCGCGGAGGACGGACGCGTCGATCAGGTAGAAGCCCGCGTTAGTCAAGAGGGGAAGCTGTTCGAACTCGGCCTCGTCGTGGATCCCGAAGTAGTCGCGGATCTCGGCCAGCGTCGGCTTCTCCACGAACGAGAACACCTTGCACGAGGGGTCGCTCAGCATCACCCCATATTTCTCGGCCACCTCGGTCGGCGCCCTGGTCATCGCGGCGATGGTCACCACCGCCCCGCTGTCCACGTGGGCCCGGACCATGGGCTCGAGGTCGAAGTCGATCAGGGAGTCCGTGGGAAACACCAGAGCAGTGCCGCCCAAGTCCCAGTATTCGAGCATGCGCAGCGTCGAGTCGGCGCTGCCCATCGAGAGGGCGTCGTACTTGACGGGTGAGTACATCACGTCGACGCCGAACTCCTCGCCGTAGCCGATCAACACCTTGATCTGGTAGCGGTTCTCCTTCCCATGGGCGATCACGTAGTACTGCTTGATGCCCTCACCGGTGAGGATCTGGATCACCCAGCGGATCATCCGCCGGCCGAGGAAGGCCATCGCCGCCTTCGACCTGAGGTATCCGGGCGCCTTGAGGGTGAGTGGACGGGCCCGCACGCCCTGTCCTCCGGCCAGTCCGATGCCCACCACGTCGGTGATCCCGGACATGCCTGGATCATACGGGGCGGGAGGCGCTGCGGAGGTTTGAGGCCGAGATCGAGCTGGGCGAGCATCACCCGGGCTGGTTCGTTTGCTGGCCGCGACGGGGGGAACCAATGAAGGCGAAGCCAGATGAGCATGACCATGACTCGTCAAGACGCCACCTTCCCGCTTCTCCGGGAGACCGGACTGCGAAAGCTCCTCTCCGAGCAGCAGCTCCGGGAGCTGGAGCGGCTGTGCCGTCCGGCAAGCAAGCGGCCGGGCACGACGCTGTTCCGTCAGGGGGATCCGGCCGACACGTTCTACGTCCTGCTGGAGGGGATGGTGGAGCTGCGGGCCCGTCCTCCCGGGCGCCGCGTCTACCGCACGGTCGAGCTGATCGGCCCCTCGTGCACATTCGGGGACGAGGCCGTGTGCGGCGAGACCCATTACCTGGCCAGCGCGCGGGTGCTGGAGACGGCCCGCATCCTGAGCCTGTCCCGGACGGCCTTCGAACGGCTGTGCGCGACCCACTCCGAGGTGGCGCTCGGGGTGATGCGGTGCGCCGGAAGCTGCCTGGTGAAGACGATCCGTCGCTCGGCTATCCTCACCCAGGCCCCCGCCGACATCGGATTGCGCATGCTCCTAGAGGAGTTGGCCCAGAGCGGCCGGAACGGGAAGCCGGCCGCCGGACCGGTGCCCGTGCGGATCACGCACGCCCAGCTCGCCGGCGTGCTGCACATCTCCCGAGAGACGGTCAGCCGGATGCTCTCGCAGCTCGCCGAGCAGGGCTCGGTCGAAGTCGGCCGCGGGGTCATCCGGGTCAAGCCCTCCTAGCGGTCCATGCAGCCCTGGTCGTTCGAGCCGAGGGGGCGGTTCGACGAGGTCGAGCTCGATAGCACGGTCCTCCGGGGGAACCCGCTGGGCGACCCGCACCGGCGTCCCCTGTGGGTCTACGTGCCGCCGGGCTACGACGACGAGGCCGACCGACGCTACCCCTCGATCTACGTCATCCAGGGACTGACCGGTCAGCCCGACATGTGGCGCAATCGCGCCGCGTTCCGAAGGAACTTCCCCGAGCTCACCGACGAGCTGTTCGCGGCCGGTCAGGCGCCGCCGGCGATCGTGGTGTGGGTGGACTGCTGGACCTCGCTGGGAGGTAGCCAGTTCCTGGACTCACCCGGCACCGGGCGGTACCACACGTATCTGTGCGACGAGATCGTTCCGTGGCTCGACGCGCACTACCGGACGCTCGCCGGACGCGAGCATCGGGGCATCACCGGCAAGTCGAGCGGGGGCTATGGAGCCATGGTCACGCCGATGCTCCGGCCGGACCTGTGGGGCGGGCTGGCCACCCACGCGGGCGACGCCCTGTTCGAGTGCTGCTACCTGCCGGAGTTCCGAACCTGCGCCCGAACGCTCCGTGACAAGTACGAGGGTTCGTACGACAGGTTCTGGGAGGACTTTCGGAGCCGTCCCGCCTTCTCCAAGGACTCGGACGGGGAGCTCCTGAACGAGTGGTGCATGGCGGCTTGCTACTCGACTGACGAGGACGGCACCGTCCGGCTCCCCTTCGACCCGGCCACCGGGCAGCTCGTGCCCGAGGTGTGGGAACGGTGGCTGGCATGGGACCCCGTGCGGATGGCGACCCGACACGCCGACGCCCTTCGGTCACTGAAGGCGATCTACATCGACGCGGGGACCAGGGACGAATACTTCCTCGACCTTGGCGCGGAGGCGTTCCGGCGGGCCCTGGCCGGGATCGGGGTCACCGACGTGTTCTTCGAGCTGTTCGACGCGACCCACGGAGCCATCGAGTACCGCTACCCGCTGGCCCTGAAGTACCTGGCCGAGCGTCTCTCCCCGTAAGGCGTTCCGCGGCCCCGATCAGTTCGTGTCGAGCTCGATCGGCGTGACGTCCACCGTGACGACATCCCCGCCTCGGTAGAGGTGGACGGTGACCCGGCGCCCGATCGCCTCGCTCACCATCAGCCGCTGGAGGTCGTCCATCGCGTCCATGGCCTGGCCGTCGACGTCGAGGATGATGTCCTCGGGCCGGACGCCGGCCTGGGCGGCAGGACTTCCCTCCACGACCTGGACAACCTCCAACCCGCGCTCCCGACCCACCTCGCGGGCGACCCGGGGAGGGAGGGGCCGGGGGCCACCGGCCAGGCCCAGGTAGGCCCGGCGGAACCGCCCCTCGGTCATCAGGGCTGCGACGATCCGCCGGGTGGTTGCGTTGATCGGCACCGCCAAGCCCAGCCCCTGCCCGATGCCAGGCCCCACGACGGCCGTGTTGATGCCGATGACGCGACCGGAGGCGTCGGCCAGAGCTCCCCCTGAGTTGCCGGGATGGAGCGCGGCGTCGGTCTGGATGACGTTCTCCACGACCCTCGTCACCGATCCGGCCCGAGTAGGGAGGGAACGTCCGAGGGCGCTCACCACGCCCGCCGTGACGGATCCGGCGAACCCGAGCGGATTGCCGATCGCCACCACGAGCTGGCCCACCCGCAGTCGGGAGGCGTCGCCCAGGGTGGCTGCCTGAAGCTCGGTCCCGGACGCCCGGACCACGGCCAGGTCAGAAAGCGGATCGGACCCGACGATGTCGATGGCGAACTCCCGCCCGTCCACGAACGAGGCACTCCCCCGGTCGGTTCCGGCCAGGACGTGGGCGGACGTCAGGATGAACCCGTCCGGGGTGATGACCACGCCGCTCCCCCCGCCCTCGGCGAACTGCCCCCGCCACGCCGTCCGGCTGACCCGCAGGTTGGCCACAGAAGGGATGAGCGCGTCGGCCACCCTGGTGATCACCTGCGAATACGCGTCTAGGGCTTCCGCGTCGGCGGTGGGGTCGGTGGCGACGGGACCGGACTGCCCGTCGTCGCCGAGGATCGCGTCGAGGTATTTCAGGTCAGGCATGAGCGTTCAGCGACGGTAACACGGGCCAGGCCTCGAGGATTCCCGAACGACGAGGGATCAGGCGGCGTAGGGCTGCACGGTGCCGGTCAGGACCATCCGGCCGGTGGAGCTGTTCAGGACCGTCACGGTCACGGCTTCCGAGAGGTCCTCGGCCGAGAACGCGTACAGGAGCCAATCGCCCTCGACCGTCTGGTGAAGCCGCCCGGCGTTGATTGCCCGCCTGCCGTCGACGACCTGCACGATGAAGGGACCGGTCTCCCGGTCCGGGAGCACTACGTCCACGAACACCAGGTCGTTCGTCCGTGGGGCGCTGAAGATGGCGGCCGTGCCGGACCCTCGGCCGCGGACGGGTGGCAGCAGGTCCGCCTCGAAGGTCTTCCCGGCTTCCTTGAAGCTGGCGATGGCGCTGGCCAGGCCCTGGACCTCCCCGTTCTTCTGGGCGATCAACTGGTGGAGGGTGTCCAACTGCTTGTTCTTGACCACCGCCCAGGTCGTAGGACCCGTAGTCTGATCCGCGTGGGTGGATGAGCGTGCCCGGACTGCGCCCGGAACCGGCCCAGGATCGAATCCTCGAGGGGGGCGGGCACCTCGGCCGGGGGGAGCGACATCGCCATCACCGACGCCCCCTCCAACAGCTCCGCCGACTCCTTCCTGCAACCGGGGCAGGCCTCCAGGTGGCGTTCGACTTCCCTGGCGTCGGGCCGCGACAGCACCCCCAGGGCGTGCTCCGCCAGGCGCTCTCGCACCTCCGGGCACGTCATGGGGCCACCTCCTCCTGGCCGATCCGGATCCCCGTCCGTGCCTCCTCCGCGTTCGCCGCCCGCAGCTTGATCAGCGCCGTCCGCAGGCGCGTCTTCACGGTGCCGAGCGGAATGCCCTCCGCCTCGGCGATCTCCCGGGCGGTCCAGCCGTAGAAGTAGGCCTGGGACAGGAGCTGGCGCTCGGCCATGGAGAGGCACGACATGGCCCGCCGGGCCCGATCGCGCTCGATGATGGACTCGTCCTCGTGCGTCCCCACGACGTCGGGGACCTCGTCCACCGACACCAAGATGGGGCGGGTGACGCCGTGCTCGTGGCGCAGCCGGTCCACGGCCATGTTGTGGGCGATGGCCATGAGCCAGGTGGAGAGCCGCCCCCGGGCTGCGTCGAACCAGGCGGCCTTCCGCCAGGCGGCCATGAAGACGTCCTGGGTCAGCTCCTCGGCGGCCTCGCTACCCCCCAGGAGCCGCAGACCCACGGTGTAGACGGAACGGCCGAACCGCGCGTAGAGCGCCCGGACGGCCTCCTCGTCACCGGCCACGAGCTGCTGCACCAACTCCTGCTCCGATTCTCGCGAGAGTGGACCTTCGCGGTCGAAGGCCATCAGCCCTCCACTTCGGTATACGGCAGCCCGGGTTCCGGGAGTTTTGTGTCCCCATTATCGTCGCACCGCGGGCCGATGTTTCGGCTCGACGGAGTGGGATGATTGATGACATGCGGAGGATTCGGGCCACGGCCGTCCTCCTCGGCCTGCTGGTCATCCACGGGATTGCGGGGGTCACGGCGGCCGGAGCCCAGGACCCCGGGTCCACGGTTCTGTCCCTGAAGCTGAACGGGGTCGTCGATCCGTTCATGGCCTCCTATGTCGAGCACGGCATCGCCAAGGCGAACCACGATGGAGACGCTGCAGTCCTCCTGACCATCGACACGCCGGGCGGCCTCGACTCGTCGATGCGAGGGATCATCAAGGCGATCCTGGCCTCGCGGGCGCCCGTCATCTGCTACACGGCGCCGTCGGGGGCCCGGGCCGCCTCCGCCGGGACCTTCATCATGCTGGCCTGTCCCATGAACGCCATGGCCCCGGGCACCAACATCGGAGCGGCACATCCCGTCGGCGTTGCGGGAGCCATCGAGCAGGAGAAGGTCACCAACGACGCCGCCGCGTTCATCCGTTCGCTGGCCGATCGCTGGCACCGCAACGCGAGCTGGGCGGAGCGGGCGGTGCGCGACTCGATCAGCGCCAGCGCGCCGAGCGCGGTCGCGCTGCACGTGGTGGACCGGATCGCCAGCACGCCCCAGGAGCTCTTGTCGGCCGTCGGGCAGGGGGGCGCGCGCCTCGTCCCGTTCAAGATGTCCCTCGGGGAGAGTCTCTTCCACGCGCTGGCGGACCCGAACATCGCGTTCCTGCTGATCAACATCGGGTTCCTCGCGCTGATCGCGTGGATCTTCCATCCCGGCTTCCATGTCTCCCTGGCCGTCGGTGTGATCACCATGGCGGTGGGGTTGGCCATCCTGCAGACGCTCCCGGTCCAGTTGACCGGATTCATCCTGCTGCTGGTCGCGGCCACCCTGTTCGTGCTCGACGTCAAAGCGAAGGCGCACGGGGTGCTCACCGCGGGTGGGATCGGGACGCTGATCCTGGGAGGGCTGCTGTTGTTCAATCCGAGCGTCCCAACCGCGCAGGTGTCCCGCCCGCTGATCGTGGCGGTGGCCGTGGGGGCGGGGCTGTTCGCGTTGGAGGCGCTCGAAGGTTCGATCGGCGTGGCCTCCAGCGACATCGATCCCCGAGGGACGGTTCGGGCTCGAGCCGAGACCTGGTCAGCGCGGTCCGCGGGCGAGGCGATACCGGCAGGGGCCACGGTGCGGATCCTCGAGGTCAAGGGAGTCAACCTGGTGGTTGAGCGAGCCCGGGAACCGGATGCGCCACCGATAGAGACGGAGCTGGCCCGCCGGTCGCCCGGCGAGCCCGAAAGCGAGGGGGCAAGACGATGATCGGGAGTTCGACGGTCGTGCTCGGCGCGAGCGTCGCGCCGTGGGTGGTCCTCGGGGTGATCCTGTTCTTCCTGATCCTGATTGTCCCGAACGCGATCAAGATCGTCCGGGAGTACCAGCGGCTCGTGCTGTTCCGGCTGGGCCGTGCGGTGGGGATCAAGGGCCCGGGGCTGGTGCTGATCTTCCCGATCGTCGACCGCGTCACGTGGGTGGATCTGCGCGAGCTCTATCTGGAGATCCCTCACCAGACCGCCATCACCGAGGACAACGCGCCGATCTCGATCGACTTCATCATCTTCTACAAGGTCGTGGACGCGTCGATGAGCGTGCTCCAGGTGCAGAACTTCGCCGGCGCGGCGCAGAACATCGCCGCCACGACGCTGCGCTCGGTGGTGGGCGACATGTCCCTCGATGACGTGCTGTCCAAGCGCGAGGAGATGAACCTGGTCCTCCGGACCAAGCTCGACGACGTGACGGAGCGGTGGGGTGTGAAGGTGACCAACGTGGAGGTCCGGGAGATCATTCCGCCGCCCATGGTCCAGGAGGCCATGACCCGGCAGATGTCGGCGGAGCGGACCCGCCGCGCGGTGGTGACCGAGGCAGACGGATCGAAGCAGGCGGCCATCACGGTGGCCGAGGGCCAGAAGCAGGCCGCCATCCTCTCTGCCGAAGGCGACCGGCAGGCGGCGATCCTTCGAGCGGAGGGGTTCTCGCTGGCGCTGTCGAAGATCTTCGAGGTGGCTCGTGGGCTCGACGCCAACACGATGAGCCTCCAGTACCTCGACGCTCTCAAGCAGATCGGGTCGTCGCCTTCCACGAAGTTCGTGGTGCCGATGGAGCTGGCGAACCTGCTGTCGGCAGTGACCGGCCAGACGGGTAAGTCGTTCGGGGCGGGGGACGGCGCGAAGTCCTGAGCCAGACGCCGAGACTTGTCAGAGGGGCGTGCTACCCTCCGCCAGAAGTCTCAAAATGAGTCTCGTTTTGAGACTTCTCCGGGATGGCGACCCCCAGGAACAGGCGTCGACCGTGCAATCCTCCCCCCTAGGAGCAGGCCATGATCGAGGAAGACGATCGACCCTTCCGCAGGCTCCAGTGGGCCCTCCTCAATCCCAGGGCACTCAAGTCGGCCTATGACCTGGCGCATGTCCGAGCGCACCGTTTGAGGGAGCAGCTCAGATCCCTCGAACTCCAGATCACCCAGGCGCAGGCCCTCATTACTGAGCTGCACCTCCCCTCATGGCCACCGCTCCCCTCGCCCGTTCGCCCTCCAACTTTGCACGAAGCCATGTGCCTCGTTCTCGAGTCGAAGGGGAATGCTTGGATGAGAACCGGGCAGATCGCTCAAGAGATCGCACGACGACGCCTCTACCGACGCCGAGATGGCTTGGCCGCATCCACCAAGGACGTCAGTGCCAGGGCCAGCGCCTACACGGATCTCTTCGAGCGAGGCGGGGCCGTCATACGTCTCCGGCGGCACACGCCGCTCACCCCGCCCGTAGCCGGCAGATCCCCCGCTCGGCGAACGGTCGGAACTCTCTCATCGCCAGGGTGGGCTTGAGCCCTCCCAGCATGCCTTCGATCAACCCCCGGTGGATCGTGCACACCAGCTCCCGGTGGTCGTCGGCGAGGTCCCGGAACGGGCACTCCCGCAGCGTCACCTCGATCGAGCCGTCCTCCCGCCTGAACCTGGGGTCGAACCCGGCCCTGGCCATGGCCTCCTGCAGGATCGCCAGGTTCCTC
>VAYG01000028.1 GCA_005885015.1 Actinomycetota bacterium | reverse complement strand
ATGGTAGGCTCGCCCGCGTGGTTGGTCAGCCCGGGATCGAAGAGCGGGACGACCGAACCAGGCGAGCGTTGTTGCTGCTCGCCGCCTCCCTCCCCCTGTCGGCCGGGGCCGCCGCACTGGTCCTCACCCGCCATCGCATCCTGGCCGGCGTCGCGGCGGCGGGAGCGGCGACCGCCCTGCTCGCGGCGCGATCGGTGCGCTCCGAGCATCCGGGCGCCCGCCTCGCGTTCGGCGACGGAGTCCTCGATCGACTGTTCGACGCGTGCGTGCTGGTCCCGCTGGCGTGGACCTCGAGGTCCGGTTCGAACGTCGACGCCGTGCTCGCCCTGGTCTGCCTGGGTGCCTCGTACCTCGCGTCCTACGAGCGCGCCCGCGGCGAGGCCTTGGGGTACGCGGGCTCGGAGGGCACCGGATATCGGTTCACCCGGTACGCCATCCTCGTCCTCGGCCTCCTCACCGGGTGGCTCTTGGCGGCGTTGTGGGCATACGCGGCCCTCACCGTGGCCGCTGCCGGTGTCCGTGCCTGGAATATTGCGCTCCAGGAGCGGACCGACGCGGGCCACGGCAGGAGCACCCCGTGAGCGTTGAGGCGGTCCCTGGGACGCCGGCGGAGGCGCCCCCGGCCGAGCGACCCCCGGGGATGGGGGGATCCGACCGCTCGGTGTACACGGCCATCCGGTCGGCCGAGTGGCTGGGGATGCGGCTTCCCCGCCGAGCCGGACTGGCCCTGGCGAACCTCTACTTCCACCTCTATTACGCGCGGGCCACGGGGCAGCGGGCCGTGGTCGCGGGCAACTTCGCCCGCGTCCTCGGCCACCCGCCCGATTCACCGTTGGTTCGATCGGCCACGCGAGAGTGCTTTCGCCTGTACGCCAGGTATTGGTACGAGACCTTCGCGCTGCGCACCATGCCGGGGGACGAGGTGAATCGCCGGTTCTCGCTCGACGGACTCGAGCACATCGACCGGGCCACGGCGGCGGGACGGGGGATCGTCCTGGCCCTGCCCCACATGGGGAACTGGGACGCCGCTGGCCAGTGGCTCTGCCTGAACGGGTACCGGATGACCGCGGTCGCCGAGGAGCTCAAGCCGAGATCGGTGTTCGAGCTCTTCCTGCGTCACCGTCGGGCGCTGGGGATGGGGATCGTCCCGCTCTCGGCGGGAGCGAAGGTCGCGGAGACGCTCATCCGGCTCCTCTCCGAGAACCACCTGATCACCCTGGTCGCCGACCGTGACCTGACCGGGCGGGGGGTGGAGGTGGAGATGTTCGGGGCACCGCGCCGGCTGCCGGCCGGTCCGGCCCTGCTGGCGCTGGCGACCGGGGCCCCCCTCTGCGTCTGCGCGGTCTTCACCACCGACGAGGGGTGGCACACGGTGATCGACCCCCCGGTCCACATCGAACGGACGGGCGTCATGCGTCAGGATGTCATCGCGCTCACCAACGTCATCGCCGCCGGATTCGAGCGGTTCATCGCCGCCGCCCCGGCCGATTGGCACATGTTCCAGCCGGCGTGGGAGGAGCCATCCGATGGCACCTCAGCGATGAACGGCCCCGAGGCGTGAGGATCGCCCTGGCGTGTCCGTACGCGTGGGACGCCCCCGGCGGCGTTCAGGTCCACGTCAGGCAGCTCGCGTCGTGTCTGCGGGGCCGCGGCCACGAGACGCTGGTGCTGGCCCCCGCATGGTCGAGGCCGGACGACCCGGCCGTGGAGGTGGTGGGCCGGCCGGTGAAGGTTCGGTTCAACGGGTCGGTCGCACCCATCTGCCCCGATCCCCGGAGCCGGGGAAGGATCCGCCGGGCCCTGGCCTCGTTCCACCCCGACGTGGTCCACGTGCACGAGCCCTTCGCCCCGAGCACGGGCCTGTTCGCCACCCTCGAGGCCACGGGGCCGGTGGTCGCCGTCTCCCACGCCTACTTCGAGCGGTCGCTCCTCTTCGAGCTCTTCTCCCGGGCGATGGGCAAGGTGTGGGGGCGACCGGCGGTCTGGATCGGGGTCTCCGAGGCGAGCGCCGCGTTGCTGCGCCGCCATCTCGGCCACGACGCGGACGTTCGCATCATCCCCAACGGGGTGGACGTGGAGCTGTTCGGAAGGGCGCGGCCGGCCGAGCTGCCCCCGGGGCGCCGCATGCTGTTCGTGGGCAGGCTGGAGCCTCGAAAAGGATTCCCCCTGGCCGTCAGGGCCTTCGAGCTCCTGGCGGAGGATCATCCCGACCTGCTGCTGGTGGTGGTGGGGGAGGGGCGGCAACGAACCGCCTTGGACGCCCTGCCTCCGAACCTTCGGGGCCGGCTGGTCAGGGCCGGGGTGGTTCCCCATGCGGACCTTCCCAGATATCACGCCGCCGCCGACGTGTTCGTGTCCCCAGCGGTGGGCCGGGAGAGCTTCGGGATCGTGCTGGTCGAGGCCATGGCCGCGGGCGTCCCGGTGGTGGCCTCGGACATCCCGGGATACCGAGAGGTCGTGCGCGACGGAGTGGACGGATTGCTGGTCCCCCCCGGCGACGTCGGCGCCTTGGCCGGGGCGGCCGCCCAGATCCTCTCCGATCCGGCCCTGGCCGCCCGCCTGGCCGAGGCCGGCAGGGCCAGGGCCGAGACCTTCCGATGGGACCGGGTGGCCGAGCAGGTCGAGGCGGCTTACCGGGATGCCCTGGCGAGTTCCGATCGAGGAGCGGGGCCGGCGCCGGGGCGCTGATAACATGAGCCCGTGCTGGCCCTGTGGATCGTTCTCGGGCTGATCGGTTTGGTCCTTCTGTATGGAGTCCTCACCTACAACCGCCTGGTGAGGCTGCGGGTCCGCACCGAGAACGCGTGGTCACAGATCGACGTCCAGCTCCGCCGGCGTTACGACCTCATCCCGAACCTCGTGGAAACCGTCAAGGGCTATGCGGCGCACGAGCGCGAAGTGTTCGAAGAGGTCGCCCAGGCACGGGCCAACGCCGAAGCCGCCTCGGGGGTCCGAGACCAGGCGCAGGCCGAGAACCAGCTGACCGCGGGGATCCGACGGCTGATCGCGGTGGCCGAGAACTACCCGCAGCTGAAGGCCAACGAGAACTTCCTCGCTCTGCAAGAGGAGCTGACGGGGACCGAGTCCCGGATCGCCTTCGCCCGGCAGTTCTACAACGACCAGGTGCAGAGCCTGAACACCCTGATCCAGAGCTTCCCCTCGCGGATCGTCGCCTCGACCGGAGGGTTCCAGACGCGCGAGTTCTTCGAAATCGAGGAACCAGCCCGCGGTCCGGTCTCGGTCCGCTTCTAGCAGGCCTTGTACGAGCAGATCGCCCGCAACAAGCGGCGGACCGTGCTGCTCATCCTCGGCACGATCATCGTGGTCGGGGGACTCGGATACCTGTTCGGCCTCCTCCTCGGGATTGGCCCCGTCGGGCTGGTCATCGCCCTGCTCCTGGCGGCGGGGATGTCCTACTACTCCTACCGGTACGGCGACCGGCTGGTCCTCCGGGCCGCACGGGCCCGGCCGGTCAGCCACGAGGAGGAGCCCCGGCTCCACAACATCGTGGAAGGGCTCGCCATCGCGGCGGGACTGCCGAAGCCGGCCGTGTACGTGGTTCCGGAGCGCGCCCCCAACGCCTTCGCCACCGGTCCGGATCCTCAGCACTCCTCGATCGCGGTGACCCAGGGACTGCTCGACTCGATGAATCGTGTCGAGCTGGAGGGCGTGATCGCCCACGAGATGAGCCACGTTCGAGACCGCGACATCCTGCTCGGCACCGTCGTGGCCACTCTGGTGGGGTCCATCGTCCTCATCGCCGAGTTCATGCTGCGGTGGTTCTGGTGGGGTGGCGGACGGATCCGGGGGCGGGAGCGCGAGGGCGGAGAAGGGTTGGTGATCCTCGCCGCGGTCGGACTCGTCCTGGCAATCCTCACGCCGATCATCGCCCAGGTGATCAAGATGGCGATGTCGCGCCGTCGCGAATATCTGGCCGACGCCGAGGGCGCGATGCTCACCAGGTACCCACCGGGACTGGCCGGCGCGCTCCGCAAGATCGCCGCGGACACCACCCCCATGCGCGTGGCCAACAACGCCACCGCCCATCTGTGGCTGAACCAGCCGTCGCGGGTCCCTGGAGAGGGCAACCACTGGTTCGAGAACCTCTTCTCGACCCATCCTCCGATCCAGGAGCGGATCCGGATCCTCGAGGAGATGTGATCGGTTTACGCCGATAGCACACGAATGCGACGGAACATGTTTGTGATGCGTCCAATGGGCGGCTAGCATGCAGCCCGGCCTTCCCCCCGTCTGCGCAAGGAGGATTCACCAACCATGACCCCGACGAGGCGTGGCCGCACGGTGCTCGGCCTCATCATCGCCCTCCTCCTGGTGGGCGGCGGCGTCATCGCCGTCGTGCTGCTCGGGGGAAAGGCCGGCCAGGGGATCGTCGGCCAGAGCCCAACCCCGAACGCCTCCGAGCCGGGCTCTTCCCCGTCGCCACCCCCGCCCGTCTGCCCCTACTCGGGAATGACGCTGGCCAACGTCCCGCTTCGCCCCGCCCTGGCCGTGAAGGTGGAGAACCTCCCGTCGGCCAGGCCGCAAACCGGCCTGTCCTGGGCCGACATCGTGTACGAGGAGCCCGTGGAAGGCGGCATCACCAGGTTCATCGCCATCTACCAGTGCCAGGACGCGGCCCGGATCGAGCCCGTCCGCAGCGCCAGGTTCACCGATGTGGACATCCTGGTCCAGCTCGGCAAGCCGGTGTTCGGTTACGCCGGTGGGGTCGCCGCTGTGGAGAGCGCCGTCCGGCGGGCCGGGATCATCGACGTCAATTACCAGACGGTCCGCGGAGCGAAGGCCTATCACAGGGACCCCAACCGCCTGGCCCCGCACAACCTCTACACGAGCACGAAGGAGCTGTACGCCGCGGCCCGTGGGCTCTTCCAACCGGCCGCGCCCGAACCGCTGTTCACTTACACGTCCCGGCTGCCCAAGCGGGTGGGCAAGAAGGTCACGGTCGTCCACGCCCCGTTCTCGACCGCCTCCGACGTGTTCTGGCGGTGGAGCAGTTCGAAGCGCGTGTGGCTCCGATTCCACGGAACCGTCCCGCACGTCTCATCGGACGGAACCCAGTTCTCGGCGAAGAACGTCATCGTGCAGGTGGTCAAGACCGAGCTCACAGACGTCACGGACGCGAACGGGGTGCGGTCGCCCAAGGCCATCACCGTGGGGACCGGGAAGGCCTACGTGTTCCGGGGCGGAAAGGTGATCGTGGGGAAGTGGGTCCGGTCGTCCGTCCACGATGTCACCAAGTACCTCGACTCCAAGGGCCAGGAGATCCCCCTGTCCATCGGCAACACCTGGATCGAGCTCCTACCCGTCGACAAGCACCTGACCTTCAGCTAGGCCGGGCCGATCCCCATCCGCGAGCGGGCCAGGGCCACGGTCCCGGAAGCGATGTCTCGTGCCTTCTCCGCACCCCGCGCCAGCGTCTCCTCCAGCCGGGGGGTGTTGGGCCGAAGCTCCGCGTACCGTTCCCGGACCGGGGCCAGGAAGGCCGCCACGGCTTCGCCGACGGCCTCCTTGAACCCGGCGTAGCCCGGCGCGTCGGCGAACTCCTTCTCCACCGCCTCGGGAGCGAGACCCCTGGCGACAGACATGATCTCGATGAGGTTCGTGATGCCGGCCTTGTCGGGCCGCCGGACGATCTCCTTCCCCGAATCGGTCACCGCGCTCTTGAACTTCCGCCGGATGGCCTCCGGCTCCTCGAGCACGTACACCGTCCCCAGGTCGGTCGCCCCCGTGGTCGACATCTTCTTGTCGGGCGACTGGAGGTCCATGATCCGGGCCCCCACCTCCGGGATGCGGTGCCCGGGAACGGCGAAGGTCTCTCCGAAGCGGGCGTTGAAGCGAGTGGCGATGTCGCGCATCAGCTCGATGTGCTGCTTCTGGTCCTCGCCCACCGGGACCTCGTTCGTCTGGTAGGCGAGCACGTCTGCCGCCTGGAGCACCGGGTAGAAGAAGAGGCCCGCGGAGACGAAGTCCTGCTGCGCCGACTTCTCCTTGAACTGGGTCATCCTCCGCAGCTCGCCGTAGGCCGTCACGCCCGCCAGCAGCCAACACAGATCGGTGTGCTCCCTGACGTCGGACTGCCGGAACAGGATGCATCGGTCCGGGTCGAGCCCCGCCGCCAGCAGGACGGCGGCCGTGTCGTAGAGCCGCTCGCGCAGGTCGGCCGGGTCGTAGGCCACCGTGATGGCGTGGAGGTCGACGATGCAGTAGATAGCGTCGCCCCGGTCCTGTCCCTCCACGTACTGCCGGATGGCTCCGATGAAGTTGCCCAGGTGCTTCCGCCCCGTGGGCTGGATGCCCGAGAAGATGCGCATGGTCGGATCAGCGTAGCGGATGGCGTCGGCTGGCCATGCTTCTCACTCGGTTGCGACGGGGGAGGCGGGAGCGGGCACCCGCGAACCCTTCCGAAACACCTCCACGGGGATCTCCGCGTAACCGGCTTCCCGGGTGAACCGGTAGGAGCGGAACGTCTCGCAGGCCTGCACCTAGTACTCCTGGTAGAACGCCTCCCTGGCTCGTTCCTGCGACACGCGATGCTCCGCGCTGCCTCGCCAATACAAACACCCGAGGCTGGCGAAAGGTTGCTTTTCGTCCAGACGTCCCGCTCAGGGGCGCGAGTACACTGATTGGAAGAGTTCCGCGCGGCCCATCGGGGCCGCCTGTGGGGAGGTCGTCATGGACAAGGAAACCGGCACGCTCCGGGTGAAGACGGGGCTGGCCGAGATGCTCAAGGGTGGCGTGATCATGGACGTCACCACGGCCGACCAGGCGAAGATCGCCGAGGACGCCGGAGCCTGCGCGGTGATGGCCCTGGAGCGGGTGCCCGCCGACATCCGGGCCGAGGGTGGCGTGGCCCGTATGGCGGACCCGACCAAGGTCACCGAGATCATGGAAGCCGTCTCCATCCCGGTGATGGCGAAGTGCCGGATCGGCCACTTCGTCGAGGCCCAGGTCCTCCAGTCGCTCGGCGTGGACTACGTCGACGAGAGCGAGGTCCTGACGCCCGCCGACGAGGAGCATCACATCGACAAGTGGCAGTTCACGGTGCCGTTCGTGTGCGGCGCCCGGGACCTCGGGGAGGCGCTCCGCCGGGTCGCGGAGGGAGCGGCAATGATCCGGACGAAGGGCGAGGCCGGGACGGGGAACGTCGTCGAGGCCGTCCGGCACATGCGGAAGATCCAGGGGCAGCTCCGTCACCTGTCCGGTCTGCGGGGCGACGAGCTCGTCCACATGTCCAAGGAGCTGGGCGCGCCGCTCGAGCTGGTGCGCCAGGCGGCCGCGAGCGGGAGGCTGCCCGTGGTGAACTTCGCGGCGGGGGGGATCGCCACGCCGGCCGACGCCGCGCTGATGATGCAGCTCGGCGCCGACGGGAACTTCGTGGGCTCGGGCATCTTCAAGTCGGATGACCCGGCGCCGAGGGCCAGGGCCATCGTCGAGGCCACGACCTATTACCAGGACCCCGACATCCTGGCCAAGGTCTCGCGGGGCTTGGGCGAGGCTCGGTCCTGGTCGCTGCTCAGGTCAGCGGCTCGAACAGCACGGTGATCCTGGCCATGGAGGGCGCGGCCGTCGTCTTGAGGACGTGCACGGTCCAGGTTCCCGGCTTCCTTGCTTCCAGCGCGGGATAGTCCCACCGGCACATGATCCGGCCCTTCAGCCTCCTGCACGAGTCGGCCCGTTGGGTCCCGCTCGTCACCAACAAGGTGACGTCGGCGTCCATCCATACCGTGAGGTCGGGCCGACCCGAGGCAACCAGGCGGACGCTGAACGTGTGCGTGGGCGGGTCGAGGGCCTCGATCGCGTACACCATCTCCTGAGGTCCGGGAGACAGCAGGAGCGTCTTCGCCACGCCGTTCGGCTGGGTCGTCTCGACGATGCCCTTCGGCGTCGGGCTGGAT
>VAYG01000027.1:12417-22864 GCA_005885015.1 Actinomycetota bacterium | reverse complement strand
CTCCTCGAGGCGCTCCACCGTGCGGTGCTCGGCCTCGAACTGCCTGGCGTTCTGGAGGGCCATGCCGGCCTGGGCCGCGAGCAGCTCGAACGCTTCGATCTCACGGTTCGAGGGCTGGTCCCTGTCGCGACTGGCCCCGATCAGGACGGCCTGCAGCCACCCCTCCGCCCAGATAGGGCTCCCCACGAGGGTCTCCGCGCCCGCGTCGCGCAACAGCGGCATCGACCCGGGATGTCCCTCCTCGTTCATGGTGATCGACTTCCCTGACTTCAGCACCAGCGCGGTGGCGGCGAGGGCCGCCGGCTCCAGACGCTGGGCGTACTCGGGAGGAAGCCCGTGCGCCTGGACCACCCGGTAGGTCGAGCCATCCTGGTCGAGCGTGCAGACGGCCGCGCGATGAAACCCCAGCCCGAGGATCGAGTCCAGGGCCACTTCGTACACCCGGTCTGGGTCGAGGGTCATGCTGCGGGCCGAGTGGGCAATGGTGGACAGGTGAGCTCCCGGGACAGAAAGCTGGTCAGCACCACGAGGATGGCCAGGCTGGCCAGGCGGGCCAGCAGGCCCGCCGCGTCGATGTCCCACCCGGTCGCGGCCAGCGCCACCACGTAACAGGCGAACGTGAAGAGGAGGAGCGCCACCTGTCCGATCAGGGGGTAGGAGGCGCCGAAGAAGACCGTAGTCAGCCCGTACACGACGAACAGCTCCGACCTGCCGCCGCCGGTCGCGGCGATCCCCAGAGAGACGAGCAGGATGTCTCCGGCCGACCAGGCGTAGAGGAAGTAGAGCCCCATGCCGCGCTGGAAGAGGCGTTCCCAGGGCAGGAGGGCGACGCCCAGGCCGCCGACCGATCCCGCGGCGAGGATCAACAGGTAGGGCGGGGTGTCGATGTGGACCCGATGAGGGACGAACGGGAGCAGGACGAGGACGCCGATGACCAGCATGGTGACCAGGAGCCCGATGCGGACGCTGCGGAGCCAATACTTGATCGAATAGGCCTCGGTCTGGGGCATCTCCCTCATTGGTCGACGCGCCCCCTGGCGGGCTGAAGCGAGGCCCGCGCAAGGCCGGGATAGGCTCTGACAGGGATGGACCGGTCGTCCGCCGATCTCCTGTCGAGCATCCCCGAGCGGGCCCGGCTTGCCGGACATCGCCCGCCCTCGGCTACAATCGGCCAGGTCTCCCAGCGTCCACGAAGGAGGCGAGGTGGCCAAACCAGACGCGGTGAAACTGCTCGGCGATGTCCCTCTTTTCGAAGGGCTCTCCAAGTCCGAGCTCACCCAGATCGCCCGGGCCGCGAAGGAGGTCACGCACCGCGAGGGATCGGTCCTCGCCCGGGAGGGGCAGTCGGGCATCGGGTTCTTCCTCATCACCGACGGGACGGCGGGCGTGACGATCGGCGAGCGCTCGGCCGCGAAGCTCGGCCCGGGCGATTTCTTCGGGGAGATCTCGCTTCTGGACGGCGGACCGCGCACGGCCACCGTGACCGCCGAGACCAGCGTGACCACCCTCGGATTGACTCCGTGGGATTTCCGGCGGCTGGTGGAGAACAATCCCGCCATCGCTTCGAAGATGCTGCGGGTGATGGCCCAGCGCCTCCGGGCCAGCTCGGACGACATGCGCCACTAGCGGACGCGCGCGGCCAAGGATCGCTCTCCGGGCACCGTGTTGCCTTCCCGCCACATGGACCTGGGCGTCGTCGTCGGAGGCCCGCTCACCAACCTGGGAGGGCTGTCACGCGAGGTCGAAGCCTTCGGCTTCGAGAGCGTCTGGGTGGCCGAGACGGCCCGGTCCGCGTTCGTCCAGGCCGCGGTGGCCGTGGCGGCGACGAACCGGATCACGGTCGGCACGAACATCGCCCTGGCCTTCCCCAGGAGCCCGACGATCACAGCGATGGCGGCCCGTGACCTCGCCGAGCTCTCCGAGGGGAGGTTCGTGCTCGGGCTGGGAACCCAGGTGAAGAGGGTCAACGAGCAGCGGTTCGGCATCGCCTTCGAGCATCCAGCCCCCCGGATTGGCGAGGCCGTGGCGGTGATCCGGGAGGTTCTGGGGACCTTCGAGGGCAAGCCGATCGATCACCGGGGCCGGTTCTACTCCATCATCATGCCGCCGTTCCCCGGAGCCGGCCCGCCACCAGGTCCACTGCCCATCTATCTGGCCGCGGTCAACGAGAAGATGGCGGAGACGGCCGGCGCGGTGGCGGACGGCGTCCTCGGCCACCCCATGACCAGTCCCGACTGGATCGTGAGGGTACTCCGGCCGGCGGTGGAGCGAGGAGCCCGGCGATCGAATCGCGAGCCTTCCGAGGTGAACATCTCCACCGGGGTCGTCCTGCAGGTGTCTGAGGATCGCGAGGAGGCGAGGCGGGAGGCTGCGCTCCAGATCGGCTTCTACGCCACCACCCGGACCTACCGTCCGGTCCTGGCCATGCACGGCTTCGAGGATCTCCTCGAGCCCCTCCGTCGGGCCTTCGTCCGGCAGGACGTCGCTGCGATGACCGAGATCGCGCTGCCCATGGTGGACGCGCTCGCCGTTGCCGGTACGGCCGCGGAGTGCCGCGAACGGCTGGCGGCCTTCGAAGGCGTGGCGGACCGGTTGATCCTAGGGGGAGCGTGGATCGGTCCCTCGGAGGAGCGACTCATGGCGAACCACCGGGCCATCGTCGAGACGTTCGCTCCGGGCCGATGACGGACGTCCCGGACGAGGTGCTGCTCCTGGCCGAGCAGCGTGAAGAGGCCCGGCGGGGCCGTGACTACGCGCTCGCCGACGAGCTCCGCGACCTCATCCGCTCGCAGGGTTTCGAGGTGATCGACACGCCGGCCGGCCCGCGAGTCCGCCCCGCAGGGCCGCCTCAACCTGACGAAGCGCACGAGTTGGTTCGAGGTGAGCGTCCAGTGGGTCGATCAAGGGTGGCCGGGCGACGTGACGAGAGGGATCGGTTCCTTCCGCCGCCGCCATCCGGATCGGTCCATCCAGCATGTGGTGGTCGATGCGAGCCGATCCCCGGCCACGACCTGGCCCGACGACGCGGAGGTCTTGCGCATGTCGCCGGACGCCGGCTGGGCCGCCGCCCGCAACGGCGCCCTCCGGCGAGCCGCTGGCTCCGTCATCCTGCTCGTGGACGGTTCGATCGAAGCGACCGGCGACGTGATCACCCCCCTGCTCGAAGAGCTGGCCGGCGGGTCCACCGGCGTGACCGGGCCCTTCGGGGTCGTCACCGGGGATCTGCGCGAATTCCGGGAGTCCGGCGGCCCCGAGGTCGATGCCGTGGAGGGGTACCTGATGGCCTTCCGGCGGGAGCTCGTGGAAGGGGGGCTCCGGTTCGACGAGAAGTTCAAGTTCTACCGGACCGCCGACCTCGAGCTGTCGTTCCAGATCAAGGCGATGGGCCTGCGGGCCACCGTCACGCCTGTCCCGGTAGATCGACACGAGCATCGGATGTGGGCGAACACGCCGGAGGACGAGCGAGCCAGGCTGTCCAAACGGAACTTCTACCGATTCCTGGACAAATGGCGTGGCCGCACCGACCTGTTGATCGAGGGAAGAGACTCACCGTGACCGGGGAACGCCAATCGAGCCGGCTGGTCGGACGCGATCTCGATCGGTCCCGTCAGTCGGGCCGGGAGGGAACCTCCACCGTTGGGGCGCCATCCCCGGAAGGCGTCATCAGGATATCGGGACCGGTCAAGCGCTCGGTCTGCTCCCCGTCCTGACGGCCCTGGGCCTCCTCCTGGAGCTCCTCCTTCGTGGGGATGGATTCCTCGCCGTCGACGTAGCGGCGGAGCAGGCGGCCCTCGATGACCTCGCGCTCGATCAGGACGTCCGACAGCCGTTCCAGGAGGTCTCGCTCCTGGGTGAGGATGCCGGCGGCCCTGTCGTGCGCCTCGTTGACCAGCCGGGCGATCTCCTGGTCGACCAGTCGGGCGGTCTCCTCGGAGATCTCGGGGCGCTCGCCAAGGAACAGCGGCCGGCCGGAGGGGTTCCGAAAGCCGTCTTGGCCGAACGACACCGGGCCGATCTTCGGGCTCATCCCGAACTCCACGACCATGGCCCGGGCGATCTCGGTGGCCCGCTGGAGGTCGTCCATGGCCCCCGTCGAGATCTCGCCGAAGACGGTCTCCTCGGCAACTCGGCCACCGAGGGCGAAGGCCAGCCGGTCCTTCAGCTCGGGCTCCGTGATCAGGTAGCGGTCCTCGAGGGGACGGGTCATCGTGATCCCGAGGGCGCCCGCCCCCCGGGGGATGATCGTCACGCGATGCACCGGGTCGATGTTCTTCAGCCGCAGGCCAACCAGGGCGTGACCCATCTCGTGGGTCGCCACGCGGCCCTTCTCCTTTTGGGATAGGACCCGGCTCTTGCGCTCGAGGCCCGCCACCACCCGGTCGATGGCCTCCTCCAGCTCGTCCATCTGGACGGTGTTCTTCTCGCGACGCGCTGCCAGGAGCGCCGCCTCGTTCACCACGTTGGCCAGGTCGGCGCCGGTGAAGCCCGGCGTGCGCGCGGCCAGGACCCGCAGGTCGACCTTGGGGTCCATCGCCACGCCGCGGCTGTGGACCTTGAGGATGTTCTCGCGGCCCCGGAGGTCCGGGCGGTCCACGACGACCTGGCGATCGAATCGGCCCGGGCGCAGCAGGGCGGGGTCGAGGACGTCCGCCCGGTTGGTGGCGGCCATGATGATGACTCCCTTGGAGGTGTCGAATCCGTCCATCTCGACCAGCAGCTGGTTGAGGGTCTGCTCGCGCTCGTCGTGCGAGCCCAGCGATCCGCCGAGCGCCCCGGCCCGCGACTTGCCGATGGTGTCCAGCTCGTCCAGGAAGACCAGGCAGGGCGCCTTCTCCTTCGCCTGCTGGAACAGCTCACGGACACGCGCCGCCCCGAGGCCGACGAACATCTCCACGAACTCCGATCCAGACATGTAGAAGAACGGGACCGCGGCCTCACCGGCCACGGCCCGAGCCAGCAGGGTCTTGCCGCATCCGGGCGGGCCCAGCAGCAGCACGCCCTTGGGGATCCGCCCGCCGAGCCGCTGGTATTTCCTCGGGTTGCGGAGGAACTCCACGATCTCCTTGAGCTCCTCCACGGCCTCGTCCAGCCCGGCCACGTCGCCGAAGGTGGTCTTCATCTCCTTCCGGTCGTAGATCTTCACGCGGTTCTTGCCGAGGTTGAGCGCGGTGGCCGCCCCTCCGCCGGCCATCCTGCGGATCAGGAACACCCAGATCAGGGCGAGAACGGCGAACGGCAGGATCCACTGGAACAGCAGCGACGTCAGCGCACTGGGCTGCTCACCCGTGAACTGAACCCCTTCCTTCGGCAGCGTCGTGTTCACCAGCTCCGAGGTGTCGTAGTTGGGCGGGAGCGTCGCTGTGAAATGCTGGCCGCCCTTCGTGGTCCAATCGAGCCCCCCGCTCGAGATCGACACCGACTTGACCTGGTGATTCCCGAGCTGGCTGAAGAACTGGTTCAGGGGAACCCGTGATGGACCGGGGGTGGCCAGCCCCCGGAACACGAAGATGAGCAGGAGCGCTGCGATCACGTAGAAGATCGAGAAGCGCCAGGGGTTGCGGCCGGACTGCCCCGAGCCGCCGCCAAGATCGAACCCTTGCCAGCGGCCACGGCCCCGCCGCTCGTTCTCGTTCCGGTTGGCCATGGAGATCCTTTGGATATCAGATCGGCTGAATCTGCGACGCTCTACTACGGTACATCTTCCCGCCTGATTTCCCCCTCAGGGCGATCGACGTGTGCCGCTCGCCTCTTGACCCTGGGGCGCCGGCTCCGCCTCCGGCCCAAGCGGGTACCATGCCTGGACGGTCAATGAGCAAGGCTGAAGCGGCCAAGCGCGACGAAGAGCTCGAGGCCCGGTTCGAAGCCGAGGCCCTCCCGATGCTGCCCGGGCTCTACTCGGCCGCGTTCCGGTTGACCCGCAACGCCGCCGACGCCGAAGACCTGGTGCAGGAGACCTTCCTCCGGGCCTACCGGGGCTTCCACCAGTTCGAGCCCGGGACGAACCTGAAGGCCTGGCTGTACCGCATCCTGACCAACACGTTCATCAACAGCTACCGGAAGCGCCAGCGCGAGCCCCAGACGATCTCCGACGACCAGGTCGAGGACTGGTACCTCTATTCGAAGATGGCGGAGGGGGGCCTGGAGCCCTCGGCGGAGACCTCCGTCCTCGAGTCGCTGCCCGACGAGGACGTCCAGCAGGCCCTGTCTTCCTTGCCCGAGCAATTCCGGATCGCCGTCATGCTGGCCGACGTGGAGGGGTTCAGCTACAAGGAGATCGCCGAGATCACCGGGGTTCCCATCGGGACGGTGATGTCCCGACTGCACCGAGGAAGAAAGGCGTTGGAGAAACGGTTGTGGGACGTAGTTCGGGAGCGTGGACTTGTCAGAGATTAGTTGCGAAGAGGTGCTCGGGGAGATCGAGCACTACCTGCACGGGGAGCTCGACGACCGTCGGGCATCCCTCCTCGCCGACCACCTCGCGGACTGCCCTCCGTGCTTCGAGCGAGCGGAGTTCCAGCGCCGCTTGAAGGAGATCGTGAGGACGAAGTGCCGGTCCGAGGCTCCCCAGCCGCTCCTCTGGCGGATCAAGGTGGCCCTCAGGAGCGAGTGGCGCACCCGGGGCCCGGGTGAGGGGACGCCGCCCAAGTCGGGCTAGGGAGGCCCTCCGGGCGAGCCGGCCGGGCCGGCCGGGCTCGATCTCAACAATCCTTTCATCGCTCGGGGAAAACCACTCGGCCCTCCTACGCGAATATCTGAGTGGACATGAAGGGCAGCCGCCCGGGCAAGGTCCCGGCCCCCTCGCCGACGTCGAGCACCGGCCGTACCTGCGCGGCTCCCGGGTGCTCGACCAAGCTCTCGATCTACAACCTCGGTTCAACGTGCTGGCAGCACGCCAACCTGAGCTTCCCGAACTACCGGGGCAAGCGGCTCGCTCCGGGCAAGGCCTGACCTTCCCCCTCCGCTCCCCCGGTTTCTCGATCGACATCCCCGGTTCGGTACCCGTACGCTTCCCCGCGTGGGCCAGGGGGATGTTCGGTTCGAGATCCGGGGGGCGGCCGCGTGGCTGACCATCGACCGCCCCGACCGGCGCAACGCGTTGAACGACGAGGTGATCGACGGGCTGCTCGAGGGCCTGGCCCGAGCCGGTCGAGGGGACGGGGTCCGATGCGTCGTCCTGACCGGTGCGGGCGACCGGGCGTTCTGCGCCGGAGCCGACCTGAAGGACACGATGGCGCCCGGCGAGGGCGGCGCCGACCGGCACGACCTCCGCGGGAAGATCGCCCGCCTGTACCTCGCCTTGGTCCGGCATCCCCTCCCGGTGATCGCCAGGGTGAACGGGGTGACCCTGGCCGGGGGCCTGGGGCTGGTGGCCGCCAGCGACCTGGCCATCGCGGCAGACGACGCGAGCTTCGGGACCCCGGAGGCCGACCTGGGGCTGTGGCCCTTCATGGCCAGCGCCGTCATCCGCCGCGACGTCTCGCGCAAGGCCGTGATGGAGCTCCTGCTCACCGGGAGGCGCTGTTCGGCATCGGAGGCCGAGCGGATCGGTCTGATCAACCGGGCGGTGCCTCGTCCCGAGCTGGACGCCGCGATCGACGAGCTGGTCGGTGTGGTGGCGGCGAAGGGGCCGCTGGCCGTTCGGCTGGGGAAGCAGTCGTTCTGGCGGTCGGAGGACATGGGGCTGGACGCCGCGATGGGCTATTTGAACGCCATGCTCACCGTCTGCCTCCAGAGCGAGGACGTGGCCGAGGGTGTGAGCGCATTCCTGGAGAAGCGGCCCCCGAGCTGGACGGGACGATGACAGGCCAGGGTCCCGGCGGCCGGTTCGTCGTCCCCACCAAGCGGGGTCGGTTCGTTGTGTATGGCCTGGTGGGCTGGTGCGCCGAGGTCCTCTTCACCGGGGCCCACGACTTCTTCCGATACCGGGATCCCCGGCTCCCCTCCAGGAGCAGCGTCTGGATGTTTCCCGTCTACGGCCTCTGCGCGCCCCTGTACGAGCCGCTGCACGACGCGGTCCGCGATCTACCCCTGCTCGTCCGGGCTCTCGCGTACGGCCTGGGGTTCCTCGGCGTCGAGTACGCGTCCGGGACCCTCCTGCGGGCGGCACTCGGCCGGGCGCCGTGGGACTACTCCTTCGCGAAGCGCCACGTACACGGCCTGATCCGGCCGGACTACTTCCCGATCTGGGCCGCTGCCGGGATCGCGCTGGAACGCGTCCACGACGCGCTCGCCGGCAGGGGCCAGGACCTGTTCGCCTCGCCGGCCTCGGAGCGCGGGTAGCGGCTCGCTCGCCGGCGGCCGCTCGAGCGATACAGTCATCGCCGGCGGGCCCGGGCAGGCATCGGGGGGCGAGCTCCCGGCGAAGGGCCCCGAGGAGGACACTTATGGCCCCTTCGCGCGGCCGCGATCCGGAATCCGACTCGCCCGCGTCCCATGTCTACACCTACGAGGGCCCGGACCTGAGGGGTCACGCCGAGGCCCTCGCCGCACGCAAGGCCCAGTTCCTGCAGATGGGCGGCCCCGACCGGATCGCCAAGCAACACGCTCAGGGCAAGCTCACCGTCCGGGAGCGGCTGGCTGTCCTTTTCGACGACGCCTCCTTCACCGAGCTCTCCCTGTTGGCGCACCACCAATCCTCGGTGCCCGCCATGCAGGGAAAGGTCACTCCGGCCGACGGGTGTGTGACCGGCGTCGGCCGCATCGACGGACGGCGGGTGGCCCTGATCGCCTACGACTTCACGGTCATGGCCGGATCGATCGGCATGGTGGGGGAGCTGAAGGCCACCCGCATCCGCGAGCTCGCGCTCCGCGAGCGCATCCCAATCGTCTGGCTCATCGACTCGGCGGGCGCGCGCATCCAGGAGGCCGCCGGTTCGATGTTTGCCCGCACCGGCGACCTGTTCCGCGAGCAGGTCCACATGAGCGGCGTGGTGCCCCAGGTCGCCGCGGTGATGGGCCCGGGCGCCGCCGGGACCGCCTACATCCCGGGGCTCGCCGACTTCGTTCCGATGGTGAAAGGCACCTCGCACTTGGCCCTGGGCGGTCCGCCCCTGGTCAAGGCGGCGGTCGGCGAGGACGTCACCGCCGAGGAGATGGGTGGGTCCCAGGTCCATACGAGCATCAGCGGGGTGGCAGACCTGGAGGTGGAGTCGGACGAGGAGTGCATCCGGATCATCCGCCGCTACCTCTCGTACTTCCCGTCCTCCAACCTCGACCGGCCCCCCATTGCGGGATCCGATGACCCGCCGGACCGGCGGTGCGACGATCTTTACGACGTTGTTCCCGCCAATCCCCGCCAGGCCTACGACGTGCGGGCGGTGATCGCCTCCATCGCCGACCATGGGGAATTCCTGCCGATGAAGCCTGATTGGGCCAGAAACCTCGTGACCGGGTTCGCCCGGTTCGGGGGGAGACCCGCGGGCATCGTGGCCAACCAGCCCCTGATGCTGGGAGGCGCCCTCGACGTGAACGCGGCAGACAAGGCGGCCCGGTTCGTCTGGCTGTGCGACGCGTTCAACATCCCGCTGGTATTCCTCATGGACTGTCCGGGATTCATGGTCGGCTCCGCCGTGGAGAAGCAGGGGATCATCCGCCACGGCGCCAAGATGCTGTTCGCGGTGGCGGAAGCCACGGTCCCCAAGGTGACCGTGGTGCTCCGGAAGGGGTACGGGGCCGGGTACTACGTCATGAACGGGCGTGCCTACGAGCCCGACCTGATCGTTGGGTGGCCGACCGCGGAGATCAGCGTGATGGGTCCGGAGGGCGCGGTGAACATCATCTTCCGGGGCCAGATCGAGGCGGCGGGGGACGAGGCCGCCCGCGCCGCGCTTCGCAACCAGCTCGTGGCCGGGGTGCGCGAGCAGATCGGTGCCCACATCGCCGCCGGGTGGTCGTTCCTGGATGACCTGATCGATCCGGCCGACACGCGGTCGGTCATCGTCCGCGGTCTGGAGATCGGCGAGACCAAGCGGGTGGAGCGGCCGTGGCGGAAGCACGGCGTGCTCCCCGTGTGAGGTGAGGACGTGACGGAGCGGGCTGCGCGTATCCTTCGGAGACCGTGAGCCCGGCCGATCACTGCGTGATCACCTGCGCCGTCTCCGGGGCCGTGGCCGACAAGGCCCAGTGTCCCGGGATCCCCTACACACCCGAGGAGTACGCGGCCGAGGTTCGCCGGGCCCGCGACGCCGGGGCTGCGATGGTCCACATCCACGCCCGGGAGCCCAGCGGCAGGCCGACCGTCTCGCCGGATCACTACCGCGCCATCACCCAGGCGATCCTGGCCGATGTGCCCGACATCATCGTGAACTTCTCGACGGGATGGGTGGGGCTGCCCATGGCCGAGCGGGTCGGCCACATCACGGCCCTGAGGCCCGAGATCGGCGCCTTGAACATGGGCTCCATGAACTACGCGAAGTACTCGTCCGGGCGGAAGGCCTTCGTGTTCAGC
>VAYG01000027.1:6001-12272 GCA_005885015.1 Actinomycetota bacterium | reverse complement strand
CCACGGCGTGCTCGGTGGCATCTCGGCCACGGCGAGCAACCTCCGGCACATGGCGAGCGTGGTGCCGGAGGGCTCGACCTGGGGCGTCATCGCGGTCTCCCGTGAGCAGTGGCGGATGGTCGAGGCGGCGGCGTCGCTCGGCGGGAACGTGCGGGTCGGGTTCGAGGACAATTTCTACGTACCCTCGGGCGACATGGCTCCCTCCAACGGCGAGCTGGTCGAGGCCGCGGTGGCGATCGTCCGTTCGGCTGGGCGGGAGGTGGCCGAGCCGGACGTGGCACGCTCCATCCTCTCCTTGCCGCCCGAGCCCGATCGGTCGGCCCTCCGGGCGCCCTAGGATCGCCGGGTGACTTCCGTCATCGCGGAGATGGCCGCCAACGTGTGGCGGGTCCTGGTGTCGCAGGGGCAGGCCATCTCGGCCGGGGACACGGTGGTGATCCTGGAGTCCATGAAGATGGAGATCCCGGTTCAGTCACCGGTCGGCGGCACCGTCCGGGTGGTCGCGGTCGGCGAGGGGAGCGTGGTGCAGGAGGGCGACGTCATCGCCGTCGTGGAGGAGACATCCGGGGACGCATGATGCCGGGCCGAACGACGAAAGCTGCGGCGAAGCTCACCAGGAGCAGCCCGGTCGAGGAGCGCGCACCGGAGATCATCCAGCGGCTGAAGAAGGCGTACCCGGACGCCCGAGTGGCGCTTCGATTCTCCAATCCGCTGGAGATGCTCGTGGCCACGATCCTCTCGGCTCAGTGCACCGACGAGCGGGTCAACCAGGTCACCGCGACCCTGTTCCAGAAGTACCGGAGACCCCAGGACTACCTCGCCCTGCCCGAGTCCGAGCTCGCCGCGGACATCCGGCCCACCGGGTTCTTCAACCAGAAGGCGAAGTCGATCCGTGGGGCCGCCCGAAAGATCGTCGATGAGTTCGGGGGACGGGTCCCGGAGGCCATGGCGGAGCTGGTGACCCTACCGGGCGTGGCTCGCAAGACCGCCAACATCGTTCAGGGCAACTCCTACCCGGAGCGGCACCGGCGCGACCACGATGCCGGCATCGCGGTGGATACCCACGTCCGGCGGGTGGCCCAGCGCCTCGGCTTCACCATGAACACCGACCCGGACAAGGTCGAGCAGGACCTGATGAAGCTGATCCCGAAGCGGGACTGGTTCCCCTTCACCTACGTGCTGATCGAGCACGGTCGGCAGGTGTGCAAGGCGCCCACGCCGCGCTGCGAGATCTGCCCCGTGAGCAACCTCTGTCCGTCGAGCCGGGTCTAGCCCGGCACGGCCACCCGAACGGCCTCACCGCGCCGGCGGGCTCGGCGAAGGGCGCGCCGCTCTTCCTCGGACAGCCCACCCCAGACGCCGGCGTCCTGACCCGTCGTCATGGCCCACTCCAGGCACTCCATCCGGACCTCGCACTGCATGCAGATCGATTTGGCCATGGCGATCTGGGTGGCGGCGGGACCGGCGGTGCCGATGGGGAAGAACAGTTCGGGGTCTTCGTTCCTGCAACGAGCGCGGTGGACCCAGTCCAAGAGCGAACCCCCCCCTCGCGAGGCCCGGCCACCACTCCCCGGCCGATGCCGGATCGTCGTCTGGGCGTGCCGTCCCGTCAGTCGTTCCCCGAAAGCCGGATACGGGCACGCGAAGCGCGGATTATACTGAGCCACTTCCGGCGCACACAATGGGTCCGTCGAAGTTCGATCGACAAATCTGGCCCGCGGTGGTGGCGCATCGCGGCGCCTCCTCGACACACCCGGAGAACACTCTGCCGGCGTTCCTTGCTGCCGCCGAGGCCGGGGCCGACTTCATCGAGCTCGACGTGCGGATGACCGCGGACGGCGTTCCCGTCGTCCTCCACGATATCGACCTGTCCCGGACCACCGACGGCGCCGGCGCGGTCAGCCGGACGTCCCTGTCCGACCTTCGCCGGCTCGACGCCTCGCGGGGGGTGGGCGAACGAACGCCCGTCCCCACGTTCGCCGAAGCGCTCGAGGCCCTGTCGGGACGAGCGGGGCTGGACGTAGAGATCAAGAACCTCCCGGAGGAGCAGTCCTTCGACTCCCCGCGCGAGGAGGCTGTGGAGGCCACCCTGGCCCTGGCGGTGACCCAGGGCTTTCCCGGTCCGCTGGTGATCACGTCGTTCAACTGGCTATCCATCGAGCGGGCCAAGCAGATCGACCCCACGGTTCCCACCGGCTTCATCACCAGCGCCTTGATCGATCCCTGGGCCGCCCTCGTGTACGCGAGGAACATGGGCCACGACCTCGTCCTTCCCCAGGCGCCCGCCCTGTATGAGGCGGGTCTCGCGTTCGTCGAAGCGGCGCACGGGGACGGGATCCGGGTCGGCGCGTGGACGGTGGACGATCCCGATGCCGTGGAGCGATTGTTCGACATGGGGGTCGACGCGGTGGCGACGAACGACCCCGCCATGGCCGTTCCCATCCGCAACCGGTTCCGTCCATGACGGCCGGGGCGGTCGCCGCCCGGAGTCAGTACAGGACGTTGAGGACCGAGGGCGCGGACTCGATCACGAGGAGCTCGTGCTCCCCGATGTACTCCCCGTCCACCTGCACGGGCAAAGGAGGCTGGCTCGACACCTCGAATCGCCTCCGGTCGGGCACGTACGTGACGTGGCGGAACCGCTCGTGCCGGCCCGACCTGAACGCGGACCCGACGACCCGCAGGGCGACCCTCGTCTTGAGGCTGTCCAGGGCCATGCAGTCCAAGCCCGCTTCGAGCTCGGCATCGGGACACAGGCGCAGCGCGCGCGATCGGAGAAAGGTGTAGGGCGAGGTGTTCTGCACGATGGCCAGGAACAGGCCGTCGCGATGTTCGTCCTCGGCCGGCCCCCACGACAGGGACAGGTGCGGGCGCCGCCGGTCGTAGCCACGGAAGAACACCCTGAGCCCCGTCCAGACGAAGAACCAGTCGCCCGCCCGCCGCTTCAGCAGCTGCCGCCGCTCCACCTCACGGACGATGGCGGCGTCGAACCCGACCCCGCAGCTCACCAGGAAGTAGCGGTCTCCGGCCCGGCCGAGCGAGACCTGCCGCGGCGCGTCCCGCGCGTGCTCCAGCAGCCACCCGGTGGCCTCCACCGGGTCGGCCGGGATCCCCAAAGATCGGGCGAACACGTTCGCCATCCCGGCCGGGACGATGGCCAGGGCGGCATCGCTCCCCACCAGGCCGTTGGCCACCTCGTTGACTGTGCCGTCGCCCCCCAGCGCCGCCACCACGTCGATGCCGTCCAGCGCGGCCTCCCGGGCCAGGTCGATGGCGTCGCCCGGGCGGGCGGTCTGCACCTCGTCCAGCTTGAACTCCGCGGCCAGGGCCCGGGCGATCACGTCGCGCCCGTACGCGGTCACACGGTGCGCGTTGGTGTTCGACACGAGCAGGAGCCGGCGCACGGTCAGCCTTCCTCTTCTCGCTCCCGGTCCTCCAGGGCTTCCCGGAGGGACGCGAGCGTCTTGGCCAGGAGCCGCGACACGTGCATCTGCGAGATCCCCAGCTCCTCGGCGATGTCGCTCTGCGTCATGCCCTTGAAGAACCGCAGGTGAAGCATCCGTCGCTCCCTGGGAGGGAGCAGCTTCAGCAATGGGCCCACGCTCACCCGATCTTCCAGCGCCTCCAATCCCTCGTCCACGTATCCGATCTGCTCGTGGTAGGAGAGCCCCTCTCGGTCGGCTCCAGCGTCGAGGGAGATCAGGCTGTAGGCGTGGGCCGAGTCGAGCGCCTCGAGTACCTCCTCCTCGGTCGCCTCGGAGGCTCGGGCGATCTCGGCGACCGTAGGCGAGCGTTGGAGGTCCTGGGTGAGCTGGCTGATCACCGACCCCAGCCGGAGGTTCAGCTCCTGGAGCCGCCGGGGGACCCGGACAGCCCATCCCTTGTCTCGGAAGTGCCTCTTCAGCTCCCCGACGATGGTTGGAGTTGCGTAGGTGGAGAACTCCACCTGCCGGTGGGGATCGAACCGGTCCACCGCCTTGACCAGGCCGATGGTGGCGACCTGGACCAGGTCGTCGAGGGGCTCGCCTCGGCCGGCGAAGCGCCGCGCCAGATACTCCACCAGACCGAGGTGGGACTCGATCAGCCGGTTGCGGATGTCGTGGTCGCCGCTCTTCCGGAGCTCCCGGAACAGGCGCTTCACCTCGGGCTTGGGCAGTTGCTGATGCCGTCCCTGTGAGGGCAGCCCGCTCACCCCTTCGCCACGGAGAAGACGGCGCAGGCGACGCCGTCGAGATCCTGCACCTCGATGCGGTCGGTCACCGAGTCAAGGATGGACTTTGACCAGGAGGTGAGAAACGGCGCCTTGGTGCCGAGTGGGGAGTCGCCGCTGGCCTCGATGCGGAGCCCTCCGTCCTCGACGTGGAACGTGACTTCCAGCCGCGTGGCCGGGGGCGCCGAGGTGGCCAGGATGCGCGAGCAGATCTCGTCGATGGCGATGTGCAGGTCCATCAGGCGGTCGTAGGTGAAGTCGAGCAGCGCGGCCAGCGAAGTTGCCGTGGCTCGCACGAGGGCCACGTGTCTGGTGGAAGCGGGGATGCGGACGACGACTCGATCGGACAACGGATCGGATTCTACCCACAAGCGGAACGATCTCATCCCCCGCCTAGACTGAGCGCCGGTGGCGATTCGGCGGCGATCGCGGATGAGCGTCAACCCGGAGCTTCGGGCCGCGTTCGGCGCGTTCGGCCGAACGCTGGCAGCCGTAGAGGGCGGGAAGGAATCCCTCGCCGCCGCGGCCCCCCGGGGACGGGGTTCCGGCGTCCCGCTGGCGGAGGCCCTGGCCGGGTTCGAAGAAGGTCTGAGCCAGGCGGAGGCCTCGATGGCGGCCTGGCGCCGGGAGGAAGTGACCGACGTCTGGGATCGATGCGCCCGGTCTCTCCGAGAGTCCGAGCGCCGGGCGGAGCGGCTCCGACTCGGATCGGCGCCCCAGGGCTATGACCAGCTCTATGGGGTGTTGGGGGAGCTCATGGAGCCGCTCGATGCCTTCGGCGCGGCCCTTGACCGCTTCCGCCGGCTCGGAGTGTGAAACAAGTGGAGCAACCGAGTCAGGTGGCCAGGCCGAGCTGCTCGGGCGCCTCGCGGTCGTAGACGACCCTCGAACCCTCCACCCGCGCCACCGGGTGCAACCGGTGCTCTTCCTGCTTGCCCGGCCCGATCAGGTGGATGACCTGCGACCCTCGAGCGGTGAGCGCGTCCGCCAGCAGCCGCCGGTGGCATCGCCACCACAGGGTCTCGGCGCACATGAAGACGGTCGGCGAAGCGGCGGATGTCTCCATCAGCCAGCGAACAGCTGGATCGAACTCGGGTGTGTCCATGTAGTCGGCGTACCCGCGGAACCCGGGTGAGCGCAGGGCGCGATGGGGCGATCCGGCCCGCGGCTTCCGCCAGCCGCCGAGGTCCTTGCGCCAGACGTACTCGATGCCTTGCGCCGCCAGACTGGCCGCGAGGGCGTCCTGTCCGAACTGGGGGTGCTTCCGCGATCCTGGGGCGGTCCTGACGTCGACCAGGCGGCGGATGCCCGCGGGGCGAAGGATGTCCAGGAACTCCTCCATCGGCCGCGTGCCGTGGCCGATCGTGAACAGCGTCGGCCGGGCGGTCACGTGCCGGGCCTTCCTCCCGGAAGGAGCCCCTACGAGGTGGCCTTGCGGAACGCCCGCGTCGCCCCGGTCAGGGTGAACAGCCCGACCACGGCGATGATCCCGAGCGCCTTGCCGAGCTCGGCCCAGGCATAACCGAAGTTCATGAACTGGCGGGCCGTGTTGATCACATAGGTCACCGGATTGAGCTTCCCGACGGTGCCGAGCCAGCTCGGCAGCAACGCGGCCGGCATCATCGCGGTCGACAGGAACAGCAGCGGGAAGGTCAGCAGGATGCCGATCATCATGGTCATCTCGGAGTTCTTGGTGCGCAGGGCGACGATGTTCGACAGGCCGGCCCAGACGATCCCGAAGCACGCCGCGAGGACCAGCATGACCACGGCGCCGACGATCCCGGTCTTGATCCGGGCCCCCATCAGGACCGCCACGACCAGGATCAGCGCTCCCTGCATCACCATCCGAGACGCGTCGGCCATGACCTTGCCGATCAGCACGCTGGACCGGTGGATCGGGCTGATCAGGAACTTGTCGAGCATCCCTTGCTCCAGGTCGGCCACCATCCCCATCCCGGACTGGAACGCCGAGGTGAGGGTGGTCATGGTGAGCACACTGGGGACGAAGAACATCAGATAGCTCGAGTACCCCAGCGTCTGGAACTGGGGGAACTGCCCAAG
>VAYG01000027.1:5408-5948 GCA_005885015.1 Actinomycetota bacterium | reverse complement strand
TGGCCGTGGACTCCGCGATCAGGCGGGTCACCGTGTTTCCCGCGGGGGCTGCGCCGGGCCGGTAGTGGGGGGCCTCGGCGACCTCGGTCGTCTGCATCGTCCTCGCCATGATCATGTCCTCCGTCCGCTGCTTCGCATGGAAGCGAACATGGAGCTCTGGGCGTGGCCGGTCTCCTCCACCCGCATCCGCTCCCCGGTGTACTTCAGGAAGACCTCGTCCAACGTTGGGGTTGTGAACGAGAGCTGGGCGATGGGAACGCCCTCCTCGTCCAGCCTGCGCACGATCTCCGACAGGGACCGCCCCGCGTCCTTCACGGGAACGGCAACCGAGTGATCGAACGTGGTGGGCTCTCCGGCGCCCGGGAAGCCGGCCACCGCCCGCTTGGCCCGCTCGACCAGAGCGACGTCCGTCCCCTCCGGGAGCGCCACCGTGACGACGTCGCCGCCCACGCCGGCCTTGAGCTCGGCCGGCTCGCCCGACACGACGATCTTCCCGTGGTCGATGATCGCCAGCCGGTCGCACAGCCGGTCGGCCTCTTC
>VAYG01000027.1:1271-5389 GCA_005885015.1 Actinomycetota bacterium | reverse complement strand
GAAGATCGTCGTGCCGCCGGCCCGGAGCTCCTCGAGGTGCCGCCACAGCGCGTTCCGCGTCTGGGGATCGAGGCCCGTCGTGGGCTCGTCGAGGAACAGCAGGGGTGGCTCGTGGACCAGGGCCTGGACCAGGTCCAGCCGGCGGCGCATCCCACCCGAGTACGCTCCGGCTCGCTTGTTGCCTGCGTCGGTGAGCCCGAACATCTCCAGCAGCAGCTCGCTTCGCCGGCCGGCGTCCGCCGCGCTCATCCCGTGCAGCCGGCCCTGGAGGATGAGGTTCTCCCGGCCGGTCAGGTCGATGTCGATACCGATGAACTGGCCGGCGTAGCCGATCAGCTTGCGGATCTCCTCGGGCTCGCGGTCGACGTCGTGGCCGGCCACCAGTGCCCGGCCCGAGGTCTTGGCCAGCAAGGTGACCAGAACGCGGATGGTCGTGGTCTTCCCCGCCCCGTTCGGGCCGAGGAAGCCGAAGACCTCTCCTCCCTTCACAACGAAGCTGATGTCATCGACCGCTTCGATGAGCTCGCTCACTTGACCGCTCCCTTCCGCAGCTCCCGCGGTTCCACTCCCTCCATCAGGGTCCGCACCATGTCGCGAGCGAACTGCTCGTCGCTCGCCGTCCGGGCCTCATCGCCGAGGAGGGCCTCGATCGACGCCTGGCTGAAGCACGCCCCCAGGAGGAGCCGGGCCGCGTGCTCCGGGGCCGCCCGGTCCGAGACGCGGCCCAGCCGCCTCTCGCTGGCGAGGTAGGCGGCGATCGACCCGATGAACTTCATCGGCCCGACCTTTCGCTCGGCGAAATGGCGCCGCTGCTCCTCGAGGAGCTCGCGGTCGGCCATCGCTCCGAACACGATAGGGAGGATCAAGCGGTAGAAGCCGAGGGCGCCGACGGCGATCTGCTCCAAGTTCCTGCGAACCGTTCCCGTCCCGGCCCGATCGGGCAGCGTCTCCACCAGGGCCAGGAACTCCGGGAAGCTGGCCCGGACGATCTCGTGGATGAGGGCGTGCTTGTCCGGGAAGTAGCGGTAGATGCTTCCCTCGGCGCACCCCGCTCGCTCCGCGATGGCCCTGGTCGTGGCCCCCTTCAGGCCGCGGTCCCTGATGAGCTCCTGGGCCGCGGCCAGGATGTGGTCCCGGGTTCCGATGATCTCGTCAGTGGCCATTCGCGGCGGCCTCCTCGTCGTGGTTGCCCACGTGGCTCCGGACGAAGAGCGCCGAGACGATGGAGGCCAGGATCAGGAAGCCGATCGACACCAGGATCCCGATGTGGATGGCGTGGACGAAGGAGTTCTGCACGGCCTGCGTCAGCGCGGCGCCGTCGGTCCCCAACTGAGCGTTGCCGGCGGCGGCGCTGGCCCCGGCCTTGGATACGATCGACGTGGCCTGGGCGCGGGACAGGCCGGTCTCCGTGAGACGGGCGAGGAATCCCCGCTTGAAGGCTGACGTGACGATGGCGCCGAGGAGGGCGATGCCGAACACCCCGCCGATCTCCCGGCTGGTGTTCGTGGCGGCCGAGGCCACGCCGGCGTTCCTGGTGGGGACGGAACCCATGACCGCCGCGGTCATCGGGGTCATCGTCAGGGCCATGCCCGCGGCCAGCACCAGGAACGAGGGAAGGATCACCGTGGCGTACGAGGAGCCCACGTCCGTTCGGAGCATCAGGCCCATGCCGCCGGCGGCGATCAGTGGCCCAATGGTCATGAACCACCGGGAGCCGAACCGGTCGGACAGCCGTCCGGCGAGGGGAGCCACGACCAGGATGACCACCGAGAAGGCGAACAGCCGGATGCCGGCGGCCACCGGCGAATACCCCTCGACGTTCTGGAGATACAGCGTGAGGAAGAACACGGTGCCGAACATGGCGAAGAACACCGCCGCCGCCTCGATGTTCGCCGCGGCGAAGGTGGGGATGCGGAAGAAGGACAGTGGGAGCATCGGCGATTCGCGGTGCGACTCGATGTAGAAGAACACCGCCAGCAGGACCGCCGAGAGCGCGAACCCCCCGAGGATCAGCCCGTCAGTCCACCCCCGCGCGTTGCCCTCGATCAGCGCGTACACGAGGAAGAACAGCCCAGACGTCCCGGTGATCAGGCCGGCCGGGTCCAGCCGGCGGGACTTGCTGGGATCGCGCGACTCCCGGACCACCAGGGCCGTCATCGTCAGGCCGATCGCCCCGATCGGAACGTTGATCCAGAAGATGCTCTGCCAGGACACGTGCTCGACCAGGAACCCGCCGATGACAGGGCCGATCGCGATGGCCAGGCCCGACATGGCCGCCCAGATGCCGATGGCGGAGCCGCGCTCCCGGCCGCTGAAGGTGGCCGTGATGATGGACAGCGATCCGGGGAGCAGCATGGCGGCCCCCAGCCCCTGGAGCGCCCGGAACGCCACGAGCTGGCCGATCGACTGCGAGAGTGCGCAGAGCAGAGAGCCGATGGTGAACGTGATCAGACCGCCCATGAAGAAGCGCCGCCGCCCGTACAGGTCGCCCAGCGCCCCGCCGGTGAGCATGAACGAGGCGAAGGTCAGCGTGTAGGCGTCGATGATCCACTGGAGGCCCGAGACGCCCGCTCCAAGCTGTCGCTGGATGGTCGGGAGGGCCACGTTGACCACGAGGTTGTCGAGCATCGGCATGAAGAGGCCGAAGACCATGGCCACCAGGACCCACCACTTGCGCCGATCGGTCCGATCGGCTGCCGGGCGCTCGGCCGTGATCACTTGCGCCATGAGAAGGCTCCCTTCGAACTCGAGGGGGCCCAGCCCTCCGGCCCCGGATGAGTGAGTGTTCACTCATTGTGAGTGAGCACTCACTCATCTGTCAACTCGGGAGCCCCAGATCCGCTCGTGTAGGCTCGCGGGGCCGGACCGCTCGGCTTTTCCCGCCGCGCGCTGACGCGATGAGGGAGGTCGTTCCTGGATGGGCAAGGCGATCGACATGGCCACAACGATCCCCGGGCCGAGGTCCGCGGCGATCCTCGAGCGCAAGTCACGGGTGGTGTGCGACCCACTGGACATCCACGTTCCGGCCGTCATCCATCACGGCGCGGGAGCTCGGATCACGGACGTCGACGGCAACACCATGCTCGACTTCTCCGGCGGCCTGGGCTGCCAGCTGGTCGGCTACTCACACCCCAAGGTGGTCGAGGCAGTTCAGAGGCAGGCCGCGCGGGTCTCCCATACGGACTTCTCCGTCATCCCGTACGAGCCCTACGTCGAGCTCGCCGAGCGCCTGGTGGCCCTCACCGGGATGAGGGACGGGAAGGTGGCGCTGTTCAACGCCGGCGCAGAGGCCGTCGAGAACGCGGTGAAGTTCGCCCGGGCCGCGACCGGCCGCCCGGCCATCCTCTGCTTCGAGGGCGGCTTCCACGGGCGAACCCTGCTGGCCATGTCGCTGACCAGCAGGCACAAGCCCTACAAGCAGGGGTTCGGGCCGTTCGCTCCGGAGATCTACCGACTCCCCTACGCGTATCCGTACCGGAGCGCCCACCCCGAAGAGGTGGGCCGGATCGCCCTGGAGGCCATCGAGCGGGCCTTCGTGACCGTGGTCGACCCGAAGTCGGTGGCCGCGGCGGTCGTCGAGCCGATCCAGGGCGAGGGCGGGTTCGTGGTACCGACGCCGGACTTCCTCCAGGGGCTGGCCAGGCTATGCCGTGACCACGGGATCCTGCTGATCGCCGACGAGGTCCAGACGGGATGCGGCCGGACCGGCCGGTTCCTTGCCTCCGAGCATTTCGGGTTCGAACCGGACATCGTGGTGCTGGCCAAGGCGCTGGCCGCCGGCTACCCGCTCTCGGCGGTGGTGGCCCGCAGGGAGATCATGGACGCGCCCGGCCCGTCGGCCATCGGCGGGACCTACGTGGGCAACCCGGTCGCGTGCGCCGCGGCCAACGCAGTCCTCCAGGTCATCGAGGAGGAAGGCCTGCTGGATCGGGCCGAGCAGGTGGGCAAGACACTTCGGGCCCGGTGGGAGCAGGTCGCCCAGGAGGTCCCGCAGATCGGCGAGGTCCGCGGCGTCGGGGCGATGGTCGGGGTGGAGTTCGTGAAGGATCGCGAGACCAAGCAGCTGGACGGGGACTCGCTCGACTCGCTGATCGGCGAGGCGATGATGAACGGCGAGG
>VAYG01000027.1:0-1224 GCA_005885015.1 Actinomycetota bacterium | reverse complement strand
TTGGACGTGCTGGCCGACGCTGCGGTCAAGGCTTCCAGGGGAAAGTCAAGCGGAGCGCCGGCCGGCGCTGCCACGGAGGGTGAATGAACCCGGTCGAGCTCGCCCTCCGTGGCGTGGTTCGCCGAATCGAATCAGAACTTCGCGGCGCGGCTCAGGGGCTGTAGCCGCCGTATCCACCGCCGTACCCACCGTGGGACCCTCCGGAGGTTCCCCCCGTCGACTCCACGCGCCACGTGAAGCTCGTGCCGCCGAAGCTGTCCATGACCCCGTTCCCGTTCACGTCACCCGGGGCGGTGTCCTGGAAGAAGCGGTACAGGGGGGACCCGTCGATGGTCACCTGCCTGGTCCCGTCGGGCCGGGTGACGACGCCCAGCGAGCCCTTCACGTCCGGGCTCTTCGTGAGCGAGCCGGCGGGAGCCGAGAGCGGGATCCAGATGCTGGTGCACGGACCCGTGCAGAGGATCTTCCCGCTGGCTTCCTGTGCCGGCGAGTACAGCGACATCCCCGCGGCATCGGTGTACACGTTGCCGACACCGGCGACCATCCGCACCGAGACGGTCTGGCCGGTCGATCCCGCTGGTGGTGACGACTTCGTTGCGCCCCCACAAGCCGCGGCGATGAGCGCGAGAACGATCCCTGGCAGGAACAGGCGTGGTCGAATCACGATGTCCAACCTCCTTTGAGACCTCAGACCCGTCGGGGCGACCTCCTCGCAGGGCCGTCCCCGCGCTTCCATTCTCTCGGGAGTATTACGTACGAGCGGGCGTCGTGGATGGCGCGCGCATCAGGCCGGCGTCAGCTCTGATGCGCTCGCGTCGAACAGGCGATGGGCTGTGCGGGCATCGACCGGCTCGGGAGAACGCCGCCCACTCGTGTCGATCGCCACCGTGTAGCCGTCCGGTCGCCGGAACAGGAGCCACCGTCCGTCCCGCCACCCCATGGGCGGGAACGCGCAGACCCAGTCGACCCCGCGGCCCTGGAAGATCGGCGTTCCGGAACTGTCCCCTTGGTGGAGCGCGTAGATCGTGGTGGTCCGGCGTCCTCCAAGGCGGGCCAGCGCATACACGACCACTCGACCATCCGGGCTGGCCAGCTGCGACCCGAACCCCGCCACGGACCCGTCCGTCGGCGCAGATGCTCGTGCGAACACGCCACCGTCGCGATGCAGGATCGCCACGTGCCAGTCGTCCGAGAAGAGGTTGACCAGGCCACCCGCCAGCAGGG
>VAYG01000034.1:26430-26874 GCA_005885015.1 Actinomycetota bacterium | reverse complement strand
CCAGGTCGTGGACCCTCCGAGCCTCCGGGACGAGGTCCTGGTGCCGGGACAGCGGGAGGATGGCCACCTTCGTCGGAGCCAGCTCCGGGTGCAGGGCCAACACGGTTCGCCGCTCCGTGCCTCCCGTCGCCGTGCGGGCCTCCTCGACCCTGTATGCATCCAGGAGGAAGACCAGGAGCGCCCGGTCCACGCCCACCGCCGGTTCGATGACGAACGGCAGGTACCGCAGATCCCTCTCCTGGTCGTAGTAGGTGAGGTCCTCGCCGGAAGCCTCCTGATGCTGGCGGAGGTCGAAATCGGTGCGGTTGGCGATCCCCTCGAGCTCGCTCCACCCGAACGGGAACTCGTATTCGACGTCGGTGGCGGCCTTGGCGTAATGGGCCAGCTCGTCCGGCTCGTGGGGGCGCAACCGGAGGTTCTCCTTGCGGACGCCCAGGTCGACGT
>VAYG01000034.1:15722-26410 GCA_005885015.1 Actinomycetota bacterium | reverse complement strand
CCGGCTCCACGAAGAACTCCATCTCCATCTGCTCGAACTCCCGGGTCCGGAAGATGAAGTTCCCCGGCGTGATCTCGTTGCGGAAAGACTTGCCGATCTGGGCGATCCCGAAGGGGATCTTCGCCCGGCTGGTCTGCTGCACCGTTCGAAAGTCGACGAACATCCCCTGGGCGGTCTCCGGTCGCAGGTACACGACGCTCCCCTCGTCCTCAACGGGGCCCATGTGGGTCTTGAACATCAGGTTGAAGTTCCGGGGCTGGGTGAAATCCCCGTGCCCGCAGTTGGGGCACCGGGGACGCTGGTCCATGTCGACGGTGCTCTCGTCCTGCTCGTGGCCGGATTGCGGGGCGTGGAAGCCGGGCAGGTGGTCGGCCCGGAACCGCTGATGGCAGTTCAGGCACTCCACGAGCGGATCGGAGAACCCGGCCACGTGTCCGCTGGCCTCCCACACCCGCGGGGACATCATGATGGCGGCTTCCAGCCCCACCACGTCATCACGCAGCTGCACCATGGAGCGCCACCAGGCGTGCCGGATGTTGCGCCGCAGCTCCACGCCCAGCGGGCCGTAGTCCCAGGACGAGCGCAGTCCACCGTAGATCTCGCTCGATTGGAAGGCGATACCCCGGCGCTTGGCCAGGGAGATGACGGCGTCCATGAGGTCGGCCACGGAAGCTCCTCTCCCGGCCGCTGGCTGCGGCCGCTGGCGTGGGGCCATGTTACAGGTGTGGCCTTCGGCGGGGCCGGGTAAGCCTCGGTCCGAGGAGAGCGAGCGCTCTCCACGGACCTCCTGGGATCGCCCCCTGAAGACCACCTGGAGCCCGCCATGAACATCGGTGAGATCGAGGAGGTCGGCGAGATCGAGCCCGTGGTCGAGCCGGCGATCCAACCGAAGCCCGTCCCGGCTCCCGAGCCCGTTCTCGACCCCGCACTCGTGCCGACCGGCGCCTGACGTGCGCGTTCCCGACGGCATCCAACCGTTGACCGGCTATCGCGAGTGGCACGCCTGGACCGACCTCGAGGGGATGCCCGTGCTCATGTCGTTGTACCGGCCGGCCATCTGGCCCCGATGGGAGGCCATGAAGGCCTCCTGCCTCAAGACCGACCTGGGGTTGTGGGTGCGAGGCCGGCCCGCCGGCCATCGCGCGCCGGACGGGTCCTGCCAGTGCGGCCTGTACGCCCACCGCTTCCCCGATTTCGAACCGGTCGCCCCGAACGCGCCTCATCGCTACGTGAGGGGCCTCGTGCTCGGATGGGGCAAGTACGTCCTGGGGAGCCTGGGTTGGCGGGCCGAGCTGGCCAGGCCGGTGGCCATCCTGTCCTCGCCCGGGCTGGAGGAGTGGGTGGAGCACGCCGCCGACCTCTACGGGCTCGAGGTCGCCACCTCGTTCCCCGGCCTCCGCACGGCCGCCTAGCGACGGGTCAGGTCGAGATCGACGGCTTCGGCGGCCGGGCCGCCCGGTCCACGATGTCCAGGGCCTCCGGAGGCAGCCCGTGCAAGCGGACGGCAGAGTGGAGCAGCCGCAGGTACTCGTCCGTGGGGCGAACGTAGCTCCCCTCCTGGTGCGCCACCCGGTACGTCCAGGCCACGACCGGGCCATCCGGTCCGTTCGCCACCACGTCCTCCCGCCGGAAGAAGGTGGGGTGCCCCTGGAATGCGTCCAGCCCGCCGGCCTGATGCTCGGGGACTTCCCATAGCACCCCCCACACGTGTTCACCCTCGTCCAGCTCGATGTTCGCAGCGCCGCCCTCCCACTCAGTGGAGTACACGTTGAAGGCGAGCCGGAAGCCGTCGAGCCTGGCCGGGCTTACCGACCTGGCGTCTGGGACCCGGCGCTGCATGTGGTGGGGGTCCATGTTCGCGCCGTAAGCGAAATACAGCATGGCCAGACCGGGATGATACGCCCGGCCTCCCGGCCCGGGAAAACGCTCGCTACTCGTCCTCGACCCGGCCGAACCGCCGGTCTCGCTTCTGATAGTCGCGGATCGCCTCGTAGAGGTGTTCGCGATTGAAGTCGGGCCAGTAGACGGGCGTGAACCATAGCTCCGAGTAGGCAGCCTGCCACAGGAGGAAGTTCGAGATGCGCATCTCCCCGCCGGTCCTGATCAGCAGGTCTGGATCCGGCATGTCCGGGTGGTACAGGCGGGCGGAGATCGAATCCGGGCTCACCCGCCCGCCGATCAACCTTCCTCGCTGACGATCTCCGTGCGCCCTCCGTAGTTGAAGGCGATGTTGAGAGTGGTTCGGCGGTTCTGGCGCGTCAGCTCCTCGGCATCGGCCATGTCCTTGAGGACCGACTTGGGAACGCGCCAGTCGTCGCGACGACCGGTGAACAGGATGCGCACCCCGCGCTTGTGGAGCTCGTCGCGCCGTTTCCGGAGAAGGGTGCGGTTGAAGTTGATCAGGAACCGGACCTCCGACGACGGGCGGTTCCAGTTCTCCGTGGAGAACGCATAGACGGTGAGCCACTCGAGGCCGATGTCGAGGGCGCCCAGGACGACGTCGTACAGCGCCTCCTCTCCCGCCTCGTGCCCCTGCGTCCTGGCCAGCCCGCGCTGCTTCGCCCACCGGCCGTTCCCGTCCATGACGATGGCGACGTGCTCGGGGAGGCGGTCCAGGTCGAGGTCGGAGAGGTAGCTCATGGGGTCAGGGCGGGGGCGGGCTGGCGGGCCAGGAGGCTGAAGCTGCGGATCCGCCGGTCGAGGTGAAACTCGGCGAACCCGTACAGCAGGGACCGGGCCTCCCGCCGGATCTCACGGTCGGGGGTCAGCTCCCCCGCCGCCACCAGGTCGATGCGGGCCAGGTCGTCCAGCCACCTGACCGCCGGCTCCGACACCGGACGCCGCCCTGGGCGGCGGAGAACCAGTGGAGCGGCCCGGGCGAGCCGCAGGCCGCGCAGGACGAGAGCGACGGATGGAACCCGGAGAGGGACAGCATCTTCAGCACGAAGCTCTCCGCGACCGCCGCGCCGTCCCGGGGCCCCGTCTCGAGGGCCCGGAGGCCCTTCACCAGGAGCATGAACAACGGGACGTTGCGCTCGTGCTCCTCGGCCACCCGGTCCACGGCCTCGACCATGGTCTCGGCCGCGGCGATCGTCTCGAAGTCGTCCCGGACCCGCCGAAAGGGGCTGATGATCTCGGCCTGGGTCACGGTGTCGAAGGCTCCCCGTCCCCGATAGAGCATCAACGAGACGTGGGTCAGAGGCTCCAGGCGGGCCCCGAACTTGCTCTGGGTCCGCCGGATGCCCTTGGCCACCCCTCGGACCTTGCCCGAGGACTGGGTCAGGATGGTGACGATCTTGTCGGCCTCGCCCAGTTTCACCGACCGCAGGACGACGCCTTGTTCCTTGTACAGGGGCATTGGGCGAATGGTACCCCCCGGATCGGGGCCCGCCGCGAGGCCCGAATCTCCTCGAACGAAATCTCCACAGCGGGGCAGGCCGGGGAGGCGAGCCGCCCGTTGGCCCGGGTCAGGCGCCCATGGGGTGCCAGACCGTCTTCATCTCCATGAAGGCGGACACGGCGTAGGGGCTCTGGGCGGCCTCGGAGAAGAAGTCCGGCGACCCGTCCCGGATCGTTCGCTTGACGTTCTCGGCCGCCGTCGCCTCCACCTCCGGGACCAGGTGGTCGGGCACGCCGGTCAGGTCGATGGCGTTGACGTCCATGTGGCCGGCGAGCCAGGGGACGAGCTCCTTTTTGTGTCCCGTGAGCACGTTGACCACTCCACCCGGGACGTCCGAGGTCGCCAGCACCTCGGCAAGGGTGATCGCCGGGAGGGGCGTCCCCTCGCTGGCCACCACCACCGCGGTGTTTCCCGAGACGATGATCGGGGCGAGGCGCGAAACGAGCCCCAGGAGCGCGGGCTGTTCCGGAGCGACCAGGCCGACCACCCCGGTCGGCTCGGGGAAGGTGAAGTCGAAGTAGGGGCCGGCCACGGGATTGACCGTCCCCACCACGTGGTGAACCTTGTCCGACCAACCGGCGTACCACACCCATCGGTCGATGGCGGCCGTGACCTCGCGCTCCGGCCGCCTCGTTCCCTGCCCGGCCAGCTCGTGGGCGAACTGATCGGCCCGGCCCTCCATCAACTCGGCCACGCGGTACAGGATCTGGCCGCGGTTGGACGCCGTGGCCTCGGACCAACCCCTCCAAGCGGCCCGAGCCGCGCGCACGGCTTCGCGGAGATCCTTGCGGGAGGCCCGCGCTGCCCGGGCCAGCACCTGGCCCTTCCCGTCGTGGATCGGGTAGGAACGACCGGACTCCGAACGTGGAAACGCGCCCCCCACGAACAGCTTGTACGTCTTGCGGACGTCGAGTCGCTCGGGCGTCATCGCCGTCTCCCGTTCGCCCGGTCGAAGTCGAGGTACGGCTCCAGCCCGTGCAACCCGCCTTCCCGGCCGAAGCCACTCTCCTTGTAACCGCCGAAGGGAGAGGACGGATCGAAGCGGTTGAACGTGTTGGCCCACACCACGCCGGCCCGCAGCCGCTGGGTCATCCACAGGATCCGCGAACCCTTCTCGGTCCACACGCCGGCCGACAGCCCGTAGGGCGTGTTGTTCGCCTTCTCCAGGGCTTCGTCGGGCGTGCGGAACGTGAGGATCGACAAGACCGGGCCGAAGATCTCCTCCCGGGCGATCCGATGCGACTGCGACACCCCGGTGAACAGCGTGGGCCGGAACCAGAAGCCCCGCTCCGGCAGCACGCACTCGGGCTGGTAGATCTCGGCGCCCTCCTCGATCCCCGACCCCACGAGTTCCTCGATCTTCTCGAGCTGCTCCCGCGAGTTGATCGCCCCCACGTCGGTGTTCTTGTCCAGCGGGTCGCCCACCCGAAGGGTCTGGAGGCGCTCCTTCAGCTTCTCCAAGAGGAGCTCGAACACCGATTCCTGCACGAACAGCCGTGAGCCCGCGCAGCACACGTGGCCCTGGTTGAAGTAGATGCCGTTGACGACCCCCTCGACGGCCTGGTCCAGCGGGGCGTCGTCGAACACGATGTTGGCGGCCTTGCCTCCGAGCTCCAGGGTGAGCCGCTTTCCCGTACCCGCCACCACCCGGCGGATGACCTTGCCGACCTCGGTGGAACCGGTGAAGGCGACCTTGTCGACGCCCGGGTGCGCGACGAGGGCCGCGCCGGTCTCTCCGGCCCCCGTCACGATGTTGACCACGCCGGGCGGAAGGTCGACCTCCTGGATGACCTGCGCCAGCAGCAGGGCGGTGAGCGGCGTGGTCTCGGCCGGCTTGAGGACGGCCGTGTTGCCGCAGGCGAGAGCGGGGGCCAGCTTCCACGCCGCCATCAGCAGGGGGAAGTTCCACGGGATGACCTGGCCGGCCACGCCGAGCGGACGGGCAACCCGGCCGGGAAAGGCGTAGTCGAGCTTGTCCGCCCATCCGGCGTAGTAGAAGAAGTGGGCCGCGGCCAGAGGGAGGTCCACGTCCCGCGATTCCTTGATCGGCTTCCCTCCGTCCATCGACTCGAGCACGGCGAACTCGCGCGAGCGGTCCTGGAGCGCCCGGGCGATCCGGTACAGGTACTTGGCCCGCTCCCGGCCGGGGAGGTTGCGCCACCGCTCCTCCCAGGCCTGGCGGGCGGCCTTCACCGCGGCGTCGACGTCTTCCTTTCCGGCCTCGGCCACCTGGGCCAGCCGTTGCTCCGTCGACGGGCTGACCGTCTCGAAGTACCGGCCCGACCGCGGTTCGACGAACCGGCCGCCGATGAACAGCCCGTAGCGAGGGCGGATGGTCACGATGTCCTTCGCCTCGGGCGCGGGGGCATATTCCCACGGCGCAGCCCGCCGCGGCTTCTGATCGGTCGCCTGCTCGAGCTGATCGGTCATCTCAGTCCACCGTGAAGTAGTCGGGCCCCTGATATCTGCCCGTGCGTTCCTTCGCGATCTGCATGAGGACGTCGTTCAGCAAGGTCGAAGCCCCGATCCGGAACAGGTCGGGCCCCATCCAGTCCGGACCGAGGGTCTCGTACAGCAGGACCAGGTATTGGATGGCCTGCTTCGACTGGCGGATCCCTCCGGCGACTTTCACCCCGACCCGCCGGCCGGTCTCGTGGTGGAAATCGCGGGCCGCCTCCATCATGCAGAGCGCAGCCGGCAGCGTCGCCCCGGTCGACAGCTTTCCCGTCGACGTCTTGATGAAGTCGCTCCCTGCGGCCATGGCCAGGACCGAGGCCCGGCGGACCTGATCGTAGGACCCGAGCTCCCCCACCTCGAGGATCGTCTTGAGGTGGGCGTCGCCGCAGGCTTCCCTCGACGCGGCGATCTCCTCGAACGCCTGCCGGTAGCGGCCCGACAGGAAGGCCGAGCGGTTCAGGACGATGTCGACCTCGTCGGCACCCGAGCGAACCGCCTCTCGGATCTCGCCCAACCGCTCCTCGAGGGGGGCCAGTCCGGCCGGGAACCCCCCCGCCACGCTGGCCACCCGCACCGTCGTCCCCTTGAGCTGGCCCGCCGCCACCGGCACCAGCAAGGGGTAGATGCACACGGCGCCGACCGAGGGGATCGATGGGTCGGTTGGATCGGGCCGGACGGCCTTCGCGCACACGGCAACGACCTTGCCAGCCGTGTCGGCGCCCTCCAACGTGGTGAGGTCCATACACCGGATGGCCAGGTCCAGGGCCCACAGCTTGGCTTCCCGCTTGATCGACCGCTTGGCCAGCGAGGCGGCCCGCTCCTCCAGGCCGACCGCATCCACGGCCGCCGTCCGGGCCACCAGCCCGGCCGCCTGGGTCGCGGTGAACCCGAGCGCCCCGGGGGGGACTGCTCCGCTTCGCTCGATCTCTGTGGACGAGGTGGCCACGACGCGCCTCCGGAGGGGGAAGACACCTATGGTAGACCAGCCCCAGCGTCCGGCCCCTCAGGCTCAGCCGCGGTCCTCGAGCAGATCCGCTACGTCCTCGTGTCCCGCATCCAGCGCCAGGTCGCGGGCGGTCTTGCCGTTGTCTGCCGCCACCGACGGGTCGGCCCCCTTCGACAACAGGAGCTCGACGAGCGGACGGTCGCCGTTCTGCGCCGCCTCCAGGAGCGGGGTGAAACCGCCGTGCGTCCTGGCGTCGACCGGCGCTCCCGCGGACAGGAGCGCTTCGGCCACCGCCCGGTGCCGGCCGGCCACCGCGCTGTGCAGCGGCATCACCTCCATCCGGTTGCGCGACACCGCCGACACGTCCGCCCCTCGATCCAGAAGGAGCTGCGCGGTCCTGGCGTGCCCGAAGAAGGCGGCGAGATGGAGGGGCGAATATCCGTCCACCGACCAGACGTGAACGGATCGCGGGTCCGCCGCCAGGATCTGCTCCACCCGATCGGTGTCCCCGATGGCGGAAGCCTCCAACACGTCCAGCTCCGGTCCGGCGGACAGCAGGACCTCGATCATGTCCTCTCGATCACGGTACCGGGCGTGCAGGATGACCGAGAGTCCCTCGCCGTCCCTGGACCCTGCGAGGCCCGGATCCTTCTCCACCAGGTCACGGACCCGCCCGAGGTCTCCTTCCCGCACCGCATCGAAGATGTCGTCCACCGCCACCTCCCGATGACCTGAGCCCGACCATCAATTCAAAGTCCCAGCCGGGTAAGGGCCGACGGGTCGCGCTGCCACTCGCGCTGGACCTTGACCCGCAGGTCCAGGAAGACCTTCGACCCGAGGAGGGGCTCGAGCTCCTCCCTGGCCCGCGAGCCGATTTCCTTGAGCGTCCGGCCGCCCTTCCCGACGAGGATCCCCTTCTGGGAGTCGCGCTCAACGTAGACGACGCAGCCGATCCTGGTCACCCCGCGCTGGTCGTCTCGGTCGACTTCGTCCAGGACCACCGCGACGGAGTGCGGGACCTCATCCCGGGTCACGGCCAGGGCCTTCTCCCGGACGATCTCCGCGATCCGAAGCTCCACCGGCTGATCCGTGGCCTGGCCCGGCGGGTAGAGCGGCTCCCCCTCGGGGAGCGAGGCGACCAGGACCTCTCGCAGCTCGCTCACTCCCCGCCCGGTCTTCGCCGAGACAGGAACGACGTGATCGAACTCCGCCAACGCGGCAGCCGCGGCCAGCTGCGGCACCAGCCGTTCGTGCCGAGCGAGGTCCACCTTGTTGACGGCACAGATCTTGGGCCCGCCGTGCGGTCCCACGTGTCGCACCGCGACGTGCCCGTCGCCCCGCCCGACCCCGGAGGCCGCGTCGATCACCATCAGCACGACGTCCACGTCACCGGCCGCGTCGTCGACCCGCGCGTTGAGCCGCTCCCCCAGCAGGGTCCGCGGCTTGTGGAAGCCGGGCGTGTCGGTGAACGCGATCTGGAACCCCTCTCCGGACAGGATCCCCCGGGTGGCGAATCGGGTGGTCTGGGGCTTGTCCGAGACGATGGCCACCTTCTCCCCGACGAGGGCGTTAACCAGGCTCGACTTGCCGACGTTCGGGCGGCCGACCACCGCGACGACTCCCGCTCGGAACGGCACTCGCCCTGGGGTCAGGCCGACCCCTCGAGCTCCGCAGGCCCGAAACCGTCGCGAAGCAACTCGGAGAGCCGCCACTGGCTGCGGTCGCCACCCGGAGCCTCGGAGACCACGATCATGTCCGGACCGAACTCGTACAGGAACTGCCGGCATGCTCCGCACGGAGGCGTGGGGCGAGGACCCGGGCCGGCCACCGCCACAGCGTCGATCCGCCGGGCACCCGAGGCGACGGCCGCCGCGGCGGCCACTCGCTCGGCGCAAATCGAGACCCCGTAGGAAGCGTTCTCCACGTTCGCCCCGGCAAAGACGCCCCCGTCGGAGGCCACCGCCGCCCCGACGAGGAAGCGGCCGTACGGAGCGTAGGCGCGCTCCCGGGTCGCCCTTGCCACGGCCACCAGCTCCCCGAGGTCCGTGGGCTCACTCAACGGCCTGGCCGGATTCCTCGGGTGGCTTCCGCTTGAAGGTGACGGTCTCACCCTGGGTGGGGACGGCGCCCAGCAACTCGTACATGAGGCCGCCCACCGTGTCCCATTCGTCGTGGGGGAGCTCAACGTCCAACAGCTCGTTCACCTCGTCGATGGAGAGCCGCCCGTTGACCCGGTACGTGTGGTCGTCGACCGGTTCCATCTGGGGCTCCTCCCGGTCGTATTCGTCCGCGATCTCCCCAACCAGCTCTTCAAGGAGGTCCTCGATGGTCACCAGGCCGGCCAGCGATCCGTACTCGTCGGTGACCAGGGCGATGTGAACTCGGCGGGCCTGCATCTCCCGGAGGAGCTCGTCCACCTTCTTGGTCTCCGGGACGAAGAAGGGTTCGCGCATGATCGTCTGCAGCGGGACGCTCTCCTTGCCGGCATGGAGGTGGCGCAGCATGTCCTTCGCGTAGACCACGCCCTCCACCTCGTCGATGGTGCCTCGGTACACCGGGATCCGGGAATACCCATGCCGGAGGACCAAGTCGAGCACGGCCCGCATCGAGCTGTCGACGGGGGCGGCCACGATGTCGGGGCGAGGAACCATGACCTCCCGGACCAGGGTGTCCCCGAACTCGAAGATCGAGTGGATGAGCTCCTTCTCCTCCTCCTCGATCACCTCTTCCTCCGAGGCCACCTCGGCCATCGCCCGGATCTCCTCCTCCGTGATGAACGGGCCCAGGGGAAGCCCTCGTCCCGGCATCACCACGTTGGCCACCTTGATGAGCGTGTTGGCCACCGGTCCGAGGACCCCGGTGAGGCCCACGACGAGCGGGGCGACCCGCAGGGCCACCCGGTCCGTGTGCTGCACGGCGAAGGTCTTCGGGGTGACCTCGGCGAAGATGAAAAGAAGGAGCGTCATGCCTCCCGTGGAGACCCACTCCCCCCAGTTCTCCAGGTGGCGGGTGGCCAGGATCGTTGCCAGCGTGGTCCCGCCGATGGTCGCCAGGAGCGTGAGGAGGAGGACGACATTGAGGTACGGAGCGACGTTCTCCACGATCCGCAACAGGGACTGGGCCCCCCGCCGCTTCTCGTCGACCAGCTTGTAGGCGCGGGCTCGGTTGGTCCGGGTGATCGCCGTCTCGGAGGCGGCCATCACCCCAACCCCCGCGATGAGGACCATCACCCCGATCAACTCCCACCAGTCCACGGTGGAGAACGCCGCGATCATCCCGGCGGTCACTCCGGTCCCTCCACCCCCGAGTACCGGGCCTGTCGTGCCCACATCTCCGCTCGTTCCGAATCTCCCTCATGGTCGTATCCGAGCAGGTGGAGGACGCCGTGCACCACCAGCAGCCGCAGCTCCGAACCGAGATCGGGCCCCGCCGCCCTGGCCGCGTCGGGGCAGATCACCACGTCGCCGAGCAGGCCTTCCTCGCCCAGGGGGAACGACAGCACGTCGGTGGGCCCGGGCTCACCCAGGTACCGGCTGTGGAGGTCCGCCATCTCTTCCGCCGTGACGAAGGAGAGCGAGAGCTCGCCCGAGCGAACGCCTTCCGCCGCCAGCGTGCCCTCGGCCAGCGCAACCAGCCCGGCCTCGTCGATGGGGAGGTCCTGGCGGTTGGACACGGCGACGGTGAGTCCATCGGACCCTGGCTCGGTGATCGGTTGGTCTTTCATGGCCTCGGCAACCCGCACCCTCGGGCCCGCCGTCACCCTCTCCTGGATGCGGGGCCGTCGCGACCGCCGTCCTCGGCTCCGACTGAGCGCTCTCCGTAGGCCCGGTAGGCCTCCACGATGTCCTGGACGATCCGGTGCCGAACCACGTCGCGCGCTCCCAG
>VAYG01000034.1:7926-15589 GCA_005885015.1 Actinomycetota bacterium | reverse complement strand
GTTCTGGGCCTCGTCCAGGATGATGAAGGAGTCGTTGAGGGTCCGGCCTCGCATGTACGCGAGCGGGGCCACCTCGATGGTCCCCCGTTCCATGAGCCGCTGGAACGCCTCGGCGTCCATCATCTCGTACAGGGCGTCGTACAGCGGCTTCAGGTACGGGTCGATCTTCTCGTAGAGCGTTCCCGGGAGGAACCCCAACCGCTCGCCGGCCTCCACGGCGGGACGGGTCAGGATGATCCGCGACACGTCTCGATCGTGCAGGGCCTTGACCGCGGTGGCCACCGCCAGATAGGTCTTCCCCGTCCCGGCCGGGCCGATGGCGAACGTCACGGTGTTCGCCCGGATGGCGTCGACGTAGCGCTTCTGTCCGAGCGTCTTCGGGGCGATGGTCCGGCCTCGCGTGCTCAGCAGGACGTCGCCGAGGACCTCCGAGGGGCGAACCTGGTCCTCCTTGATCATGTCGATGGTCTTTTCCACCGACTCGGTGGTGAGGATCTGTCCCTGGCCGAGGATCGACAGGAGCTCCTCGAACAGGAGGGCAACCTTCTCGGCGTCACGCTCCTCCCCCGTGATGGTGATCTCGTTGCCCCGCACCAGGATCTGGGAGGCGAACGCGGCTTCGACCAGACGGAGCAGCTCGTCGCGCTGGCCGAGCAGCGCCACCATGGGCTGGCTCCCGGGGACGAGGATCTTGACCTGGGTGGTCGGCTTGGCGGACATCAGCCCGGCGGCCACCTCATACCGCGGCCTCCCAGCAGGTGGAAGTGGAGGTGGGGAACGCTCTGCCCGGCGTCGGGCCCCACGTTCGTCACCAGCCGCCAGCCGGAGCCGTCGATCCCTTCGGACTTGGCGATGTGCGCCGCCGTCAGAAAGATCTCCACCAGCATGTCGGCGTGGGCCTCCCCCAGGGCCGCGGCGGAATCGATGTGCTCCCGGGGGATCAACAAGACATGGGTGGGGGCCTTGGGGTTCGCGTCGCGGAAAGCCACGATCGCGTCGGTGGCGTGGACGATGTCTGCCGGGACCTCCTTCGCCGCGATCTTGCAGAAGATGCAGTCGCTGGCCTGGCCCATCTTCGTCATCCCACCCAATCTATCCGAGTCTCCCGAAGCGGGCCAACACCAGGGCCGCTCCCACGACCGCGGCCGTCTCCGTCCGCAGGATGCCGGAGCCGAGCGATGCGAGGGCAGCTCCGGCCCCCCTCATCCGGTCCACCTCTTCCTCGGTGAACCCGCCCTCCGGCCCGACCAGGATCCGGGTCGGGGCCGCCGCCTGGTCCGCAAGCGCATCCGTGAGGGACCGGGTAGCCCTCTCCCAGAGAGCGATGCGCTGGTCATCGACCCCGTCCAGGGCCTCCTCCAGGGTCACCCCCACCCGGACGTCCATGATGAACGGCCGCCGGGACTGCATGGCCGCTTCCCGGGCCACCGTGCGCAGCCGGGAGAGCGAGGAGGCCGTTCGCCCGGCCGGCCACTCCCGGACCGAGCGCCCGGTGGCCATCAGCAGGACCTGGTCTACGCCGAGCTCCCCGAGCTTCTGGACCGCCCAGGCCAGGCGATCGCCCTTGGGCGGCGCCAGCGCCACGGAGACGGTTGGGGCGGGGCGCTCGGCGGCCCGCACGTCCCCGACCTCCAGCTGGGCCAGTCCCCCGTCCTCCCGGATCAGGCGGCCCGTCGCGACGAGCCCGCGCCCGTCCGTCAGCGTCATCGAGTCGCCCGGCCGCAGGCGGAGCGATTTCAGGGCGTGCCGCGTATCGGCCACCGACAAGGAGGCTCGGTGGCCGGGCACGGCCAGCTCATCGACGAAGAACAGCGGGAGCGACACGGATGAGGGCCATCGCTATTTCTCGAGGAGCTTCCGGAGGCGAGCGGGGAGGCTCTCCCCCCGCTTCGGCATCTCGCCTCGGAGCTGGGCCATGCGCTCCAGCAGCGCGCGCTCCTCGCTCGACAACGAGGAGGGGATCTCCACCGTCACGGTCACATAGAGGTCGCCCCGTCCCCGGCGGCCGAGGTGGGGAACGCCCCGCCCTCGGATGCGCAGGACCGAGCCCGACTGGGTTCCGGGCTCGAGCCTGATCCGCTCTGCCTCTCCGTCGAGCGTGGGCACGTCCAGGTCCGCGCCGAGCGCCGCCTGGGTCATCGACACCGGCAGTCCACACACCAGATCCTGGCCGCGCCGGTCGAAGACCGGGTGGGGCTTCACCTGGAGGGAGACGTACAGGTCGCCGGCCATGCCACCGCTCCGGCCGTCCTGCCCTCCCCCGGCCACCCGAAGCTCCATCCCGTCGGCCACCCCGGCCGGGACCTCCACGTTGAACCGCTGTTTCCTGGGGACCCTGCCCTGGCCGGCACACTCCCTGCAGGGCGCTCCGATCTCCTCGCCGGTGCCGTCGCACACCGTGCAGGGACGCGCCGTCATGACCGTGCCGAAGATGCTCCGGGCCACGTCCTGGATCTCCCCCGATCCACCGCACCTGGTGCACCTGGAGGGACGGGTGCCCGGTTCGCACCCGCTGCCCGAGCACCGCTCGCATTCGGAAAGCGTCTCGACCGCCACGTCCTTCTGCGTGCCGAACACGGCCTCCCGAAACGTCAGCGCCAGTGGCACGAACAGGTCCTCGCCCCGCTGCGTCCTGGTCCGCCGCCGGGAACGAGTGCGGCGGCCCCCGAACCCACCCCCGAAGAACACATCGAAGACGTCGCCGACGTCACCGAACGGGAACAGGTCGGGGGCGGTCCCGCCGGCCACCCCGAACAGGTCGTACTGCTGCCGCCGGACCGGATCCTTGAGCGTCTCGTAGGCGGCCGTGACCTCCTTGAATCGAAGCTCCGCCCCGGGGTCCCGGTTGACGTCGGGGTGGAGCTCCCGGGCGAGTTTGCGATAGGCCCGCTTGATCTCGTCTTCGGTGGCGTCGCGGCGAATGCCGAGCACCCCGTAGAGGTCAGGAGCCTTCGCCATGGCAACGAGTGTATCGGCGGATGGCCTGTCTCCTGTTCAGCGCGAGAGCGCTTCCACCGCGGCCGTCAATCGCTCGGCGACGGCCCGGACCGCGGCGATGGCCGACGCGTAGTCCATCCGCATGGGGCCGACCACGCCGATCGTCCCAACCGCGGCGCCGGCGGCGAACGGCGCGGCGACGAGGCTCGTCTCCCACATCTCGGGGACGGGGTTCTCCCTGCCGATCGTCACGCTCACCAGCGGAGAGGCCGCCGCCTCCCGGAGCAGGCCGAGGACGGCGGACTCCCGTTCCAGTGCCTCGAAGATCTGGCTCATGGTCTCCCGGCGGTCGAACCCGGCCTCCGAGGCGATGTTCGCCACTCCTCCCAGGAAGATGTGCTCCGCCTCGGACGTCTCACCCATCGAGCGGAGCGACTCGGCCACCCTTCCGAAGACGTTCCGCTCGCTCTCGCTTTCCGCGGACCGCTCGCGCTCTTCGGCGAGGGTCTGGGCCTGGTCCAGGGTGTTCCCCCGGAACGTCTCGGTCATGGTCCGGGAGACCCGGTCGAGATTTCGCTCCGACACGTGGGGGTCCACGTCGATCACCCGCTTCTCCACGTGACCCGTGTCGAACACGACGAGGAGCAGGGTGGTCGTCCCCAGGAGGATCAGCTCCGCCCGGATGATGGCCGTCTCCCGCTGGCTCGGCGCCAGGGCCAGCGAGGCGTACCGGGTGAGCCGGGACAGGAGCTGGGTCGTACCGCGCAGGATGGCGTCGACGTCGGCGAGGGCCTCGTCGAAGAAGTGGATGATGGCCCGGCGCTCGGTCTCCCGCAGCTTCGACCTGGCCGGCAGGAGATCCACGTAGTAGCGGTAGGCCAGCTCGGTGGGCACCCGCCCGGCCGACGTGTGGGGCTGCTTCAGGAAGCCCAGCTCCTCCAGGGCCGCCAGCTCGTTCCGGATGGTGGCCGAGCTGACCTTCAGTCCCGCTGCGGAGGCCAAGATTTCGCTGCCCACGGGCTCCCCAGTCCGGATGTACTGGCGGACCAGGGCCCGCAGGATGTCGGCCTTGCGGTCGGTGAGCTCCCGGGAGGTTGCCATGCTCCTATACATTTAGCACTCTCCGGGGCAGAGTGCTAGAGAAGATCCTGGCTTCCCGGGTCAACCCATGTCAGCCTGAGCGCGTCGTAGCGGTATCGACCTAGGGGCCGGTTCCTGGACGACCACACCATCCGGCAGTTCCTGGCCACGGACTATCCGAGGTTGGTGGCCGGGGTCGCCCTGGCGTGCGGAAGCCGCGCCGCAGCGGAGGACGCCGTGCAGGAGGCGCTGGCCCGGGCGTGGGAGCGCAGCGAGCGGGGGGAGCAGATCGAGTCGCTGCGGGCGTGGGTGATGAAGGTGGCGATCAACCTGGTTCGCAGCGGGTTCCGGAGGATGTTGGCCGAGCGGCGGGCTCGCGACCGGCTGCTGGCGGGGCGCTCCTGGTCGGGCCAATCCATCGGCCCGTCCGTTTCGGGGGCGGAGGACGCTCTCGACATCGAACGGGCCCTGGCCCGTCTGCCCCGCCGCCAGCGCGAGGCGACAGTGCTCCGGTACTACCTGGACCTGTCGGTGCTCGAGGTGGCCCACGCGCTGGGAGTCAACGAGGGGACGGCCAAGACCACGCTCTTCCGGGCCCGCAAGGCTCTGGGCGACGCCCTGGGCGAGCCGGCCGGCCGGCTGCACGAGGAGTCCGAGGGCGTTGGCCGGATCTGACGATCGCCTCCGGAGCGCTCTCGAGCGCATGGCGGCCCCGGCCGATCCGGCCGGAGCGTACGAGCGGATCGTGGAGAAGAAGGTGCGCCGCCGGATCGTGCGTCGCCTCGAGGCCGCCGGACTGGTGGCGGTCGTCGTAGCGGCGACGATCGGCGGCACGCTGGTGCTGGCCAGGGCCTTCGGCAAGGCCCGCCCTGTTCATCACGCGATCGGTTCGGCCTCTCAGCTCACCGGGAACGGCCAGATCGCCTTCGTCAGCGCCGAGCGAGGAGTCGAACGGATCCAAGCCGTCCGGCCCGACGGGACCCGCCCCGCTCTGCTCACCACGGGTCCCGGGGCTGACGGATCCCCCGCCTGGTCGCCCGACGGGAGCAAGCTGGCGTTCAGCCGGACCTCGGGCGGAGGGGACATCTTCACCATGGACGCCAACGGTCGAGCGCTCGCCAACGTCACCAGGAGCCCGACGGTGATCGAGAAGGACCCGGCCTGGTCGCCAGACGGTCGCAAGATCGCCTTCGTGAGCAACCGCGAGATCTCCTTCGAGGTATGGGTCATGAACGCCGATGGATCGGGGGCCGGGCGGTTGACGAACATCCTCGGCCAGGGCATCCGTCACCCCGCATGGTCTCCTGACGGCCGGATGATCGCGTTCTCCACCTCGGAATCGGCTCCCCAGGGCGCGATCTGGGTGATACGGGCGAACGGCTCGGGGCTCAGGAGAATCTTCACCGACGAGCATGGCGTGCAGGACCTCCTCGGCCCCCAGGCCTGGTCTCCCGACGGGAAGCGAATCCTGTTCACCCGCAACAATCAGGGGGGAGGGAGCGGAGAACGCGGGATCGACGTGTACACCATCGAGCCGGACGGCACGAACCTCACCCGATTGACCGACGACACCGAAAGCAAGACGCCCTCATGGTCCCCCGATGGGAAGCACATCGTGTTTTCCCGAAGCGATGGGTTGTACGTCATGACGGCGGACGGCTCGGATGTCGTCAGGGTGCCGTCGGTCCAAGCCGGGGCGTCAGACCCCACCTGGCAGCCGGCGTCCACATCGCTCCCACAGCCATCGCCTATTCCCACCACGGTCCCCACTCCCCCCGCGTGTGCCGGCTCCTTCGTCCACGGGGACTTCGACGGCGACGGATCGACCGACACGGCCGCGATCTGCAAGGAGAAGGACGGCACGTTCACGCTCGAGGTGCAGTGGGGTGGAGGGGCGTCGGGCAGCGTCGCCTTGCCCGACTGCAAGGACTTGTGCGAGGCCCGCGCCGCGGGGGACGTCAACGGCGACGGCATGGACGAGTTCTTCCTCGTCTTCTCCCAGGGGGCGTCGTCGGAGTTCGTCGAGGCATACGACCTGCCGGCCAGCGAGGCCTTCGGACATCAGCCCGTCCTCACCGCACCTCCGGGCTCCCCGCCGCGGTTCCCCCCGGATGAGCCCACCCGATTCGAGATCGGTGGGTCCGTCACCCACCAGGGGTTCCTCACCTGCGGCGTTACCCAGGACGGCGTCCAGGACCTGATCTCCACCACGATCCGGCTGTCCCAAGACGGCACGACGTGGAACGTGCACGAGGCCGTGTTCACGCTCGAGGATCCCGGACTGACCGCTCGGTTCGCGGTCGACTCCACACGCGACTACACCGCGCCGTTCGACCCCGAGCATCCCTTCATCCCGCCCGGCGACCCCTGCCTCGACGTCTGATGGCCCGCGCTGATCAGCCCGATGGAGCGAGAACCACCTCGTTGGCGAGGAACAGGCCGCGCTCGGTGAGGGCCAGCCGCCCGTCGCGGAGATCGGCCAGGCCGCTGCCGACGAACTCCTCGATTCGCGACGGATCGACCCACGACGCCGGGACCCCCGCGGCGGTCCGCAACCCCAGGAGCAACTGCTCCAGCCGGTGATCCTCCTCAGTGAGGCGCTCCTCCCCGCCGACCGGTCGCACCCCGGCGGACACCATGGCCATGTACTGCTCGGGGGGCCGGACGTTCCACCACCGCCGGTCTCCCCGATGGGAGTGCGCGCCCGCCCCCAGCCCGAGGTACGGCCGGCCTTCCCAGTAGCCCAGGTTGTGCAGGCACCGGGAACCGGGCCGGGCCCAGTTCGACACCTCGTAGTGGTCGTATCCCGCGTGGCCCAGGATCTCGCAGGCCACGTCGTACATGTCCGCTTGGAGGTCCGGGTCTGGAGCCGGAATCAGGCCGGCGCCGACCTTTCGGCCCAGCGGCGTCGCGGGCTCGATCGTCAACGCGTAGCCCGAGATGTGGTCCGGGCCGAGCGAGGCCGCCTCCTGGATGGTTCGTTCCCACGAGCCAAGGGACTCGCCGTGCGCGCCGTAGATCACGTCGAGGTTGACGCTGGCGAAGCCGGCCAGCCTGGCGGCGGCGAAGGCCCGCCGGGCCGATTCGGCCGAGTGCATCCGCTCGAGGGCTGCGAGCACGTCGGGATCGAACGATTGCACGCCGAGCGAGAGCCTCGAGACGCCGGCGGCCAGCAGACCCATGAGATACGGCTCGTCGACGGTGTCCGGGTTCGCCTCGACGGTCACCTCCGCGCCGGCCTCGAAGGGGAAGGCGGCCCGCAACGACCGGATGATCCGCTCGATCGTCTCCGGCCGCAGCGTGGTCGGCGTCCCTCCGCCCATGAACAGGGAGACGAACGACAGGTCCGACCAGTCGGAGGTCCACAGCTCGGCTTCCCGGAGCAGCGCGTTGACGTAGCCGCCCGCGAGGTGGTCGAGCCCGGCGTAGGTGTTGAAGTCGCAGTATCCGCATCGGGTCAGGCAGAAAGGGATGTGTACGTACAGGCCGGCCGGCGGGACGCTGGGCGCATTCGCGGTCATCGCTTCGCTCCCTCCGGCTGGCGATCCACACGCAGCGCGGCGATGAACGCCTCCTGCGGCACGTCCACCCTTCCCACCCGACGCATGCGCCGCTTTCCCTCCTTCTGCCGTTCGAGGAGCTTGCG
>VAYG01000034.1:0-7776 GCA_005885015.1 Actinomycetota bacterium | reverse complement strand
GCTCGCCCTGCAACAGGACGTCAACCCTCACCAACTCGGAGCGCTCGTACCCCCAGTGCTCGTAGTCGAGGCTGGCATAGCCGCGGGTCCGGGACTTCAGCTGATCGAAGAAGTCGAAGATGATCTCGGCCAGGGGCAGCAGGTAGTGGATCTCCGCACGCTCCGGGGACAGATACCGGAGGTCCTGGAGCGAGCCTCGCCGCTGCTGACACAGCTCCATGACGGGGCCCAGATAACCCGCGGGAGTGACCACCGTGGCCAGCACGTACGGCTCCTCCACGTAGTCGTAAGTGCCGGGCGCCGGCATCTCCGAGGGGTTGTGGACCGAGATCACCTCCGTTCCTCGAACGACCCGGAACTCCACGTTCGGGGCGGTGGTGATGACCTCGACCTCCGACTCTCGTTCGAGCCGCTCCCTGGTGATGTCCATGTGGAGGAGCCCCAGGAACCCGCAGCGGAAGCCGAATCCGAGCGCCTGAGAGGACTCGGGTTCGTAGACCAGCGCCGCGTCGGAGAGCTTCAGCTTGTCCAGGGCATCCCGGAGGGTGGGGTAATCCCCTCCTTCGACGGGGTACAGGCCGCTCCAGACCATCGGCTTCGGCTCGCGGTATCCGGGGAGGGACCGCCGGGCCGGGCGCTCCGTCAGGGTGATGGTGTCCCCCACCTTGGCCCGGCGAACGTCCTTCATCCCGGTGACCAGGTACCCGACGTCCCCGGCGGACAGACTCGGCACGGGAGTCGCGTCGGGCGCGAACACGCCCACCTCCTCCGACTCCACCGAGAACTTGCCCGTCATCAGTGAGATCCGGGACCGGCCCCGCAGCTCGCCGTCCACCACGCGGATGTAGGCGATCACCCCGCGGTAGGCGTCGTAGGTGGAATCGAAGATCAGGGCCCGCAGCGACCCGGCGGGGTCCCCCGACGGGGGCGGGACCCGCGCGATCACCGCGTCGAGCAGATCGGGGACGCCCTGCCCCGACTTGGCCGACACGAGCAGCACTTCGTCCACGTCGCAGCCGACCAGCTCGGCCAGCTCGGCCGCGACGGTATGCGGATCGGCTTGGGGAAGATCGATCTTGTTGACGGCCGGGATGATGGTCAGGCCGGCTTCGGTGGCCAGGTGGTGATTGGCCAGCGTCTGCGCCTCGATCCCCTGGGCCGCGTCGACCAGGAGGATGGCCCCCTCGCAGGCCGCCAGGCTCCGGGAAACCTCATAGGTAAAGTCGACGTGGCCCGGTGTGTCGATCAGGTTCAGCTCGTGCTTGACGCCGCCGCTTTCGTGGCGCAACCGCACGGCCTGCGCCTTGATCGTGATGCCCCGTTCCCGCTCCAGGTCCATCCGGTCGAGGTACTGGTCGCGCATCTGCCTTTCGGAGACCGCATGGGTCAGCTCGAGGAATCGATCGGCCAGCGTCGACTTGCCGTGGTCGATGTGGGCCACGATGCAGAAATTGCGGATCCCCTCCTGATCCATCGCCGGCTAGGGTACGCGACCGGACCACCCTGACCTCGCTGCTAGAATCGCCGGCCGTGGCGAACATCAAGTCCCAGATCAAGCGGAACCGCCAGAACGAGGGCCGTCATACCCGGAACAAGGCCGTCCGTTCGGCGCTGAAGACGTACGCGAAGGGCGTTCGAGGCCGGGCCGCGGAGGGCGACGCGGAAGGGGCCCGGACAGGGCTAGCCCGAGCCGCCCGGGAGATCGATCGGGCTGCCTCCAAGGGGACGCTGCACAAGCGGGCGGCGGCCCGTCGCAAGTCCCGCCTGGCCCGCGCCGTGAACAGGGCCGGCTCGTCCGACTAGCGACTCACCCGCACCGGCACGTCGAGCGCCGCGTCGGGCATCCCGGCCATGGCGGCGACGAGCGAGGGCAGCAGGACGTCTCCCGCAACCCCTCCCTTCAGCGCCCGATCCGCCTCCGCCACCCGGGCGTGCAAGGAGGCCAGGCCCTCTTCAGAGAACCTGCCCGCCTGGTCCCGATACCGGCGCACCTGCCAGTCGAAGCGGATCCCCGCGGCCTTGGCCGCCTCCGCTGACGGCATCCGGGCGGGGAGCCCCCGCACTCGGACCAGCTCGCGAAGCCGGGCCGCGATCCCGCCCAGTATGAGCAACGGGTCCTCTCTGGCCTCGAGCAACCCCCGCAGCGTGACCAGGGCCTCACCCAGGCGCCCGGTCAGCGCCTGATCGCACAGGTCCCACACCCGCTGCTCGCCGAGGCCCTGGAACTGGGCTCGCACGTCATCGGGGGTCACCGTCTTGCCCGCGAAGGCAACGGCCAGCTGTTCCGTGGCCTGGTCGAGAGCGGCCGTGTCCTCACCCACCGCGGCCATGAGGGTGGTTGCGGCTGGTCCGGACAGGCGGAGTCCCCGGGACTTGGCCCGATCGACGATCCACTTGGGGAGGTCCTGCCGCCGCATGGCCACCTGCCGAACTTCGCCACCCGACTCCCGCACCCGCTTCGCCAGGGGGGGCGCGCTCTTCGCCCGCGAAACCAGCGTCATCACCAGCAACGCGTCGGGTGAAGGGGAGGTGACGTATGCCTGGATCTCCCGAAGGCCCGCCTCGGGCAGATGGTGGCTCCCTGTGACCAGCAAGGCCCGTTGTTCTCCCCACAACGATGGAGTGGCCAGATCGGCCGTCTCCCCCCCTTGCCAGCCGGCACCGTCGACCTCTGTGGGCTCCATGCCCCGGTCACGGAGCCGCTCCCGAGCCGCCAGGCGCAGAAGGAACTCGTCTTCGCCCCAGAAGAGCACGACCGCCGCCGACCCAGGCATCCGGTTCCCGATTCTAGGCGCGGCCCACCGCCGTAGACCGTAGCGTCTCGGGCGGTGAGCCGGGCCAACGCGGCAGAAAGCCCCCTAAGCGGCTAAGAAAGTCGGTCTCGGATCAGGTGAGCTCTGCACAGACGTCTTCGATGATCGTGCCCATATGGCCGCTCACCGAGCCGTCCGAAGCTATCGTGAGGTGCATAGGACCGGCACTCACCGAGATCTGGGGAACACCGAGGGTTTCCGCGTCCTGTTCGCTGAAGGTCCAGGAGTTCAACCCGCTGGCAATCACTTCGAGGCTCCCGTCTGGATAGAAGAAGAGCCTTCCCGGGCCGGATGCGTTGACCGTCACCGAGGCACCCTCATCGGTGCTGTATTGGAGGACCAGATTACCGTTCACCTGCCACTCCACGACGTCCCCAGGGAGGTTGAACTCTCTGAAGTACTCCTGGTTCAACACCACATGCACGTGAACCACCGTGTCTCCACACGTGGCGTCGTAATCGCCTGCGGGGAGGGGCTGCCATCCATCGCCTCGCGCCCATGCTCCAGTCGCTGGCCCTGAAGTCAGGAGCCCCATCGTGAGAACCCCCGTGATCAGCCAGGCCCGGCCTCGTCTGCTCGTCCAAGCTCTCATGCGACCCCCTCTCGGGCAGGGCATCCACCGCGCCAACTAGGGCCGATCGTATGCAGGCCGGAGGGCGAGAGGCAAGAGGGCTTCTCGAGGCAGATGCCCCCTTGGGGGCCGGAGAGACCCATGTGCCGCGCAGATCATGGGGGCGTACGCGTTCCATTCCCGGAGCTCTCGATTACGGTCCTGCTGGAATTCCTCAATGCCGGTCAGCCCGACGTCGTGACCAGGACCTCGCCTCCTCGAAGCGTCATGGTGACGTCACCGGACCGGTCGGTGCGGAAGACCCTCATCCCGTCGGCGGCCAGCAAACCGAGGAGGGTGCCCGAGGGATGGCCGTATCGGTTGGGTCCCACGCTGACCACGGCCACCCTGGCGTGCGTCGCGAGGAGGAAAGCGGGGTCGGTGGTCGCCCCGCCGTGGTGCGGGACCTTCAAGACGACGGCGCCGAGCCCGCCCGCCTCGTCGCGGAGGAGATCGGCCTGGGCCTGTTCCTGGACGTCTCCAGTGAACAGGACGGAGGCCCGCCCGACCGAGACCCGAAGCACCAGCGAGTCGTTATTGGGATCGGAATCCGTTCCGTGGAAGCAGCGCTCCGGGCCGAGGACCTCCACGCGCACGTCGCCGACGGTGAGCGTCGAACCCTGTCGTGGGTGGCGGGCCGGCACCCCCGAGGAACGCAAGGCGCTGAGGAAGGCCGAGTACTCCGGCGAGTCCGATCGGCACCCCGGGTCGAGGACCAGTCCGACGGGGAACCGGGCCAGGATCGCGGGGAAGCCGGCCACGTGATCGGCGTGCGGATGGGTCGCAACCAACAAGTCGACCCGGCGGACGCCGAGCGCGGCCAGCTTGGTGGAGACCAATCTCATCAGCGCCGAGTCGCCTTGGCCGACGTCGAAGAACACGACCGCGGGCCAGGATGGACTTCCGGCCTTCACCGCGCCCGCCCAGACGAAGAGAGGGACCAGGAGAGCCGCCGCGACGGCAGCCCGGGGAGGAAGACGCCGGCCGGACCGAAGCCACAGCCCGACCGAGAGCACCGCGGCCACCCCGATCAACAGCTGCACGGCTCCGCCTCCGAACGAGGTGATCGAGGGAAGCGGTGAGCGGGCCAGCGTCTCGGCGAGCCCCTCGAGGTAGCCGAGTGGCATTCGGGCCAGGCCCGCCACCACCCGTCCCAGTGGGGGGAACCACATCGCCAGCGCGCCGGATAGAAGGCCCAACAACATGGCCGGACCCACCGCCAGGAATGCCAGGAGGTTGGCCGGCACGCTTACCGTGGGGACCACGCCGAACTGATACAGGAGGAGCGGGGTGACTCCCGCCTGGGCGCCGATGGTGGTGCCGGCAGGGAGCGAAAGCCACCGGGGAAGGAGCGGAAACCGCTCCGCGAGCGGCGTGGCCAGGAGGGCGATGCCCGCCGTGGCGGCCACCGAGAGCTGAAAGCCGATCGCGTGGACCAGCGTGGGGTTGGTCGCCAGCAGGATCAGCACGGCGGCCCCGAGGATGGCCGGCGCGCTGCGAGGGCGCCCCAGGAACACTCCGAGCAGGGTGAGCCCGGCCATGACGGCGGCCCGCAGCACCGAGGGCTCTCCTCCGGTGAGCAGGCAGAAGAACCCGATCGCGGCCGCTCCGATGAACAGCCGGCCCCAGCGCCCCGCACGCAGCGCCATGGCCAGCGCGAAGATCGGCGCCAGGAACATGGCCAGGTTCTCCCCCGAGACGGCGGTCAGGTGCGACAGGCCGGTCGCCCGAAACGTCTCATCGATGCGGGGGTCCAGGAGCGAGGTGTCACCGAGCGCCAGGCCCATGACCAGTCCGGCGTCGCGCTTGGGCAGCACGCGCCGGAGCGCGCCCACCAACCCGGCTCGCAGCCGGTTCGTCGTCCTCCACAAGATGCTCGCCTGCGGGGCCCGCCAGATCACTCGGTCCACCGACATCGCCGCGGCATGGCCTCGGCTCCGGAGGAACCGGCCGAACCGCCCACCCGGCCGAGTCAACGTCCCTGCCAGCTGGACCCGATCGCCCATGGTCCAGGACGGAGGGTGTCCGTGCCCCTCCGCCCACAGCGAGTCGGAGCACCGCGCGCCTCGAGAGCCTCTGGAAGATGACACGACCAACTGAGCGTCGATGGTGGCGGTCCAGCCGAAGTGGCCCGGCCGCGGCGCATTCGCCACGGTTCCGACCACCGTTGCTCCGTGACCGGCCAGCCCTGCCAGCGGCGAGTCTCGAACCCGAGCCTCTCGAACCGCGGCCCATCCCGTGCCGATGGCGGCGAACGAACCAAGGAGGACCAGCCAGCAGAGGGCGACGCCCAGCCGGGCTCGGGTCCTCCCGATCGACAGCGCGGAGGCCGCGCCCATACCCGCCACCATGAGGAGGACGCTCCGACCCGCCGCCAGGAGCGGCAGCGTTGGCGCCGGCATCACACGGTGACCAGTGGCTTCAGGTCGGCCAGGCGCGCGTCACCGATGCCGGAGTCGTTCAGCAGGTCCTCCACCGAGCGGAACGGCCCGTGCTGTTCCCGGTAGTCGATGATCCGTTGGGCCAGCGTTGGACCGATGCCCGGCAGCGAGTCGAGTTGATCGAGGGTGGCGGTGTTCACGTTGATGGGTCCCCCTGCACCGCTTCCCCCGCCGGACCCGGTGGTCGACCCGCTCCCCGCGCCGGCTGCCGTCCGTCCCTTCTTCCACACCAGGATCTGCTGGCCGTCGGTGAGCAGCGCCGCAAGGTTGATGCTCGTGACGTCCGCACCTGGCCGGACTCCTCCTGCGCGGCGGATGGCGTCGATGACCCGGTCCCCTTGATGGAGCTCGTAGACGCCCGGGTGCCGCACCCATCCGGCCACATCGACCACGACGAGGGGGATGGCCGAGGGGGCCGGCAACGGGCCGGCACCGACCGCCGCGCCTGGACCGGAGCCGGAGCCCGAGCCATTGCCCGGGGCCTGGATGGTCACCGGCCGGGGAAGCGACCGCACGTACCAGAAGCCCGCCCCCGCCACCATGATCACGGCCAGAACGGCGATCCCAGCTAGCTCCCGCCGGCTGAAGGCCCCCAGTCGCTCCTGGATCCGCTCCCCGATCACGCATACCTCCGCGAACGCTCGGAGGGAAGGGACGAGGACCGCGCCGCTCCGGCCCCCCTGGCCGGCCAGCGGAGAGAAGGGAGGAGGAGAGGGAGAGCGCCGACGCTAACAGAGCCAGTGAACGGCGTCAGTGAGATCGATCACGACGGGCACCGATCGCGGACCGACCGGGAACTCGGTATCAGGAACCGGCGGTGACGAAGTTGACCAGGCGGGGAGGCCGGACGATCGCACGGACTCCCTCGCGGCCGTCAAGGTACCGGCGAACCCGCTCGGAGCCGCGGGCCGCGGCCAGGCAGGCGGCCTCGTCCGCGTCGGCCGGAACGGTGACCCGGTCCCGGACCTTGCCGTCGACCTGCACCACCAGTACGACCTCCTCTTCCCGGGCCAGCGCCTCGTCCCACTCGGGCCACGCGTGCATCGAGGCCATGTCCGTCTGACCGAGCGCCTCGTGCCACAGCTCCTCGGCGATGTGCGGAGCCATGGGCGAGAGCATCAGCACCAGCCGCTCGGCGGCGTCGCGCACGGCTGATCGCCCCACGCCCTTGTCCAGCGCTCGCTGGAGCTCGTTCGTCAGCGTCATCAGCTTGGCGATCGCCACGTTGAACCCGATCCGCTCCAGGTCGCGGGTGACCGCCTTGACCGTCCGATGGGTCTGGCGCCGCAGCTCTTCTCCAGCGGCTCCGTCCGCCTCGTCCGAGACCTCGATGGTCCGATGGACCACGCGCCACACCTTGCCCAGCCACTTGTGGATCCCAGCCATGGAGACGGTGGACCAGTCCAGGTCGTCCGCTGGAGGACCGGCGAACATGACCGTGAGCCGCGCCGAGTCGGCGCCCCACCGATCGATCGTGGGGCCGAGCTCGACCAGGTTCCCCCGGCTCTTCGACATCGCCTCCCCTTCGAACAGCACCATGCCCTGGTTCACCAGGCGGACAAAGGGCTCGGTGAACCCGACCAGCCCGAGGTCGTACAGCGCCTTGGTCACGAACCGCGAGTACAGGAGGTGGAGGATGACGTGCTCGATCCCGCCGCTGTAGGTGTCGACCGGGAGCCACCGGTCGACCGCGCTCCGCGACCAGGCCTCATCCTGGTCGTGTGGCGACGTGTAGCGAAGGAAGTACCAGGAGGAGTCCACGAACGTGTCCATCGTGTCCACCTCGCGCCGGGCGGCGCCGCCGCATGATGGGCAGTTCACGTTGACGAACCCGGCGTGCTTCGCCAGCGGCGATTCCCCCTGCGGAGAGAAGTCCACGTCGTCGGGCAGCAGCACCGGCAGATCCGACTCG
>VAYG01000033.1:12879-16614 GCA_005885015.1 Actinomycetota bacterium | reverse complement strand
CTCGTGGAACACGAACTGCCTGGCCATCCCGGCGGGGCCGCCCGCCACGATCGCGGTGACCAACAACGACAGCGGCATCGACCACAACTTCGCCATCTACGACAGCTTCAGCCAGAATAGGAAGTTCTTCCAGACCGGAAGGTTCGCCGGCGTGGCCACGCGGACGGATCCCCTGCCACCGCTGCCGCCGGGCCGGTACTACTTCCAGTGCGATGTGCACGGCCCTTCGATGTCGGGCGTATTCATCGTGGGGGGAAAAAGGCCATGACCTCGACCCGATCTCAGACGGCTGACGCTGCCCGGACGGGTGGTGCGCCTTGGCGGTGATCGAGACCAGGCCGCGGACCATGGCCCCGGGGCCGCGGGGCCGGTTCGTGTCCTGGCTCACCACGACGGATCACAAGCGGATCGGCATCCTCTACTTCCTCAATTCGTTCCTCTTCTTCGGCGTGGGCGGGGTCTTCGCCCTGCTCATGCGGACCGAGCTGGCCAGGCCGGGTACCCAGATCTTCGCCCCGCACGCCTACAACCAGCTGTTCACGATCCACGGGACGCTGATGGTCTTCCTGTTCATCTTCCCCGTCCTGTCAGGTTTCGGGAACTACTTCGTCCCGCTCCAGATCGGGGCCCTGGACATGGCCTTCCCCCGGATCAACGCCTTGTCGTTCTGGCTGCTGCCGGTGGGCGGGCTGACCATCCTGTCCGGCTTCCTGACCAAGGGCGGCGCGGCCGCGGCGGGATGGACCAACTACGTGCCGCTCGCGGCCCAGGGACGCACCGGTGAGGACCTGTGGATCGTGGGACTCCTCATCGTCGGTACGTCGTCGATCCTGGGCGCCATCAACTTCATCGTGACGATCCTCCGGCTCCGGGCGCCCGGGATGAGCATGACCCGGCTGCCGATCTTCGTCTGGAGCATCCTGGCGCAATCGCTGCTCGTGGTGCTGGCCACCCCCGTCCTGACCGCCGCCCTGATGATGCTGTTCGCCGACCGGCGGCTGGGCGCCTCCTTCTTCGACGCCACCCGCGGGGGAAACGTGCTCCTCTGGCAGCACGTGTTCTGGTTCTTCGCCCATCCGGAGGTCTATATCCTGATCCTGGCGGCCTGGGGCGTGGTCAGCGAGATCCTTCCGGTGTTCTCCGGGAAGCCCCTGTTCGGATACAGAGGGGTGGTCCTGGCCTTCCTCATGATCACCGCGTTGTCGTTCACGGTCTGGGCCCACCACATGTTCGCCACAGGAGCGGTCGAACTGCCATTCTTCAGCGCCACCACCGAGCTGATCTCCATCCCCACCGGCGTGCTGTTCTTTAACTGGCTGTTCACCCTGCGGAACGGCAAGCTTCGCTTCGAGCCTCCCATGCTCTTCGCCCTCGGCTTCATCGCCATGTTCCTGATCGGCGGGATCGACGGGGTGTGGACGGCTTCCCCCGCGGTGGACTTCGCCCTCACCGACACCTACTGGGTCGTCGCCCACATCCACTACGTGCTATTCGGGGGAACTGTCTTCGGGATCATGGCCGCCATGTACTACTGGTTCCCCAAGATCACCGGACGGATGCTGTCGAAGCGGCTGGGGCAGTGGCACTTCTGGATCCAGTTGGTCGGGTTCAACCTGACGTTCTTTCCCATGCACATCCTGGGCCTGCGAGGGATGCCCCGAAGGATCGCCGATTACGCGCCCAATCGCGGATGGACGTTCCTGAACGGGCTCTCCACGCTCGGTTCCTACCTGATCGGCGTGGCCATGCTCATCTTCCTGGTGAACGTGATCACCACGCTGCGGAAGCCGCGAACCGCGCCGGACGACCCGTGGGAGGCCAACACGCTGGAGTGGGCGACTTCCTCTCCGCCGCCCCCCCACAACTTCGACGCCCTTCCCCCGATCACGTCGAACCGGCCCGTCTACGACGCCCGGCACACAGCCGCCCGGGCCGAGGGAACGTCATGAGCGTGAGCGAGACGATCGCCGACGAGCGGGCCGTTCGCGGGACCAGCAGCCCCATCCTGGGGATGGTCCTGTTCGTCGCCTCGGAAGCCATGTTCTTCGCGGCGTTCTTCGGCGTGTACTTCACCATCAGGGCCTCCCAATCCAGCTGGCCTCCGAAGGGCATCGAAGCGCCAAAGCTCGGCATCCCCTCGGTGGCCACGGTGCTGCTGGTGACCAGCAGCTTCGTCTTGCAGGCGGGGGTCCGAGCCATCCAACGCGGCCAGACGCGGCGCCTGGAGCGCCTGCTCGCGGCGACCATCGTGATGGGGCTGGGGTTCCTGGTCCTCCAGGTGTGGGACTACTCCCGATCTCCGTTCGGGATCCGTTCGGGGATCTTTCCGTCGCTCTTCTACGTCATGACCAGCCTGCACCTGGCCCACGTGGCGGGTGGTGTGGTGTTCCTGTCGATGATCCTGGCGCAATCGCGCACCGGGCAGCTGTCGCTGGAGCGCCACGAGCCCGTGGAGGCGGGGGCGATCTACTGGCACTTCGTCGACGTGGTCTGGATCGGCCTCTTCACGGCCTTCTATCTCCTCACGAGGTAAGGGATGGCTCGGCGGCGGTGCACCCCAGAAGAACCGAGGCCCGCATGAAGGTCGCCTCGTCGATCGCCCTGGCCCTGGCGGCGTTCCTTGCCCTGGACGGCCTGGTGTACAACCTCACGGCCTACGAGCACGCCGGCGGGTCGATGCTCCTGATCCTCGCCTTCACCTTCGCCTACCTCGGCTTCGTCTTACGGGGCGCCGCCCGGAAGGCAGAACGCGCCCTGGCCCAGGAGGCGGGGGGTGCCGAGAAAGAGGGACCGGCCGAGCTGGAACACGTGGGTCCGACGATCTGGCCCTTCGGGTTCTCACTCGCCGCCCTGGGGCTGGTCGTCGGGGTGGTCATCGACGCCAAGGTCATCACCGCCGTCGGCGCGGCCCTGTTCGCCGGGTCGAGCGTCGGATGGTTCCTGGACGTCCGCAGGCAGCACGGCCACGCCTCGCACTGAGCACGCTGAGAGAGGACGGCGAGCGCTACTCAGGCCCTGAGCAGGAAGAACACCGCCATCCCGGTCAGGACTAGGAGCACGGAGATGAACACGGTGGCGTGGTATTGCGACGGGCTCGGGGCGGGGAGTCCGGCGGGATTGCACGACCGGCACACGGAACGCCCCCAGGGAACGCGGGCGCCGCACCTGATACACCGGTCGTACAGCCGCCTCACCGGCTCACTCTAGCGCGCTTCGGACCAAAGTCGGCCGATCGGAAGTCCTATTGACGCTCTTCGATCGCCTTTGCTAGCCTGCCGCCTCCCAACCGCCGCTCGCGATCGTGCCGCACACCCCGCGGGCGGGGAGCCATCGGAACGAAGGAGACGCGGTGCGCGCTGCCCTCACCGGATTTCGATCTCGAGCAACGCTGGTCCTTGCGCTGCTGGCGCTGGGCGGGGTGGCGCTGCAATCGGTGAGCGGCTCAGCGCTCGGCGCCGGCAAGACCAGCTGCCGCCACATCTCGCTGTACGCGGAGGAGCTCCCCAACTCGCCACAGGGCGAGATCAGGATCGGATACGGCCTGACCCCCAGCACGGCGAAGATCCCGGGCCCCCTGATCGAGATGACCGAAGGGCAGTGCCTCCGGGTCAAGCTGACGAACGACGTCTCGGCTCCCACACTGCAGAAGCTGAAGGAGAAATACGGCGGCGACAGTGAGCTCCCCCTCGCCGTGTCGATCCACCCCCACGGAGCCAAGTACGAGCGGACATCGGA
>VAYG01000033.1:498-12656 GCA_005885015.1 Actinomycetota bacterium | reverse complement strand
CCCGATGTGACCTCGTTCGTCGCCAGGCAGGGCCAGCGGATCGAGTTCCTGGTCTTCGCCTGGGGGAACGAGACTCACGCCTTCCACCTCCACGGGCACACCTGGGCGGACAACAGGACCGGCATCTTCGACCCGGGAAGCGACACCCCGGCCACCGACAACAAGACGCTCGCCCCGGGATCCAGCTTCGGGTTCCAGGTCATCGCGGGGTTGAACGTCGGCCCGAACAGGTGGATGTACCACTGTCACGTCCAGTTCCACTCGGACCTGGGCATGATGGGGTATCTCGTGGTCAAGCCTGCATAGCAGGTTGACCACGTTGCCGGTTGCCTGACCCACTCACACGCCTGTAAAGGGCTCCATCGGCGGGACCGATATGCGTGGCATGGACGGCCCGGCCGGCACGCGCATCCTCCTGGTCGACGACCATGAGCTGGTCAGAGCGGGACTCCGGGCGTTCCTGGACGCCGAGGACGGTCTGGAGGTGGTCGGTGAGGCCGGGACGGCTCGCGCGGACGGAGACGGGGTGGAAGTGTGCCGGGAGATACGGTCCCGTCACCCTGCCACCCGGGTGCTCATGTTGACCTCGTTCGCCGACGAAGCCGCGTTGATCGACTCCATCCTGGCCGGCGCCTCGGGATACGTCCTGAAGGCGACCACCCACGAGGGGCTGGTCGAGGCGATCCGTCGGGTCGCCGCAGGCGAGTCGCTGATCGACCCGGCCGTGACCGCCGTCCTGTTCCGCAAGCTGCGGGGCCAGGAGGCCGCGGCCCAGCCGCTCTCGTGGCTCACCCAGCAGGAGCGGCGGATCCTCGACCTGATGGGCGAGGGGCTGACCAACCGGGAGATCGCCCAGCGCCTCCATCTGGCCGAGCAGACCGTGAAGAACTACGTGTCCAGCGTCCTGAGCAAGTTGGGCCTGAAGGGCAGGACCCAGGCCGCCCTCTACATCTCGAAGCTGGCGCAAGCCCAGTAGGTCCAGCACGAGACCCCCGCCCTCGGTACTTCCGTACCGCCGGGTTCAGGACCGACGAATCTGGTCCCACCGCCCTCCCGGGCCGATCCTGCACGTACGAGCAACATACGCGTCGGAAAGGACTCGGACATGCGCGGAACCGCAACACCCACCAGCGAGGCCGTCGAGGTGACTCTTCCCGAGGCCCCGCCCGAGACCTATCTCTCGTGGACCAGGTGGTGGCGCAGGACCGAGACGGACACCCGCCGGGGTTGCTGCCGGGGGCTGGCCGTGGCTCCTGGGCTGGCTCTGCGGCCTCACCCCGCGAGCCTGCTGTGGGAGATCATCTCCCAGGACGTGGCGGCCCAGGCTCGTTCGGCCCTCCGGACGGGCAGACGGCGCTTCCGGCCGCGGATCCACGCACGACCGGCCATCGTCGAGCTCGCCCTCGACTATGCGGACCGCCGCGGGAAGTGCCTGCAGCACCGTCTGTGCGGGGGCTCGCGGCGAGACCTCGGGGCCTTCCAAAGGCGCGTTCTCCAGACGGTCCGGTGGCAGCTCATCTCGGTGGCCGCCTCCCCGGTTCCCCACGTGGTCTCGGGCTCGGCGCGCCGACGGGTCCGTCCCGGATCTCCGATGCCGATCGCTTCGTGAGGGGGGCGACGATGATGCGGTATCTGCTGCTGGGCGCCGGCATCGGCCTCTCCTGGTTGCTCGCCGGGACGGGGATGGCCCTCTGCCTGACCCGGGCCGCGGCCCGGGCCGAGAGGATCGCCCGAGCGCTCGGCTCCTCCCCCGCCGGTGCGACCGATGAGCGCCCGGGGAAGCTGCAGCCACTGACGACGGCGCGGTCGTGAACCCCATGTCGCTCGCCCTGGCGTCGGGCGGGGCCGCCGACTCCATTCTGGAGCTGCCCGAATCCGACCCGCTCCCACCGCGAGTTCGGCGGATCCTCGCGCTGGCCAGGGAGCACCTGGGAATGGACGTGGCCACGATCACCGGACACCGCGGCGAACGGGAGGTGTGCCGGTGGGTGGAGGGAGCCGGTTCCTCCTTCGGTCTTCGTCCCGGGGTCCCCGTTCCGGAGGGCTGGACCCGACCCTCCGGGGCGGGGGAACGCACATCGCGCGTGTGTGTCCCCATCAAGCATGCCGACGGACGAGCGTTGGGGCGGTTGTGCTGCGCCACCCGCAGCTCCGGCGTCTCGGTGACGGGGCGGGACCTCCGCCTACTGGAGGGCCTGGCCGACCTGGCCGCTCTCGAGCTCGATCAGCGGAGCCGGCCGCCCATCGCTCTCCAGTCGAGGGCCCGGCGGATCCGGGAGGTGATCGAGGACGGGCTGATCGAGGTGCTGTTCCAGCCGATCCTGCGGCTCGAGAGCATGGAATTAGCCGGGTACGAAGCGTTGGCCAGGATCGACGCGCGCCCCCTCCGGGGTCCCGCATGGTGGTTCGCGGAGGCGGGCCGGGTGGGGCTGCGGACCCAGCTCGAGCTGGCTGCCGCCCGCGCGGCGCTCGCATCGTTGAGCGAGCTCCCGACCGAGGGATACCTCTCGATCAATCTCTCCCCGCTCACCGTGATGTCGCACGGCTTCGCCGCCGAGCTGCCGCGGTTCCCCGAGGAACGGGTGGCCTTCGAGCTGACCGAGCACGTGGAAGTGGAACAGTACGGCGTCCTGGCGGCGACGTTGATGCCGTTCCGGGCGCGGGGAGTCCGGCTGGCCATCGACGACGTGGGCGCGGGGTACTCGTCCTTCCGACACATCCTTCAGCTCATCCCAGACATCATCAAGCTCGACATCTCCCTCACCAGGCGCATCGACGAGGACCCCGCTCGGCGGGCCCTGGCCGCCGCGCTGGTCTCCTTCGCCCGCGGAGTCGGCACCGACCTCGTGGCCGAGGGCATCAGCAACGCCTCGGAGCTGAGGGCCGCCCGGGAGCTCGGGATCCCTTACGGCCAGGGCTATTTCCTGGCCCAGCCAACTCGCCTGGACTCCCTCCGGCCATCCGGCGCCGCCGGGCAGGCCGGGTGAGGAAACCCGATGGCCTTGAGAAGGGTTCCCGAGCGCTGCCCGACCTGTGGGAAAGAGGAGACTCTCCTCCGCATCTCGATGCTCGTCGGCGAGGAGCGCCTCATGTTCACCGTGTGCGGCTTCTGCGAATGGCGAATCTGGGAGACGGGGGCCGGGACGGTTCCGCTCGATACCGTGCTCCGGCAGGTCACGCGGAAGGACGGCCGGGCGTGATGAGGATCCCGCTGCCGGACTCCCCCACCGTGGTCGCGAGGGGTCACCCCGGGCCAACCGGGTCCGGGCGCCGCAGGCTACGCCGTTGGCTGCGAACGCCGTGGGGTGGCGGAGGCCGGCAGGGTCCGGCTTCCCCACCGCAAGGTCTGGACGAACGCCCGATGTACCTGATTCCGCCCCCGCCCGATACCGGTACCTAGGTAGCCGCTTTCGGCGCACGCGCCAACCAAGAGGTTCGAGACGAAACGGGAGACGTCGGGATCGTCGAAAGGAGCCGCTGGAATGGGATCCACCCCGCACCGGCCTGGCCCGCGCAGATCTCTTCGATCGAAGCTCATGGCGACCGCCATCGTCGTCGCCGCGCCTCTTCTTCTTTCCATGCCGATCGCCCTGGCGGATTGTCCGGTGACCGACCCCGAATGCCTGACCAGCACAGCCGGCCAGGTGGCCGGTACCGTGATCGCCTCCCCCACACCCGACCCCGGCGGCACCGTCGATCAGGCGGTCCAGCAGGCGAAAGACGCCGCCGGAGGGGCGGTCAAGCAGGTGACCGACACCGTCGACGGCCTGCTGGGGGGCGGCTCAGGGGGAGATCCGGGAGGTGATCCCGGCGGCGGACCCGGAGGGAACGGGGGTCACGGATCGCGCACGCCAGGACCCCTTGGCGGCCGGCACTCGGGTGGGTCGATCCTGAAGACCGGCCCGGGAGGGACATCCGCCCCCGGCATCGACGCATCCAGCCGGCCGGCTTCCGCCAGGGTGAGCGGCGGCGACCGCGGATTGCTCGGGCGGCTGGGAGGCGCCGCCGCGGAGGCCGCGAAGCAGCTGACCTTCCCGGTGCTCCTGGCGCTGATCGTCTTCCTGTTCCTGCTCATGCAGAACGAAATGGACCGACGAGACCCCAAGCTGGCACTCGCACCGATCAAGCCAGACGTCATGAGATTCGAGTGACAGTGGCCAGCCGTGCGCACCGAGCCATCTGGCAGCCCGATGAGCTCGTTTCGATCGTCGAGCGCATGGGCTCGATGCGCATCGTGCGGGTCGGCTTCGCCATCATCGTCATGGGGTTCGGGGCGCTCGCCCCGAGGATGCTCGCGGAACCCCTCTCCACCCTGAGCTGGGTCACCGGCTCGTACCTCCTCCTTCTGCTGGTTCCGGAGGTCGCCCGAAACCTCCGGCGGAAGAACCTGCTCCCGGTCCTCGCCGCCACCCTCCTCCTGGACGGGCTGTACCTCGGGTGGGTGATGTACGCGACCGGCGGTGCCCAGAGCCCCCTTCGCTTCCTCGTATACATCCACGTCGTCGCCGTGACGCTGCTCGCTTCCTATCGGACCGGGCTGAAGATCGCCGCGTGGCACTCACTTCTGTTCTTCGTCGTGTTCTACGCGGAGAGCGCGAGCATCATCGCGGTGAGGGAGACGATCCTCTCCGCCCTCCCGGGACGCGGCGGCGACTTCTACCTCGTGTCGATGCTCTACGTGGCGGGACTCTGGGCGGTGGCCCTGGGGACGGCCATGTTCTCGGCCGTCATCGAGCGGGAGCTTCGGAACCAGAAGATCGACCTCGAGGCCCACGCGGACATGGTCGCGGAGATCGATCGCAAGGAGTCCGCGAGGGCCATCCCCGACGTATTGTTGGCGAAGGTGTGCCACGTGTTCGGATTCCGGCGAGGCGCGGTCCTGACCGCGCCGGGCGACGATATCGAGCTGGCCGCGTACCGCGGCCCGGATCAGGGAGCACAGATTCCCGCGGGCCTGGACCCGGTGATGGAGCGAGCCTGGGACCACCGGACCACGGTGCTCGTGCGGGGGATCGACCCGTCGACCGATCCTCGTCTGGCCGCCTTGTTCCCCGACGGCCACAACCTGATCATCGTGCCCCTGTTCCTCGATCGGGGGACCCGGCTGGGACTGCTCGTCCTCGAGCACCCAGGGAATCGGGGCTACGTCAAGCGGTGGGTCGTGAGGATGATCGAGCAGTTCGCATCGCACGCCGCCCTGGCGCTGCACAACGCGTGGCTCATGGACGAGCTCGCCGCGAAGCTCGAGGAGAACAAGGGGCTCCGTGCAGACCTCATGGCCAACAACCTCGCCCTGCAGGTCAAGGTCGAGGAGCGGACACAGGAGCTGCGGGAGAGCCTGGAAGAGCTTCGGCAGGTCGACCATCAGCGGCGCCGGTTGCTCTCCCGCCTGCTGAACGCCGAGGAAGACGAGCGGCGGCGGATCGCCGGCGACATCCACGACGGCCCGGTGCAGGAGATGCTCGCCCTGGGGATGCAGCTGCACCACATGGGCCTCACCACCCCCGACCGCCCGATGCAGGACAGCCTCGAGGCGATCAGGTCGGGCGTGGACGGAGCGGTCGAAGGGCTGCGGGACCTCGTGTTCGACCTGCGGCCGGTGATCCTCGATCACGCCGGGCTGGAGCCCGCCCTGCGCCAGTACGCCGGCACGTTGGACGGCGGCCTCTCCGCGGCGGTGGAGAGCCGGTTGAAGCGAGACGTTCCCTCCGAGGCCGCGATCATCCTCTATCGAATCGCTCAGGAGGCCCTGGCGAACGTGCGAAAGCACGCCAAGGCATCACGGGTGACGATCCTCCTCGACGAGCGCGAAGGCGGCTTTCTCGTCCAGGTCCAGGACAACGGCATCGGCTTCAGTCCGCCCACGGGGCTGCACTCCGTCCCCGGTCACCTCGGTCTTTCCTCGATGCGGGAGCGGGCCGAGATGGCGGGCGGATGGTGCACGGTGCGGAGCTTGCCGCGAGGAGGAACCGCCGTGGAAGCGTGGGTCCCCGCCACGGTGGGCGCCGCCCCAGTGGCCCAGCTATCGGGCCGGCACCAGTCCATGCTGGTGCAGAATGGCGGGAACGGCTCGCAGCTGGCCGACGCCAAGGCGAGCTGAAGTCGGGTCTGACTCGAGCCCACTAGCCCTCCGGCGGGCCGATCGTCGCCACGTCATTCTTCGAGAGGATCTTCTCGAGCACCGTCAACGCCCACCCATGGTGGGCGACGTCCGACCGAGGAGGCAGATTCGACAGCGGGAACCACCGGGCTTCCTCGACGATCGGGGACGGGGAGACCTCGGGAAGCGAGGGAACCTCCGCCACGTAGTGGAACGACAGGTGCCACGTGCCGTTGTTCCCCTGGAAGGACTCGATCACCCCGAGCCTCGGGGCTTCCAGCCGTACCCCGAGCTGCTCCTCGGCGATCCGTAGGGCGGCCCGTCCCGGATGCTCCAGGCGGCGCATCTCGTCGTCGGGGAGAAACCAGCCCGTCTCCCCGTCGTACTGCTCGACGTCCTTGTATCGGACCAGCAGGACCGAACCCTCGGACAGCATTGCCACGTCGGTGATCAGTGAATGGGCCAGACAGTCGAGCTCCGCGCTCATTGACTCCCTCCCCGATCTAGCCCAACCGCAGCACCAGGAGGGCCACGTCGTCCGCAGGTTCCTCGCCGATCATCTCGGACAGGAGGCGCTGGCAGACGGCATCGAGGTCCTTCGCCGTTCCCTCGATGTCCCGCAGGGACCGCTCTAGCTGTTCCGACCCTTCGTCGATCCATTGCCCCGACTCCACCAACCCGTCCGTGTAGAGCACGAGGATCGACCCGGGCTCCAGTCTGTCGGTTGCGCCCTCCTGCGTGATGCCGGGAAAGGCGCCCAACGGCACGCCATGCCCGGCTCTCAGGAACCTGGTCCGTCCATCCGGCCCCCTCACGAGGGGCGGCGGATGACCCGCCCGAACCATCTGCAGCTGCCCGGTCGCCGGATCCAGAATCAGATAGACCATCGTCGAAAAGTGGTCGCTGCCCATGGCTTGGAGCAGGGCATCCAAGCGATTGACCACCACCTGTGGCGGATCACCTGCCAGCGCGCAGGCTCGAAAGGCCGTCCGCACCTGCCCCATCAAGGCGGCCGCGGTGGCCCCACGCCCGACCACATCGCCCACCGCGACCCCGACCCGGCCCTCGCCCACCGGAATCACGTCGTACCAATCTCCTCCCACCTGGACCCCCACGCCACCCGGCAAGTACCGGGCTGCCACCGTGACCCCGGGGATCTCCGGAAGCTGATCCGGGAGCAGACTGCGCTGCAGGGTCTCGGCGATCTGGCGCTCCCGTTCGTACAGGTGCGCGTTCTCGATGGCAACCGAGGCGATCTGGGCGAGCTGGGCCAGAAGAGACTCGTCGTTATCCGTGAACTCGCCGTCGACCTTGTCGAGGAGGTGGACGATTCCGATCGCCCGGCCACCCCGATCGGTAAGCAGGGCCGCGAGCAGACCATCTCTCGTCGGGGGAATGTCACCGGCCACCGCGTCCCATCCGGGCAGGCCCCGGAGCTCCTGCTCCCCGAACCGAACGACGAGATCCGAGGGGCTCCCGAGCCACTACAGGATGCGCGTCGCCGGCAGATCCAGGAACGCCCGCCACCGGGCCGCCTCATCGGGAGGCGAGGTCGCCTCGGAGGCGATCTCCGGCCAGGAGGCGACGGCGGCCCTCGCGACGCTGAATCGGGCTCCGATGATGGCTCGCGACCGGTCCGCGAGGACCTGGAGGACCTCCTGGAGCGAGAGCGTCGCGTTGAGGGCGAGGGAGGCCTCGGCCAGTTGCCGCAGCTGCTCGGCATGATTCTTCTCCAGCCGGGCCCTCTCGGTGGCCTCCCAGAACCCCCGCTGGACCATCTCGAACGCGGACAGGGCCTCCAGGAAGAACTCGGCCGCCGATCGGGTAACCGCTTCGACCTCCGCAGGATCGGCACGATGGCGCAGTGCCAGGGCCAGCGCTCGGTGATGGATGCCGCCTAGCTCGAGCACGCTCAGCTGTTGCCTCTCCTCCCACGTCGACGTACTCCGCGAAGGTGACCGCGTAGGTGTCCTCGACGAGCGTCTGTTCGGTGCTCATCCCCGGTTCCCCAGATAACGGGCCACAAGCACGAGCGCGTCGTCGGTTCCCTTCTTCCCGGCCTCCAGGATCTGCCCGGCCAGTTCCTTCGGGGAGCGGGAGAGATCCGACGGTTGATCGAAGTCGCTCCGGACGCCGTCGGTGACGGCGATCAGGACGTCGCCCGGGGCGATGGGAATCGACGCCGGACTGAGCTTCGGGAGCCGATACCCGACGATCCCGCCCTGCGGGGCTAGCGTTCTGTGACCACCGTCTCCCCGGCCCGCGGATGAAGCCAGCAGGGCCTGCACGTTGCCCACGCCCATCCAGGTCAGGGTGTCGTCCGTGCCGTTGAAGTGGGCGAGGGTCATCACCACGCCCCGCGTTTCCTTGAGGAGGTCGTGGGCCCGCTCGACCAGCCGGTCTGCACGTTCGCCGGGGAATTTCCGGAGCACCCGAGCGGCGGCCCGTGCGGCCCGGGCCGCCTCGGGACCGTGACCCAGTCCGTCCACCACGGCCGCAAGCATGCCGTCGGGGAACGAGACGACCACCGCCAGGTCTCCCGACTCCCCCTGCCCGGCCAGGGTCCAGGCGGCGACGCCCCATTCGAGGAGAGCTCGCTCATGCGGCAAAGGCTCGCCACTTCCTCAGGGTCACCGTGGTCCCCTTTCCCACCTCGGAGACGATGTCGAACTCGTCCACCAGTCGCCGGGCACCGGGCAGACCCATCCCGAGGCCGCCCGCCGTGCTGAATCCCTCCTGCATGGCTGCTTCGAGATCGGCGATCCCCGGGCCCGAGTCGAGGGCCACCACCACGATGCCGTCCCTGCTGTTCTCGTGGATCCGGGCCAGCTCGATCTCTCCCACCCCAGCGTAGGCCAGGATGTTTCGGGCGAGCTCCGAGATCGCCGTGGCGATCAGGGTTGCGTCCGTACCGGAGAACCCCATCGCTGCGGCCAGCCGGCGGCCCTTCTGCCGTGCGAGCACCAGGTCCGCGTCGGCCGCGATCCGGATCCGGCCCTCATCCTCCACGGCGCCCGCCCTCCCCCATCCGGTTGAGGAAGGCCAACCCTTCCTCGAGGTCGAGCGCGGTGTGGACCCCCTCGAGGCCCAGTCCGAGCTGCACGATGGCGAACGCGACGTCTGGCCTGATCCCCACGATGACCGAGTCGGCTCCCCGGAGCTTCGTGGTAACCGCGATGCTGTGGAGGGTCCTGGAACCGAACGAGTCGATCACGTCCAGCCCGCTGACGTCGAGGATCACCCCGCGCGACCGGAACTTCCCGACCTGCTCGACCAGGTCATCCTGGAGCTGGATCACCTCGGCGTCGGTGAGGGCAGACTGGATGCTGGCGATCAGGTACGCGCCCTGCTTCAGGATGGAGGCAGGCATCGGCGGATGCCCCTATCGCTCGGGGTTGCGCTCCGGCTCCCCAGCCCGGATCACCTCATAGGCCAGCAGTCGCTCCGCTTCCTCGATCCCACCTTGTAGGTCACCGGTGGTCCTGATGCTGCCGAGCTCAACCCCGAGGGTCACCAGCGTCTGGGCGATCTCCGAGGAGAGACCCGTGACGATGACGTCGGCGCCCATGAGCCCGCAGGCCTTGACCGTCTGGAGTAGATGGTTCGCCACCGTGAGGTCGATGGCCGGGACGCCGGTGATGTCGATGACGACCACGCGTGCGCGATTCCGGCGGATCGCCGTGAGCAGCTGTTCGGTCAGCTGCCGGGCCCGCAGCGAATCGAGGACGCCGATGATGGGAAGGATGAGCAGTCGCTCCCGGACCTGGAGCACCGGGGTGGACAGCTCGCGGATCGCTTCCTGTTGCTGCCGGATGACCCGCTCCCGCTCCTCGACGAAGCTCACGCCGACCGTCACCGCGATCCGGTTGGCGGCTGGCTCGTACGCGTCGAGGATCCGGTTCAGCAGGTCGGGATCCGCCTGATATTTCTCGAACAACGACCGGGCCAGCACGTCGCGGAGGAGCAACACGATCCCGAGAACCTCGTGCGTCTCGACACCCCGGGGGATGATCCGCTCCGACAGATCGCGAGCATACGCCTGGAGTGTCTCCACGCTTCCCGTTTCCAGCGCGTCGACGTAGTTGTCATAGACGGCGGTCACTTCGGAGAAGATCTCGTCCGAGGTCATCGCCGCGAGCAGTTGGGCCTCCGTGATCCGCCGGACCCATTCCTCCCGGAGGTGGGCTCGTCGTTCACGGAGGTGGGCGACCAGCTCCCTGAGCAGCGAGAAGTCGATCTCAGGCGCCTGGGCGAGGGATGTGACCGGGGCGTCGGATTGCGCCATGCCTTCTCTCCTTGGTTGTCGGGGCGCCCCGTCCAGCAGCAGGGCAAGCGTGTCCTGCTGGCGAAAGTGTACGGCGAAGGAGGGACGCCCCGCCAACGGGACGGCCTGCCGGCCGAGGTCCCCCGCCCTCGTCAAACGTGATCGAGCAGACGATCCAAGGGTCTCGGGACCTTCCTGAGGTCGAGGGCGTCGACGAGGAGCCGGGCGTACCGGATCTTCCGGCTGCCTCCGCTGCCCATGAAGCGCCGGAGCTGCTCCTCCGGAGGCCGCCCGAGCCAGGCCGGCTGCTTCTGGAGCGTGCGGAAGGACCCCAGATCTCCCTGCGCCGCGGCGACCCGTTCCACGGCGGGCACGCCGAGCGCGCGGATCAGTTCGTCCTCGAGGTCCTCGACGCACACATAGAAGCCGAGCCGTTCCATGCCGGCGCGGCTGAGACCGGATCCGAGCCCCGCCCGCTCCAGCCCCCGCCTGAAGTCATTCTCCTCCGCCGCGTCGTACAGGCCGGCCAGTCCGAGGCCGAGCCCCCGTGGGCCGAAACGATCCAGGTAACTGCCGACGTTCTTGGCGCCGCCCATGGCCACGACGGCGATCCCCTCTGCATCGAAGTGCCGCCCTCGTCGCGAGGCCAGCGCCTCGACCGCACGCTGGTCGCTGACCCCCTCGACGAGTACGATCGTCTTGACAGCTCGCTCGACCACCACAACCGCCCTCCAAGCGACAACACCGCCGGCCCAGACTAGACAATGGCTCGGAATGGTCGGGACGAAGACCTACGTCACGGTTAGGGCGCCGGTCATCCCGGCTGCGGCGTGGCCCCCGTTGCTGCAGTAGAAGCGGTAGTTGCCGGCGGGCACCTCGTCGAGGGTGAACACGTGGTCGTGGCCGGGCTTCACCCGTTCACTGTGCGCCAGGATGTTGCCTCTGGAGTCCGTGATGACCATGTCGTGGTCCAGGCACGTCAGTCCTGGGCGGAGCGGACGGCGCGGATCGGCCTACCCCTCCTCCCGTCGTTGAACCCAGCACAGGCAGAACGGATGCCCGGCAGGGTCCGCGTAGACCTGAAAGTTGTCGACGGAATCGACGTCATCTGCCGGCTTCAGCACCTTGGCACCGAGCGACATGACACGATCGTGGGCGGCCCCGAAGTCCTCGACCCACAGGTCGATGTGGATCTGTTGCGGCGGTGTTCCGTCGGGCCAGTCGGGCGGGACGTGGTTGGGCGCAAGCTGAACCCCGACCCGCGGTGCACCTTCGACGATCACCATGTGCCAGTCATCCTCGGCATCGACCGTGCCGCCGAGCACCTCCGCCCAGAAACTGCTCTCGGCCGCGAGGTCCGCGGCATCGAACACCACGACCTGATGATTGATGCGCATCGCGTCATCCTATCGGGGATGGAATAGGCCCGATGTTCAGTCTTAGCTCACCGCTTTCTTCACGAGCGCGGCGATCCGTTTCTCGTCGGCGGCGGTCAACTCCTTCAGCGCGAAGGATGTCGGCCACATGGCGCCCTCGTCGAGGTTCGCCGCTTCCTCGAAGCCGATCGTGGCGTACCTCGAGTTGAACTTCTCCGCGCTCTTGAAGAAGCAGACGACCTTGCCGTCCTTGGCATACGCAGGCATCCCGTACCAGGTCTTCGGCCAGAGGGCCGGGGCGGTCGCTTCGATGATCGCATGGAGCCGATTGGCCATTGCGCGATCCGGGTTCTTCATCGCAGCGATGGCCGCGAGCACGTCGCGTTCCCCCTCCGCTCTGTTCTTGCTCGCGCGCTCT
>VAYG01000033.1:0-449 GCA_005885015.1 Actinomycetota bacterium | reverse complement strand
GTGCCGCTCGCGGTGGTTCGCTTGGCGGACGTCTGCGTGTGCTTCCTTTCGGGTTTTCTCTCGGCCATTGCGAAGCACCTCCTTGCCCCGAATGGGTCCCAGCCGCCTGACCTCGGGGGACGATGACCTCTTCGCGTTGTACCCGTGCCGCTCCTACTTCTACGTCGTCCCATTTTATGCGCGCAGCTGCTCATCCGGTGCCGGGACCCGACGGTTCGTCAGAGTGTCTATGCGGCGGGCGATGCCGTCCTGGGAGCATGATCAAGCCGTGAAGACCCGAAGAGAGCTCGTGTCGGCCGCAAACCTCAACTACGCTGGTTCGTATCGCAAGCTCGCCGAACACTCCGCCGATGGTGAGATCCGAGAGATGGGCCGAGTCTTCGCGTTCGTGACCGGCGTACCGATCCCGCTCTTCAACGGATGCGTCGTCGGCTCAGCGACAGCCGAAG
>VAYG01000008.1:35326-36836 GCA_005885015.1 Actinomycetota bacterium | reverse complement strand
GGCTGGCACGTCCAGACCGTTCCACAGGGGGGCTATCACCTGATCGACACCCATGGCGGGGGCGGGATGAACGGCGGCATCGGTCAGACCAGGGAGGGCCAGCCCTCGAGCGTCGTGTTCTACGTGGAGACTCCCGACATCCAGGCGACGCTGGACAAGGCCGAGTCGTTGGGGGCGAAGACGGTGGTCCCGCTCACCGAGATGGAGATGGTCACCTTCGCCCTGTTCGCGGACCCGGACGGCAACGCCATCGGCCTGGTGCAGTCCGACCCCGGGCAGCAGGGGCCGGGCGTCTCGGCGGGGAGCAATCCTCGGGTGGACTGGGTGGAGGTCCTCGGGGGCGATCCCAAGCGGGCGTGGGACTTCTACCGGAACCTGTTCGGCTGGAGCATCAAGGAGAGCTCCGGCGAGGGCTACCAGTACGGCGAGCTGGACACGGGTGCCGGGAGCGGTGCCGCCGGTGGGATCGGGTCGTCCCGGGACGGCAACCCTCGCGTCAACGTCTATGCGCTGGTCGACGACCTCGCGAAGTACTTGGAGCGGGCCGAAGGGCTGGGCGGCAAGACGACCATGCAACCCATGAAGGTGGGTGAGGGAACGGCCATCGCCATGCTCCAGGACCCGCAGGGGACCACGCTCGGCCTGTACACGCACCAGCATTAGAGGACGGGGCTGCTCGCAGCGCGGGCCTCAACCGGGGCAGGCCCCGAGACGACACCTCTTGCATGAGGCCTGCCATCGTCGGGCTCGTGCTGGTGGGAGCGTCGCTCGCCGCGGCGTGCTCGAGCAACGCGGTCACCGGGGGGACCGGCGTGGGGGTCCTCGACCCGGCCGCCCAACGCGCCTGCGCCGGACTTCAGGTGGTGCTCCAACTCCGCCGATCCGGGGCCAGTCCCGCCCAGCTCCGTGAACGGATCAGCGTGGTCTACGACGACGCCCGGCAGAGCAGCAATGCGGTCATGCAGGCGCGGGCGGTGGCCCTGTTCGCCGACGCCACGGTGCTGGCCACCGGCGGCGAGCCGGGCTCCCTCGACTCGGACCTCGCCGGGATGAACGCGGAGTGCTCCGGGCACGGCGCCTGACCGGCGAGCCGGGACCGGCGAAGCCGTCAACCCCAAGCATCAAGGCGGCCCCGTTCTTACCGATCCCTACAAAAAGGGAGGCCGGACGTCCGTCCGGGGGAAGCCGTGGTCAAGGGAACTCGGGTCTGGCGCGTCGCCGGGCCCATCGCCGGGGCGGCCCTGGCGCTGGTCGCCCTGCCCGCGTGCTCCCGCCCGCCCGCCCCCCGGCCGGCAGCGACCGTCGAGGTCACGGTGAAGGACTTCCGGATCGCGGCCCCGCCGGTCGTCCCCCCTGGGCTCGTTTCGTTCGACATCCAGAATCGCGGTCCCTCCACGCACGAGTTCGTGGTCATGCGGACGGACCTCGCCGATGGCAGCCTCCCCCTCAAGCCGGACGGGTTGACGGTGGAGGAGGACTCCCCCGCGCTCCGATTGGTGGGAGAAGACGA
>VAYG01000008.1:27422-35256 GCA_005885015.1 Actinomycetota bacterium | reverse complement strand
GGGATGCACGCCTCCATCGAGGTGGGAGGCGATGGATACGAAGGATAGAGGCCAGGCCGCCGTGCGCGTTCCGCGACGAGCGTCGCGAAGGTTCCCCATCCTGGGCGACGTCCGCCTGGACCGGAAGTTCGGCTGGATCCTGGCCGTCTTCCTCGTCCTCATGGGGATCATCGTGGGCTACAACGCGAAGGCGACGAAGGACCAGAGGAACACCGCCCTCATCGTCAACGTCGCCGCCCGCCAGCGCGCCCTGGCGGAGCGCTACATCAAGGACGTCCTGCTCAAAGCGGAGGGGGAGCGAGCCGACCCCGCCCAGGACGCTCAGCAGCTCCAGCGGAACGCCGCCGCGCTCCTGCACGGTGGACAGGTCGTGGCCGTGCAGGGAGCCGACGAGCTCGTTCGAATCCCGGCCTATCACGGGAGCTGGAAGGTGGTGGCGAAGCTCGGTGAGGAACAGCGTCTCCTGACGAAGCTGATCGGTGTGGGCCACGAGCTCCTTCGGACCGGTCCCGCGAGCTCCACGTTCTCGGCACAGATCCTCGAGCTGCGGGTCATCGGCGCGCAGCTCTCCAGCATCTCGAGCGACGCGGTGGGCGAGATCACGAACGCGGCGCAGGCCTCGCTGGACCGGCTGGTCCGGGTGGGCGTCGCCTTGGGACTGCTGGCGGCGCTGGCCGCGGTGGCCATGGGACTGTTGCTCCGGCGCGCCGGCGCCCAGCAGGCGGCGCAGTTCCGGTCCCTGGTCACCAACGCGTCCGATCTCATCACTGTGCTGAGCATGGACGGCCGTATCCAATACGTCAGCCCCTCGCTCGACCGGGTCCTCGGCCGGCGGGCCCACGACCTGGTGGGGACCACCCTGAGCGGCTCGATCCATCCCGAGGACGCTCCCCACGCCGACGTCGTGTTCCGGGAGGTCGCCCAGTCCGCCAACAGCACGGCCAAGGTCGAGTTCCGCATGGAGCACGCGGACGGGTCGTGGCGCTGTATCGAGAGCACGGTGACCAACCTGACCGACGACCCCACGGTCCAGGGCGTGGTCCTGAACTCGCGGGACATCACCGACCGGAAGGGACTGGAAGAGGAGCTGACGCACCAGGCCTTCCACGACTCGCTCACCGGCCTGGCGAATCGGGCCCTGTTCCGGGACCGGCTGGAGCATGCCCTGGCTCGGGCAGGCCGGTACGGCACCGAGGTGGGCGTGCTCTTCCTCGATCTGGACAGCTTCAAGACGATCAACGACAGCCTGGGCCACGATGCGGGCGACGAGCTCCTGGTCGCGGTGGGCGAGCGGCTGGTGGAGCAGTGCCGGGCCAGCGATACGGTCGCCCGCCTGGGGGGAGACGAGTTCGCCATCCTCCTGGAGGACGACGTCGACGAGGCCTCGGCCAGGACTGCCGCCGAGCGCATCGCGGAGATGTTGCGGTCGCCCTTCGTGGTGCAAGGCACCGAGGTGTTCGTCACCGGGAGCATCGGGATCGCCATGAAGGGGATGGAGAAGGGAGAGGTCGACGCGCTGCTCCGCAACGCCGACGTGGCCATGTACGTGGCCAAGGGCAGGGCCAGGGGCCAATTCGAGCTCTTCCAGCCCTCGATGTACGAACGGGTGGTCCGGTATCAGGAGATGCAGGTGGACCTCCAGCGGGGCTTCGAGCGCGAGGAGTTCTTCGTTCACTATCAGCCGATCCTCGACCTGGCCACAGGCCGGCTCCTGGCGGTGGAAGCGCTGGCCCGGTGGAACCACCCGACGCGGGGCGTGGTCATGCCGAGCGAGTTCATCCCCGTGGCCGAGGAAACCGGGCTGATCGTGCCGATCGGGGCCTGGGTGCTGCGCGAGGCGTGCCGCCAGGCCAAGGAATGGCAGAGTCGATTTCGCATCACGCCTCCCCTGGCCATCAGCGTCAACCTCTCCCCCCGGCAGCTCCACGAGCCCGACCTCGTGGCGCGGGTGAAGCAGATCCTGGAGGAGACCGGGCTCAACCCACGGACCCTGATCCTGGAGATCACCGAGACCGGGCTGATGCGCGACGTTGAGCAGACGGCGCAGCAGCTCCGGCAGCTCAGGGAGCTGGGGCTGCGACTGGCCATCGACGACTTCGGCACGGGCTCCTCCTCGCTCGGTCATCTCCGGCGATTCCCCATCGACGTGCTGAAGATCGATCGCTCGTTCGTGGAGACCATGGCCGCCAACGCGCCGCAGGGCCGGGCGTTGATCCGGGCCATCGTCGACCTCGCCCAGACGCTCCAGCTCGACACCGTGGCGGAGGGGATCGAACGCCCCAGCCAGATGGCCGACCTCCAGGCGATCGGATGCCAGTCCGGCCAGGGCTTCTACTTCGCCGAGCCCCAGGGTCCCGAGGCGCTGGAGGAGCTTCTGAGCCAGGCCGCCCGGAAGGCACACATCCACCGATTGCTCAACGCAGCCGGCTGACGCTACACTCGCCCGGCCATGCGAACGCTTCTCTGACGAGCGGCCCCGGCACTCGGGCCGCGACAAGCTTCAGAGTGCCGTCGTGCGTCCGATCGTCTAATCACCGGAGGAAGCGTCCATGGTCACCCGATCCCGAGCCCCCGTCCGGCGCCTGGCCGTCGCCAGGCTCATCTCGATCACAGGCGGCGCGGCCGCGTACATGGCGCTCAACTTCTCCCTGTACCAGCGAACCGGCTCCGCGACGTGGATCGCCGCCGCCCTCTTCCTGACCTTCGGCACGATCGGCTTCGTGAGCCCGTTCGCAGGCATGCTGGGCGACAGGTTCGACCGGCGCAAGGTGATGATCGCGTCCGACCTTGCCGGGGCGGCCTGCTTCTTCGCCATGTCCCTGGCCCACGCCCCGGCGCTGCTCCTGGTGTTCGCGTTCCTGTCGGCGCTGGCGGAAGCCCCGTTCCTGTCGTCCTCGTCCGCCGCCATCCCCAACCTCATCGAGGACGAGGAGGACCTGGGGTGGGCGAACGGGATGGTGTCGCTCGGCAGGAACGCCGGCATCCTGCTGGGGCCGCTCATCGGCGGGCTGCTGGTCTCGGCGGTCGGAGCGGGAGCCGTGTTCGCCCTGAACGCGGGGACGTTCCTCGTTTCGGCCGCGCTGGTCGCGTCGGTCCACGGGAGGTTCAACGCCGACCGGGGTGGGCACGACGAGCACCGCGGGCTCCGGGCCGGCTTCCGGTTCCTCGTCCACGATCGGGTGCTGCGAACCATCACGCTGACGTGGCTGGCCATCGTCCTGGGCCTGGGGATGACCATGGTGGCCGACGTCCCGCTGGTCGACCTGTTCCGGGCCGGTTCGTTCGGCTACGGCCTGCTCATAGCGTGCTGGGGCGGGGGGTCGATCATCGGTTCCCTCCTCGGTCGTTACCTGAAGGCGAGGACCGAGCTACCCGTGGTGGTGATCGGGGCCGGGGTGGTGGCCGCGATGTCCATCGCCACGGGGGTGTCGCCGTGGTTCGGACTGGTGCTGGGGGCCATCTTCGTCATGGGCGTGGGGGACGGAGCCTCCCTGGTTGCCGAGCAGGGGATCATGCAGCGTCGGACCCCCGACGCGGTCCGGAGCCGGGTGTCCGGGGCATTCGACTCGGTCGTGCACGTCGGGATGGCCGCGTCCTACGTGGTGGCCGGGCCGGCGGTGGCGTGGCTGGGGGCCCGGGGCGTCTACATCGTTGGCGGGGCCGCCGCCATGATCGGCGTGGCCGTTGCCCTGCCGGTCCTGCGGATCGCTCGCGAATCCTCGGCGCGGCTGGACCTCACGGAGGCGCCAGCCGAGCCGGCGGAGGCGACCACCCTCCTGGTCCCCTGACCGGGGACCCGGCGGTCACCGCTCAGTCGAGAACGGGACGGCCTCTTCGGCTCGTCGTCGAACCCCTGCCACGATGACCCCCGGGCGTCCCGCGGACTGGCCCCCCAGCTGCTCGTTGCCGGGGTGCCGGTACCCCATCCGCACCAGTCGCCGGGGTAGGTCGGTCCGGTTCGGGTACGACCCATGGATCGTGTTGATGTTGAAGCACACCACGTCGCCGCGGCGAGCCGGGACGGGGACGGCGTCCTCCAACCGGTAGCGCTCCACGGGGAGGTGCGGGGTGCAGGGCTCGCCCTCCGGCCCGACGACGACGTGCTCCAGCGGTCCGCCCCGGTGGGAGCCGGCCAGCATGCGGATCTCCCCGTTGTCGTGGGATGTGTCGTCCAGGTGGACCAGGACATCGACGTAGCGGTCGTCGGCGTGCGGGTAGAACGCGTGGTCCTGGTGCATGGGGAAGGGTGCCCCGCGCTCTGGCGGCTTCACGTGCATGGTGCTGTGATGGAACTCCACGGCCGGGCCGAGCAGATTGGCAAGAACCTCGGCGAGCCGCGGATGCACGATCGCCCTGGCCCACGCGGCCGAGTACAGCTGGAGGTCGTGCAAGGCGGACAGCCGGATGGTGCCGGCCAGAGCCGGTTCGAGGTACGCCTCTCGCCAGGGTCCCGTCCAGGCTGCCTCGAAGCTCCAGTCCTGGACCAGACGGTCGAGGTCGCCCGCCAGCTCGTCGGTCTCCTCGGGGGTGAACACCGAGGCCACGTGGAGGTAGCCGTTCTCGGCGTAGGAGCGGCGCTGGTCTTCCGGGGCCACCCGATCATTGTCGCCCCGGGGACTGGACCATGGCGCCGCGGCCCGGAGCGTTTGACCGCCCACCGCCCGGCGGAGAAGAATGCCGCCTTCTCAGCCTTGGGAGGCGGCCATGCGCGTGTTCACGCGACCCCGATCGGCCCTGATCCTTGCCACCCTCGTCGTGGCGATGTTCGCCGGGACGGCGGCCAGAGCCGGAACCGCACGGATCATCAATCGCGGGTACCTGCATCTCCTCCGGCACGAGGCCGTGCGGGAGGCGGGGATGGCCGCTCGCCAGCATCCGCGCGCCGCCGCGCCCGTCCGCGGTGGCCATACCGTTCCCTCCGTCTTCAGGACGCTCCGGGATGTGCAGCAGGTGAGCAAGGACACGCTGACCCGAGGTGAGAAGGACACCCAGGTCGAGCCCGACATCGCCATGGATCCCAACGACGCGGACAACCTGGTGGCGGTGGTGCAGCAGGGGCGGTTCAAGACGGGGGGCTCGGCCGACCCCGGGTTCGCCACCTCGCAGGACGGCGGTCGCACGTGGACCAGCGGGAACCTCCCGGGCCTGACCAGGGCGGTGGGCGGCCCGTTCGACCGCGGGTCGGACCCGACCGCGGCCTTCGGACCCGGCCACGTGGCCTACGCATCCACCATCGACTTCTCGTTTCGGGACAAGTGCCCCAGTGCCGTCGGCGTCAACGTGTCCCTCGACGGCGGTCTCACCTGGAACGACCCGGTCTTCCCGGAGAACGACCACAGCTGCGACGTGTTCAACGACAAGAACTGGCTCGCCGTGGATACGAACCCGGCCAGCCCCTTCTACGGCCGCGTCTACCTGGTGTGGAGCCAGTTCACCGCGACCGGCGGGACCGGCGTCCTTCGTTACTCCGACGACGATGGAAGCAACTGGAGCCCGCTGATCGACGTCTCCAGCCCCACGGCGGAGACCGAGGGGCTCCTCCCCCTGGTCCAGTCGAACGGCGACCTCACCATCGTTTACGACCAGACCGTGGGGGCCCAGGACTTCGAGGTGGCCCAGACCTCCACGGACGGCGGCCTGACCTTCGGGCCTCCGGTCACCATCGCCGAGTTCCTCGGCGCGGGCGACCCCGGCTTGCGAACGGGAGGGCTGCCCGCCGCGACCGTCGATCCGACGAACGACGCGATGTACGTGGTGTGGCAGGACACCCGGTTCCGCAGCGACGGCCACAACGACGTGGTGATCTCGGCCTCCCTCGACGGCGGGGCGACGTGGTCCCCGCCGGCCCGGGTGAACGGATCGGACCCGGCGGGCCAGGTTCTCGACCACTTCACTCCGGACGTGGCGGCCTACGGGGCCGTGGTGCACGTGACCTACCGGACCCGGGACTTCGCCGGCAAGAAGCCGTCGCAGTTCGTCGACCAGCGCTACATCGTCTCGGCCGACGGGGGCGCCAGCTTCGGCGGCGAGCTGATCCTGGGCCCGCCCACCGACCTCAAGTACGCGGCGGTGGTGACGGGTGGGCGTGCCTTCCTCGGCGACTACTTCGGCGTGGTGGCGGACGCGGACGTGGCTCACGCGGCCTGGACGGTGGCCACGTTCGAGAAGAACGCCAGGTACCACCAGACGCTCTGGAGCGGGGCGATTCTCCGGTAACGCTTCTTACCCCGCCGTCCCGGCCTCCGCGTCGGGGCGGCCATCCTCGGACGCGCCGGGATCGAAGCTCGGCTCCATGGAGACGATCGAGGCGAGGCCGGTCAGCTCCAGCACGGCCCGGATGGGCGCCTCCTTCGGCACGATCAGGCGAAGCTCGTGCCGCCTGGTCCGGAGCCGCTCGGCCAGGATGAACAGCAGCTGCACGCCGGTGCTGTCGAGGTACGTGGCGTCGGTCAGGTCGATCACCAGCGTGGGGGTGTCGTTCCGGACCGCGCCCTCGATCGCCGCCGACAGGTCTCGCGCGTTGGACAGGTCGATCTCGCCGTGGACCCGGACCAGCGCCTGGCGACCACGGGACGCGACCTCGATGCGCGCCAGCTCGCTCATGCGCTCCCCCCGTCCGCAAGCCGCTTCCGCATGCGAACCACGGTGCCCGCGACGCCCGTGTCGACCTCGACCGAATCCATGAAGGCCCGCATCAGCAGGAGCCCGTGTCCGCCGCCGGGGGGTGAGGCTCGCCGCCACGTGCCGGAGTCGCTCACGACCACCTCGACCTCGCCGTCCGCCCGGGCCAGCAGGACGTCCAGTATCCCCTCGGTGGCGCCGTAGGGATGCTGGATGGCGTTGGCGCACGCCTCTCCGCAGGCCACCAGGATCTCGTACCCATCCTGGGCCTCTGCATGGATCTCCCGAAGCCACCGCCGGATGGTCCGGCGCAGCGGCGCGAGGGCCTTCGGGTCGGCCGGGACCCTGACGTGGACCGAGCCCGCTGCGATCGGAAGGGGCCGCAACGCAAGCAGGGCAATGTCGTCGGACGCCTCGTCGGCGTCGAACGTGGCCAGCAGATGGTCACAGAGGCCGTCCAGATCCCCTCTGGCCTGGACGGCGTGCCGCTTCAGCCGCGCCATGCCCCTGCGCAGGGACACGCCCCGCCGCTCGATCAGGCCGTCGGTGAAGAGCAGGAGCGTCCCTCCCGGGGGGAGAGGACTGGTGGCGTCGACGTAGGCGTCGGCGTGCGCCACCGTTCCCAGCGGGGGAGCGGGCACCGATTCGAGAAAGGCGGCGCTCCCGTCGTCGCCGATCAGCAGCGGCGGCGGGTGGCCGGCGTTGGCGAAGGTGACGCTCACGGTCTCCGGATCGAAGACGAGGTAGAGGAGCGTGGCCATCTCCGTGTGCGCCAGGAGCGCGACGAGCTGGCGGAGCCGCCCCACCACGGCGGCGGGTGAGCTCTCCTCCACCGCATAGGCGCGCAGGGCCATCCGGAGCTGTCCCATGGCGGAGGCTGCCCGGAGCCCGTGCCCGGCCACGTCGCCGATGCCCACCCCGACCCGTCCGTCCGGCAGGGGGACGACGTCGTACCAGTCCCCCCCGACCTCGGCGTCGGCGGTGGCGGGAACGTAGCGCGCTGCCAGGAGGACGCCGGGGATCTCCGGGACCCGCTCGGGGAGCAGGCTCCGCTGGAGCGTCACCGCGATGCGGTGCTCCCGCTCGGCCTGCTTGTCCTCGGTGACGTCCTGGACGGTCCCCACCATCCGCTGCGGGCGCCCGTCGCGCCCGACCAGGAGCTTCGACTTCGCCAGGAGGACGCGCTCCCGCCCGTCCGGCCGGCGGATCCGGA
>VAYG01000008.1:24419-27398 GCA_005885015.1 Actinomycetota bacterium | reverse complement strand
GGGCAGCACCTGCTCGACCGCTCGCTCGAAGGTGACCGGGAACTGTTGGGGCTCGTGGCCGTAGATCCGGTACATCTCGTCCGACCACGTCACCCGGTCGTCGTCGATCAGCCAATCCCAGCTGCCGATGTGGGCGAGCTGCTGGGCCTCGGCGAGCTGCCGCTCCCGCAGGTGGAGGCGGTGCTCGGCGTCCCGGCGGTCGGTGATCTCCCGGGTGAGCCAGCGATTGGCGGTGGACAGCTCCGCGGTCCGGCGGCGCACCCGCTCCTCCAGCTCGGCGGCGGCGGTTTCCAGGGCTTCCCGGGCCCGGATCCGCTCCATCACCAGGGCGGCGAACACGAAGGACGCGAAGGCGACCGTGGCGTTGAACGCCTGGAGCGTGAGCATCTTGGCGAACAGCGTTGTGTGAGCGAACGGCCCCCAATCGTGGTCGGCCGCCCACGTCACGATGCCGGCCACGAGCAGGGCGGCCGGGGCGGCCCCCCGCTGCTGGAAGCGCCACGCCGCCCAGCCGAGCAGGGGGAGGACGACGAACAGGATGGGGTGATGGTTCCGGGCCACGGCCAGCGTCAGCGCTGTCAGCGCGACGAACAGTGCCACCGCCTCGACCCGCCGGGCCCACGAGGTCGGGACCCGTGGCCGGAACAGGAGCAGGCTCAGGAGGAAGGGGGCGACGACCAGCACGCCCATCGCGTCCCCCGTCCACCAGACCGCCCAGGCCGCGGCGAAGTCGTCGGACCGGATGCCGTGGGACAGCCGCAGCGCCGCGGCGCCGATGGTCGCGCTGATGAGCATGGCGAGCAGCGACGCCAGCAGCACGATGGCGATGGCGTCGCGCAGGCGGTCGATCTCCCGGCGGAACCCGACCAGGCGGAGCAGCTCGGCGGCGACGAAGGGCGCCAGGGTGTTGCCGGCCGCCGTGGCCAGGGCCACCCACGGCGTGGGGGTGATCGGGACGTTGACCAGGAACGCGGCGAGGGCGATCCCCGGCCAGATCCGGCGCCCCAGGAGCAGGAAGCCGACGACGGCGATGCCCGTGGGCGGCCACAAGGGCGTGACGTTCTTCTCGATCAGCGCGAGCCGCAGGGCGAGCCGGGCGGACAGGTAGTAGGCCGCGGCGACCAGCACCGCTTCCAGGACCGTCATGAGCACGGTCGGCGCCCTGCGGGCCTGTCCTCGCAACGCGCGCATCGCCAGAAGGGTAGACCCTTTGCCGGCGCGCGCGGTTCGGGGTGGATGGGGCAGGATTGCGACATGGCGACGAAGGGCGGGCGGAGGAATGCGCTCCAGCAGGAGACGAACCGGCTGTTCGAGCTGCCTCCGGGGTCGTTCGTCGCCGCGCGGGACGAGCTGGCCAGGCGGCTGAAGGGCGAGGGACGGTCGGCGGAGGCGGCCGAGGTTCGCTCGCTCCGGCGGCCCACCGTCGCGGCCTGGGCGGTCAACCAGGTGGCCCGGCGCCATCCGGAGGATGTGACGGAGCTCCTCGCGGCGGGCGCTGCGCTGCGACAGGCCCAGCGCAAGATGATGTCCGGGGTGAAGGCCGGAGGGTTCCGCCAGGCCATGGAGCGGCGGCGGCGGGTCGTCACTCGCCTGTCGAACGCTGCGGAGGAGATCCTGCGGGATTCCGGCCACGGTTCGCCCGGAGTGCTCGACGCGATCAGCGCGACGTTCGAGGCCGCCTCGCTCGACGAGTCGACGGCCGAGCAGGTGCGGGCGGGGCGCCTGTCCAAGGAGGTGGCGGCCCCGGCGGGCTTCGGTCCGGCGTCGGGGCTCGAGCTGATCCCAGGTGGCGCGGGGACGGAGGAGAAGCCGAGCAAGCCGGATCACTCGAGGCAGGACGCGGCACGGGAGGCCAGGTCGCTGGCGAACGCCGCCGGGCAGGCTCGCCGTCAAGCCATCAAGGCCAGGGAGGAAGCGGACCGCGCCGAGGCCAAGGCGGACCGGTTGAAGCAGGAGGCGGAGGCGGCGAGGATCGAGGCCAGGGAGGCCTCCAGGTGGGCTCGGGACCGAGAGTCGGAGGCCACCCGGGCCCAATCGGAAGCCGACCGTGCCGCGAGGCGAGCCGAAAGGCCTTAGGCCGGCAAGAAGTCCAGCTCGAACTCGAGGACGCCATGGTCCTCGGTGCTCACCGGGCCGAAGCTCGGGTTGGGGATGCTCCAGTCGCCGAACGTGATCGGGATGGAGCCGGCCACCTGGATCGCGGAGCCCGTGTACCGGCCGGTCACCTCGAACGTCACGGCCCTGGTGACGCCGTGAAGCGTCAGCCGGCCCGTCACCTCCAGGGTGCGCTCCGTCCCCCGGGCAGGGATCGACCCGAAGTCGATCGGCTCGATCAGCGTGAAGGTCGCGGTCGGGTAGGTGGCGGTGTCCATGATCCGTCCGTTGAACTGCGCGTCGCGGCGGCTCTGGTCGCTGGTCACGGAGGCCAGGTCCACCGTGAAAGCACCCGCGGTGACGCTGGTTCCCGACACGGTGATCGAACCTGAGATCGAGGAGGTCCGGCCCACCGCGGTGTTGCTCTGACCGAACAGCACCTCGTTCACCCGGTATCCCGCCACCGATCCGCTGCTCACGTTCCACGTTCCGTCGGCTGCATCTCCGGACCGGCCCGAGACGGTCGCGCCGCCGGACGCGGGCGTGGCGCCGGCCGTGGCCGTCCCCGCCGGCGAGCTCAGCGTGAGCGGGGGAGGGGCCGACCCCTCGATGAAGTGGATGTACACGAACGGCCCGCCGACCGCGGCCACGGCCACGACGACGACCCAGATCCCCAGCCAGCGCTTCCAGTGACGCATGCGCTCAGGACACCAGGGCGCGCTGGGGAGACGCGCAGGAACGGTTGTGAACTTCCTGTGAGCTCGGGCGCCGCGGCGTTCCCTGCAGGCGGCCCTATCGCCAGGCCACGGAGACGACTTCGATCGGCTCGGACATGCCCCGGATGTCGACCGTCCTGGGCTCGGAAACGGGGAACCGGCCCCCCGT
>VAYG01000008.1:21830-24394 GCA_005885015.1 Actinomycetota bacterium | reverse complement strand
CCTGCCCACCTGCGTCGCCCCCGCGGCGTGTACGCCGATCCGAACCGGGGGGGCGAACCCGGCCGTCTTCCGATGGGCGGCGAGCTGGCGCTGGATGGCCACGGCGCAGGCCAGCGCCTCGTCGGGTGATTCGAAGGCGACGAAGAACCCATCCCCCGTGGCCGTGACCTCGTCGCCGCGGTGGGCGGCGAACTGCGAACGGAGGGTGTCGTCGTGCCAGCGGAGCACTCCTTGCCACGCCTCGTCCCCAAGGGCTTCGACCAGATTGGTGGACTTGACGATGTCGGTGAACATGAACGTCTTCTGCACCCGGGCGGGCGCCGCCTTCCCCCGGAGCTGCCAGGGGAGGAGCTCGTCGACCTCCTCGACCACGATCGCCTGGGTGGGGCAGGACAGCGCCGCCTCGCGGAGCTGCTCCTCCTCCACGGTGGTCACCTCCAGCACGTCGGCCTTGGCGAAGTCGCCCTCGACCCAGTCGAACGCGGTGGGGGCGATGGTGATGCAGTTGCCCGCACCCACGCACTTGTGCCGGTCCACCCGAGCCCTCAGCATGCCTCCGCCACCCCTCTAGACCACGTGCTCGCGAAAGGCGAAGGCCGTGGCCTCGGATCGCGAGCGCGTGCCGATGCGGGCGAACATCTCGCCCAGCCGGCGGGCCACGACCGTCTCCTCCTCGCCCACCCGCTCGGCGATCTCCCGGTTCGTCAGCCCCTCCGTCAACAGCCGGAGCAGCTCCGCGTCCCTATCTTCCACCAGGGGGCCGCCCGTCGATTCGGCGGGCCGCATGGCCATGCCGTCGAGCGAACCGGCCAGCGCGACCAGACGCCGCCCGACCGGCCCCCGGAACCATCGCACCCGAACCTCCTCGTCCAGCGTCCGCTGCGCGGTGATGGCCAGCATCAGCTGGAGGAAGAACTGGACGAGCTGCTGCTCGGCCGGGCTCCCCGCCGCCATCACCACCTCCGCCACCGGCAACAGGATTTCCAGGTGGAGGTCCTCTTGCAGCGCCGACTGGAGATGCGAGAGGGCCGACATCGCGGCACGCGCCGCCTCCGCGGGGTCTCCTCTGGCCAGCAATACCCGAGCCAGCGCGGCCTCCGCCTGGGCCCTCCAAGGCGGATGGCCGGGGAGCACCTCCGCGAGCGCCTTCGCCTCGTTCGCCGCGGCCTCTGCGACCTCCAGCAGCTGGTCGTCGCCACTCTCGGCGCCGAGCCATGCTGCCTTCAGCCCCAGCAGGGACAGAGCCTCCACCCTGGCCGCGGGAAGACCCTGCTCGGTGGCCAACTGCACCGCCCGTTCCAGGTGCGCCCGCATCCCTGCCGCGTCGCCCTGCGCCCCCCGGAGCGTTCCCCGCCACATCTCCAGCATTCGGGCCCGGAACTGGGTGGGACCCTCCGACGCCACGGCGGCCGCCCGGTCCAGCCACGCCTTGGCCTCCTCCACCCCGCCCAGGTCGAGGTGGGCCATGGCCGTGCCTCCCGCGGATAGGAACTCCAGCGCGCGGTCCCCGATCAGCCGGGCCTGCCGGTACGCCTCCTCACCACGGGAGACGGCCAGGTCGGGGACGACCTTGGCCCGGGAGAAGACGTGGGCGCCGTAGAGCATCTGCGCCTCGGCCAGGGAGCGTTCGCTCTCCCTCGTCATGGTGTCCATCCGCGAGGCCAGGCGACGGATCTCCTCGATGTGGCGTCCGGCGTCCGAGCCGAAATGGATGTCTGGGCCCCAGCTCGCGTACGCAAGGGCGATGATCGCGGACATGGCCCCTCGGCGATCGCCCGCGGCCTCGTACAGGTCGAGCGCCCGTTCGAAGCACTGCCGGGCCTCGACCATCAGCGGGGCGATCGGGGTCGACGCGAGGACATCCTGGAGCGGTTCGCCGGCGGCCACCCGGGCCATGAACGGGACGTGCTCTCCCGCCAGGACCCGATCGACGAACCATGTCCTCCCCCTGGCCATGGCGATCACGCCGAGCTCTCGAACCGCGGCCGCCAGGCTCAACTGGTCCTCCAGCTGCTCGGCGAGCTCGGAGGCGCGCCGGTAGGCCTCCTCCGCCGCGTCGAGGTCGGCGTCCTTCGTCGAGACCGAGAAGGCCTCCCCCAGCGGAACGCGGAGCAGGGCCTGCCCGAGCTCCAGGCAGGCCGCCAGCTCGGTTCGCTCGTCCCCTCGCTCCCGGGCCCGCTCCCGGATGCGCCGGCCCAGCTGCGCAGCTTGGTCCCATTCCTCCGACATGCGGAGGGCGGCCACCCGCCACAGCTGGACGTCCATCTCCAGGTTCGCGTCGCCCAGCGCCTCGGCCAACGCGGCCACCTCGGCCAGGCCCACCAACCGGTCCCCGGGCCGACGCAGCATGTCGAGCGCCTGGTCCCGGGCGCGGAGGAGGGCCAGCCGGTCCTGCGGCGCGGAGGCTGTGGGCAGGGCCAGGTCCACGACCCGGAGGACCTCCTCCGGCGCGTTGGCGGCCAGGGCGTTTCGAGTTGCCTGGATCGAGAACCGGACGCAGACCTCGGCGTCCCCGGCGGCCTTGGCGTGGTGGGCCAGCAGGGGGAGGCTCTCGGGAGCCGGCT
>VAYG01000008.1:6792-21794 GCA_005885015.1 Actinomycetota bacterium | reverse complement strand
GGCGAACGCCCCGACCTGGTCGTGGGAGAAGCCGTAGTCGGCCGCGGAATCCGCGGCGTGCTGCACCAGGAGGCCGGCGGCCACCGCCGGGGACATGGCCGCGTCGAGCGCGTCGAGCGAGGTCTCCTCCTCCCCGAGCTGCACCGCGATGGCTTGGAGATCCTTCAGGCTGAAGTGCCGGCCCAGGACGGCGGCCAACGACATGGCCGCCTTCGTTCCCTCGGGGACGTGGGCGGCCCGGCGCGAGATGAGGGTCCGGACGGCGGAGGGCACCAGTCGTTCGGCCTTCTTGGCCAGCGCCCAGGTCCCGTCGATCTCCTGGATCATGCCGGCGTCGAGATAGGCGTGAGCCAGCTCCTCGACGATGAACGGCACGCCCTCGGCCTGCCCGTGCATGGCAGCGGCGCCGACCGCGTCGACCTTCCCTCCCAGGATCTGCCGCAAGAGCTCGGCTGTCTGGGTCTGGGTGAACCGGGTGAGCTTCAGTCGGCGCACCATGCCGATCCGTTCCATGTCCGCGAGCAGGTTCACCGCCTCGGTGACGAAGGCGAGCTCCTCCGGCCGGATCGCGGCCATCAGGAAGATCGGGCTGGCCGCGTTGGCCCGGACCAGGTAGCGGAGGAGCCGAAGGCTGTCGTCGTCCGCCCACTGGAGGTCGTCGATCAACAGGGCCAGGGGTCGCTCCGCAGCCAGGGTTCGGATCGCGACGGCCGCCAGGTCGAGGGTGCGGAGCAGCTTCTGGTCCGGCGGGAGGCTGCTCAGGCCGGGATCGTCATGGCCGGAGAGCGCGCCCAGGCTCCGACCGACCGCTTCGGCGGCGTGGGGCGCTTCGACGGCGGCGGCCGAGCCGACAATGGACCGGGCCAGGAGGAACGGCCCCCGGATCTCTTCGTCCGCGGTGACGGCGACGGTGGCGAAGCCCTCCGCCACGGCCAGCTCCGAGGCGGCGAGGAGGAGGCGGGTCTTGCCGATCCCCGGCTCACCCTCGACCGTGACCCCGGCCAGCCTTCCTCCCCGGGCCACCCCCAGCTCCTGCTGGATCGCCGCCAGCTCGAGGGGACGCCCGACCACGGCGCCGGTGACCCGCTGGAGCTGGAGGGCCAATGGAGACAGCGGCTGGAGGACCGGGGCGAGCGCCGGCGAATCCAATCGTGCCGGTGCCGCCGAGGCGAGCGTGGCCGACTGGGGAGGGAGGCCCGATTCCACGAACCCCTACCCTAGCCGGTCGAGTGAGGGCCGGGACCCTTCCGCCGGACGTGCTTGCGGATCTCGTCCTGGAAGTCGGAGAACGTCGTGCCGACCGCGTCGCGAAGCGATCGAGCCGCATGCTTCAGGCCCTCCTGGGTTTCCGGATCCCGCAGCGCATCCCCGACGGAGGTGAAGGCTTGATCCAGCTGATCGACGGCCTTCTTGAGCGCGTCGTTCATCGCCTCTCGCTGCTCGGTCGCGGAGGCGCTCGCATCGCTGGCGAGCCTCCGGTAGTGCTGGCCGAACTGCCGTCCCACCTGGGAGAAGTGCCGGCCGACCTCATCCCACGCCTTGCGCGTCTCCTTCTCTCCGTTGCCTGGTTGGTCTGCCATGGGGCACCTCTCTGCTCATCAGACGGAGCCCCCAGTGTCTCGCAAATCGCCGAGGACGACGGCCGCGATCAGCGGCTGGCCCGGCGGGGAAGTGGTTGGCCGCGGACGAAGCCGTGGCCCGGGCCGTGGACGACCCGGATGAGACGGGTGGGCTCCCCCGCGAGGAGGGGAAGCGATCTCGGTTCCTCTCCAGGGGGCGCGATCAGCGTGGCTCCCGGCCGGAGCGGCTGCTCGTCGATCTCAGCCGCTCCCTCCCGCACGCTGACCAGTCCTCCTTCGCCCCGCCCGAGCTCGAGGCTCACCGCCGTGCCGGCGTCGAGCCGCGCGTCGGTGAACAGCCGGATGTCGCCGTTCACCCGGAGCGGCGAGCGCGGCCCCACCAGCTCCTTAGTTCTCGCGCCGTCCACCTCGTCGTAGCGCGGCGCGTCGGCGTCGCGAAGGACGTTGAACGCGGTGCGCTCGGGGATCGGGTCGGTCGTGTACACGAGGATGTACGCGCGGGTGTCCACGTTGCCGTGGTTCCACTCTGAGTGCAGCATTCCTCGCTGTCCCTCCGTGAACTGACCCACGTCGCCGGTGTCCATGTGCCCGGTGATCTGGTTCATCGCGTCGTCGTGATCGAGCTCCCCCTGTTCGATGTAGAACAGCCGCTCGTTGTACCGGTGCGGGTGGTGCCCGATCCCCAAGCCCGCGTCGACGATCGAGTCGTGCACCGTGATGAGCGGGCCGGATGCCTGGATGCCTACGAAGGGCCCCACGGACTCGACGGCGGCGAGCCCCGGCATCCCGAAGTCCGACTCCCCGAGAACCACGTGATCTTCGGGGCGCAGGATCAGATACGGGATCGCGGATGTCCTCATCGCTCGGCGCTGTTCACGTCGACGATCATCACCAGGGTGAAAGGTATTCCGCCCTCTTTCCGGGCGGAAGCCCCTAGGATGCGCGAATATCCGGTTCGTGCTCATGACCCGACGATCACGAGCGGCCCGGTCGGCCGTCGCGCTGGCGGCGCTGCTGGGGGTGGCCTCCGCATGCACGGCCGGCGGTTCCCCGTCCGCCGGGACCACGACAGGGAGCACGTCGGCTCCTCCTTCCACGTCGCCGTCGAGCTCGCCCCCCTCACCGACCGGCTCCCCGCCGACGCTGACGTGCCCGCAGCGGGTGTTCGCCCGGATGACCGAGGCGCAGCGCGTGGGGCAGCTGTTCGTAGTGGGGCTGGCCCAGAACCGGCTGGGCCCGGCCGAGATCGCCGGGATCCGGGCCCACCACTTCGGCTCCGTCTCGTTCATCGTGACCACTTCCGCGGGCCGGGACGCGGTTCGCGCGGTGACGAACGCGGCGCAAGCGCAGGCGACCACGCAAGCCACGGCCGGGGTCCGCTTCTACGTCGCGGCCAATCAGGAGGGAGGCCTGATCCAGGCCCTGCGAGGCTCGGGGTTCTCTCGGATCCCGACGGCGGTGACCCAGGGGACGTTTCCCGCATCCGTCCTCCAGCAGGACGCCCTCCGGTGGGGCCAGGAGCTCCGGGCGGCGGGGGTCAATTTCAACTTCGCGCCCGTGATGGACGTCGTGCCACCCGGCACCGACTCGATGAACCAGCCGATCGGGGTCCTCCACCGGGAGTTCGGCCACGACCCCGGCACGGTGAGCGCCCACGGTGTGGCCTTCCTCAGGGGCATGCAGCAGGCGCACGTCGCCACGTCGGCGAAGCACTTCCCCGGGCTGGGCCGGGTGAAGGGCAACACGGACTTCGCCGCGCAGGTCGTCGACAGGGTGACCACCTCTGACGACCCGTATCTCGAGTCGTTCGAGCGGGCCATCCAGGCCGGCGTGCCATTCGTCATGGTGGCCCTGGCCACCTACACGCGCATCGACCCCAACCACCTGGCCGTCTTCTCCCCGGTGGTGATGCGTTTGCTCCGAACAGGGTTGGGCTTCAAGGGCGTGATCGTCTCCGACGACATCGGCGAGGCGAAGGCCATCGCCTCGATCCCGCCGGGCGTTCGAGCCATCGACTTCCTCCAGGCGGGGGGAGACATGATCGTGTCGAAGTTCGTGGGCCCGGCCGACGCCATGGCTCCGGCCGTGCTCTCCCGCATGGGAACGGACCCGGCGTTCCGGCGGCGGGTCCACGACGCCGTGCTGCGAATCCTCGAAGCGAAGGGAACTTCCGGATTGTTGCCCTGCGCGGGCGGGTGAGGCTCTGACGCCGGTATCAGACGCCGGCTACCAGACCCCCGCCCACGCGTCGATCCGCGCTTGGACCTCTCGCAGCCGCTCAACCAGGCTCTTCATCATCGCCAGGGTCACCTGGGGCTGATGGAGCAGGAAGTTCTCGAGCTCCTGGGCCCCGATCCGGAGGGCGTCGACCCGCTCGGTGGCGGTGACCGTGGCCGTCCGCTTCTTGCCGGTGATGACCCCCATCTCCCCGAAGAATTCGCCCTGCTTCATCGAGTGCTGGCGGCCGCCCACCTCCACCTCGGCCACGCCCCGAAGGATGATGTACAGGGCGTCGGCCGGGTCGCCTCGTTCCACGATGGATCCGCCGGGTTCGTAGGAGCGGATCTCCCCCAGCTTCAGGACGTTCTGGAGGTCGTGCTGGGGGACGCCGGCGAACAGCGGCATGCTCTCGAGCGCCGACATCCCAACGGCCGGATCTTCCATGTCCCTCCCTCCGAGGGCGCATCCTAGCGCCTGGCCGGGCGGGCCGTGCTGTGTCCTGTCGCCGTCCTGTACGACCCCGATTCGCTGGGCTACGCTCACCCGGCCATGACCTGCGCGGCGTGCGGCGCGGAGAACCGGGGCGGAGCCAAATTCTGCCGGCGGTGCGGCTCACAGCTGTCTCGGGTGTGCCCGAATGGCCACCCGGTGGAACCGGACGCGATGTTCTGCGACCAGTGCGGCGCCGGCCTGGAGGCACCGCCCGCGCCGGCCCGCGAGGCCGTCGCGGCGGTCCTCTCTTCCGAGCGCGACCTGGTGGGGTTCACCTCTCGGGCGGATGCACAGGACCCTGACGAGGTGCGTGAGTTCCTCAGCCGTTACTTCGACACCTGCCGGACCCTGATCGTTCGCTATGGAGGGACCGTCGAGAAGTTCATCGGCGACGCGGTCATGGCCGTGTGGGGAACCCCCGTCGCCCAGGAGGACGACGCTGAGCGAGCGGTCCGGGCCGCCCTCGACCTGGTCTAGGCCGTGGCCGAGCTGGGCCAGGAGGTGGGATGGCCGGACCTCCAGGCCAGGGCCGGGGTTTTGACCGGCGAGGCCGCCGTGACCTTGGGAGCCGCGGCGGAGGGGATGGTCGCCGGAGACCTCGTCAACACGGCGTCGCGGATCCAGGCCGTCGCCCCGCCGGGGGCCGTCTACGTGGGGGAGCGGACCCGGCGCACCACCGACGCTGCGGTCGTCTACCAAGCCGCCGGCGACCACGAACTCAAGGGCAAGGCGGAACCGGTCGCCTTGTGGCGCGCCCTGCGGGTCGTCGCCATGGTGGGCGGCCGGCAGCGGTCCGAGGGGCTTGAGGCGCCCTTCGTCGGCCGCGACGCCGAGCTGCGCGCGGTGAAGGAGCTGTTCCACCAGAGCGCCGGGGAACGCAAGGCGCACATGGTCTCCGTGATCGGGGTGGCGGGGATCGGCAAGTCCCGCCTGTCGTGGGAGTTCTGGAAGTACATCGACGGCCTGCGTGACCTGGTCCGGTGGCACCGCGGTCGCTGTCTGGCCTACGGCGAGGGTGTCACGTACTGGGCGTTGGCCGAGATGGTTCGCAGCCGCGCGGAGATCATGGATGCAGAGGAACCCTCCTCGGCCCGGCAGAAGCTCCGTGCCGCGGTGGAGGAGTACGTCCCCGATACCGAGGAGCGCGCCTGGATCGAGTCGCGGCTCGCCCACCTGCTGGCCCTCGAGGACCGCACCGCCCGGGAGCCCGAGGACCTGTTCGGGGCGTGGCGCCGCTTCTTCGAGCTGATCGCCGAGCGCGATCCCGTGGTCCTGGTGTTCGAGGACCTCCAGTGGGCCGACCCCTCGCTGCTGGAGTTCATCGACTACCTGCTGAACTGGTGGCGCGGCCATCCCATCTTCGTGATGTGCCTGGCCCGGCCGGAGGTCTCCGACCGGTTCCCGGCGTGGGCGGCGGCTCGGCGAGGCGTCTCCACGATGTACCTGGAGCCGTTGTCCCTTCAGGACATGGGTGACTTGCTCGACGGCCTGGTGCCCGGACTGCCGGAGCCCGTTCGCGGCGCCATCCTGGAGCGAGCGGAGGGCGTGCCGCTCTATGCCGTGGAAACGGTCCGCATGCTCCTCGACCGCGGCCTGCTGGTGCAGGAAGAGAGCGCGTATCGACCCACGGGTCCCATCCAGGACCTGGCCGTCCCCGAATCGCTTCACGCGCTCATCGCAGCCAGGCTGGACGGGCTGCCGGCGGATGAGCGGTCCCTCCTGCAGGACGCCGCCGTTGTGGGCAAAGCGTTCACTGTGCCGGCCGTGGCAGCGGTGAGCGGCCGGGACGCGGCCGGCCTCCAGGCCAACCTGTCCTCGCTGGTTCGGAAGGAGGTGCTCGGCATCCAGGCCGATCCGCGGTCGCCCGAGCGCGGACAGTACGTCTTCCTCCAAGACCTCGTCCGCAGGGTGGCGTACGAGACCCTATCCAACCGTGACCGCAAGGCGCGGCATCTGGCGGCGGCCGCGTATCTGGAGCAGGAATGGGGCGAGGACGAGGTGGCCGAGGTCATCGCCTCGCACTATCTGGAGGCCCATCGGATCGCCCCGGACGCGGCCGACGCCGCCGACATCAAGGGCCGGGCCCGCGACGCCCTGGTTCGAGCGGCCACGCGGTCTGAGTCACTGGCAGCCCGGAAGGCCGCCCTCGTCTACTTCGAGCAGGCCATCGAGCTCACCGACGAACCCGAGCTTCAAGTGGACCTCTTCACCCGAGCCGGCCAGATGGCCTTCGACGCCGGACTGCTCGATCAGGGCCGGGAGCTGTTCGACCGTGGGATCGAGATCGCCCGAGAGCTGGGGGAGGAGCTGGCGGAGGGCCGGATCGAGGTGAAACGTTCCTTCATGGCCACGGCCGATGGGCGCATCGAGGAATCCCTCGAGCGATTGACCCGGGCCCAGGAGATCCTGGCCAGGCACCCGCCCGGTCCCGAGCTGGCCGAGGTGTGGGCGGAGATCGCCCGCAACTCGTACTTCCTCGGCCGGCCCGGGGAGGCGATGGAAGCGATCGAGCGCGCGCTCCCGATCGCCGAGGCGCTCTTCCTTCCCGAGGTTCTGTCCCAGGCCCTCAACACCAAGGCGTTGATCCTGAAGGCCGGCGACCGGTTGCAGGAAGCGATCGCGCTGCTCCGACACGCCCTGCGGCTCGCCTTGGAGCACGACGCGGGCTCCGCGGCGCAGCGCGCTTACAACAACCTGGCCAGCGTATTGGACGCGGAGGGCCGGTGGCAGGAGATCGAGGAGTTCCTGGATCGCGGCCTGGTCCTCGCGCGCAAGATGGGGCAGCGCGGGTGGGAGACCAAGTTCATGTCGGCCCGCATCCCCCTGCTTGTCTTCCTGGGCCGATGGGACGAGGCCGCGCAGGCCGACGCCGAGAGCGGCGCAATGGAGGACACGGGTGACCTGGCCGCGGTGCTCATGGAGCGATCGGTCATGGTCCTGGTGCACGCGTCCCGCGGAGACCTCGACCTGGCCGAGCGGGCCGCCGGCTTCGAAGTCTTGGAGAAGAGCGATGACATGCAGGCGTTCCAGACGGTGGCCCTGGCCCGTGCCGCCCTGGCCTGGTACCGAGGAGATCCGGAAGCGGCGCTCGCTTCCGCCCGGACCGCCATCGGGACCCGCGAGCAGACCGGGCTCATCAACCAGGTGGAGGCGGCGTATGCCCTCGCCGGTGACGTCCTCATCGAACTCGGCGATCTGGAGTCGGTGGATGCGCTGTTGGCCGAGATGGAGGACGTGTCCGGAGGCCGAGCTTCGCCCTTCTTCAAGGCCGAGATGGCCCGGATCCGGGGAAAGGTGTCGGGGTCGCGAGGGGAACGCGACGCAGCCATGGCTGCGTTCCAGGACGCAGCGGATCGATTCCGGGCCATGGGGCTGCGCTTCCACCTGGCCGTGGCTCTGCTCGCCTTCGGTCAGTGGCTGGAAGCCGATGGTCGCACCGAGGACGCCGGTCCGGTCCTGGCCGAGGCGCGAAGCATCTTCGAGGACCTCGAGGCCACCTGGTGGCTGGATCGGCTGGACAGTCCTCGCCGCCAGGCCTCCGCCATCGGTTGACCCGCCGGGGACCGGGGACGGGCGCCGGGCGAACTCCTCCCAGGAGGCAGAGCTCAGATGTCGCCCAAGTACCGGGCCAGGCCGAACCGCGCGTACACCTCGCCCGCTGCCAGCATCTTGCCGTCGGCCTGCACGGCCAGGGCGTTGGCCACGTCGGCGCCGGTCCCGAACGACGTGATCACGGTCCCGTCTCCGCCGAACGTCGGATCCGGGCGACCGTCGGACGTGTAGCGAACGAGCACGAAGTCAGAGCTGTCCTGCGTGTCGTCGACGAACGACCTCCCGGCCGCCAGGATCTTCCCTCCCGGATAGACGGCGACGGCCCCCGCGTATCCGCCGAAGCCACCGACCGCGGTGACCACCCGCCCGCGGTGCCCGAACCCGGCGTCGAGTGAACCATCTGGGTTCAGTCGGGTGGCCACGAACTGCGGATCGCTGGCGGCGAAGTCCGCGTAGGAGAAACCGGCCGCGACGATCTTCCCGTCCGCCTGGATGGCTACGCCGTACGCCCCATCCCACCGGTCACCCGAGATGTTGACCGTGCGCATGCCCTTCCGCCAGAAGGTGGGGTCGAGCGATCCGTCGGTGTTCAGCCGGGCCACCGCGATGTCCGACCCCGTGGCGTAGAAGTTCTTGGCACCCTCCCCGGCGACCACGATCTTCCCGTCGGGCTGGAGAGCCACCCCCCAGGCGAAGTCGTCGCCGTAGCCGAAGGACAGGGCCAGCTTGCCCTTCGTGCCGAATGTCTGGTCGAGCGAGCCGTCCGAGTTGAACCGCGCGACCGCGAACCAGTCGTCGTTGTTGGCATCGTCGCCCTTGAACCGCCACCCGGCCGCCACGATCTTGCCGTCGGGCTGGATGGCCAGGTCGTTGACCTCGCAGCCGCAGAACCCCAATTTGGCCCGAGCGATGCCGGCGGTGCCGAACGTCTTGTCTACGGAGCCGTCCACGTTGTAGCGAACCAGCGTCATGCAATCGATCCCATATGGGGGGCATGGCGCGTGGCCGCCCGCCACGATCTTCCCGTCAGTCTGGATGGCGACGGCGTGGCCGAAGGCGTGCTCCCCGATGTCGGTGACGACCCCTCCACCCTGTCCGAAGCTTCCGTCCACGCGGCCGTCCGTCTTGTATCGGACCAGGGCGAAGTACCACTCGTCTCCTTGAGGCGACGTGGCCGTGCCGACCGCGACGATCTTCCCGTCGGGTTGGAGGGCGATGTCGGCGATGCCCTTCAAGATGTCGACCCCGATCTGCCCTGTGGTGACCTTCCCGTTGTCCCCGAAGGTGGGATCGAGGTCGCCCGCTGCCGCGACCGCGGGACGCGCCATCCAGCCGACCAGGACGATCGCGAGCAGAGTGAGGAATCCGACCCTCAGCCGCACGCCGCGCAACCGCGCCTCCTTCGTATGGGGGGTAAGGGAGGCAGGACGGATCCTACTCGATTGGGTGCGGCGAGTTCCCCGGCTATGCGTCCTCGATCTCGACCTTCTCGATCACCACGTCCGTGCGCGGACGGTCCTGCGCATCCATCCCCTCCGTGACCTCCCCGAAGATGGTGTGCTTCCCGTTCAGCCACGGCGTGGCCGCCACCGTGACGAAGAACTGCGACCCATTGGTGTTCGGCCCCGCGTTGGCCATGGCCAGCAGGCCGGGGCGGTCGAACGTTGGGCCGCCCGGCGGACACTCGTCCTCGAACTGGTAGCCGGGGCCTCCCCGGCCCGAGCCCTCCGGATCGCCGCCCTGGATCATGAAGTCGGGGATGACCCGGTGGAAGACCGTGCCGTCGTACAGCGGCTCGGTCTTCGAACGGCCGTCGCGGGGATCGCGCCATTGGCGCTTCCCCCGCGCGAGCTCGACGAAATTGCCCACGGTGACCGGGGCGTGCTCCGAAAGGAGCTGGGCCTTGAACGTCCCCATCGATGTGGTGAAGGTTGCTGTCGTCATCGCTGCGTGTTCCTCCCAGATCAAGTCTGGCCGACGATCTCGTAGTGCTCCACACTGACCGTCCGAGCGCCCAGCTCCTTCACGGCGGCCTCGCGTATCTGGCGGGCCGTCTCCTCGCTGGCCCGGAGCGACTCCTCGGTGTCGAAGATTGCGAACGTGACGCCCTTGCCGCTGGAGCGGTCGAGGGCCCAGTAGGCGGCGACGATCCCCGGAATCTGCTTGGCCGCCGGCACCGCCCGGTCGTTGATCACCTTTACGGCGTCATCGGCGCGGTCGGCCGGTCCCTCGATCACGGTCACCCGAGCGAACATGGCATCCCCCTTTCGAACACGACATACCGTTGGCCGGGACTCTACGTCCTGCGCCACGTCCCGTCAGATGGTCAGAACGGCAGATCCAGCGCCCCGCAGAGGAACTCCACGTACGGCGCGGAGGCTTGACAGAGCTTCGCGTACATGGGCAGGAAGTCCTCCGAGGTGACGGTGCGCTCGTCCAACATGGCCGTCCCCACGTGGTCCTTCCACTTGAGGTCTTCGATCAAAGGATGGTCGGCGGGAAAGCCTGCCGGGGCTCTCTTCAACGCGTCGCCCGAGAGCTTGAAGCGAGACCGGAACGGTTTCCCGTACGCGGCCCGCTTCCACCGGTCCGGCTTCTTCACGATGGCCTCTCGGATCTTGTCCAGCGTCTCGCGGTCCGGGTGCCACACCCCGGCCGCGGCGAACGTCTCTCCCGGCTGGAGATGGAGATAGAAGCTCGGGGCGTGCACGTCCTTGCCCCTGCGGTGGCGGAAGTCCAGCCCGACGTGGGTCTTGTACGGGCTCTTGTCTTTGGAGAACCGGATGTCCCGGTAGATCCGGAACAGCGAGCCGCCCGAGGGACGGTCGTCCGCGACGAACTCGGGGCTGATCTTCCGCAGGTAGCCGGCGAAGCCCCGGACGAACTCCAGGGCCGGCTCCTGCACCACGTCGATGTACCGCTCCTTGTTCTTGGCGAACCAGGCGCGATCGTTGTGCTTGCGAAGGTCCTCCAGAAACCGGAACAGGTCCGAAGTGAACAGTCCCTCTCCCATTCGTGGGATCAACACTACAGTCCGTGACCGAGGCTCGGGATTCAGTCAACATGGAGCCGTGGATCGCTCACCCCCGGAACCTATGAGCGAAGAGCAGATCAGGGCCGCTCACGTGGCGGGCGAACCCAGAGTGCACGACGCACCGATCTACCTGGCGGAGTACGACCCGGCCTGGCCGGACCTGTTCCGCCGCGAGGAGGAGCGGATCCGCGCTGCCCTGGGCGATCGAGTGCTTCTCATCGAGCACGTCGGGTCGACCTCGGTGCCGGGGCTGGCCGCCAAGCCGGTCATCGACATCTGCCTGGTGGTGGCGGACACGAGCGACGAGGGAGCCTACGTGCCTGCCTTGGAGGCTGCCGGATACACGCTCTGGATCCGGGAGCCGGAGTGGTTCGAGCACCGGTTGTTCAAGGGTCCAGACACGAACCTCAACCTGCACGTGTACTCCCGGGGATGTGGGGAGATCGAGCGCTATCTCCTGTTCCGCGACCGGCTGCGAACGAACGAGGAAGAGCGAGAGCTGTACCTGCGCACCAAGCGTCAGCTCGCCGCGCAGACGTGGAAGTACGTGCAGAACTATGCGGACGCGAAGACGGCCGTGGTCGAGCAGATCATCGCTCGGTCGCAGCAACCTGACCCGAAGCACCCGCTCGCGATGCCGCTCTTCCTGGAGCGTCCGGCAACATTTGCTTCGACTGCCCGCCGGACCGATAGTGGCCTCGAGGAGCGGAGGCGAGAGTGGAGGAACGCTATTTCACGGGAGGGTGGCCCTTCGCGCCGGCGCCGCGAGGCGCTCGGGTTTCCCAGGAGGAGTCGTCCAGGCGCGAGGAGGCCCTGGCGCAGGCCCCGCTGTTCGCGAGCCTGTCGAAACGCCAGCTGCGGTCGTTGGCCAGGGTGACGGCCGTCGACGCGTTCGAGCAGGGGGCCGAGGTCGTCAAGGAAGGCTCGAAGGGAACGACGTTCTACGTGCTCCTGGACGGCCGGGCGAAGGCGGTCCGAAGTGGACGCACGTTGGGGCGGTTCTCTCCGGGTGACTTCTTCGGTGAGATCTCCGTGCTGGACGAAGGCCCCCGGACGGCCACGGTGGTGGCCGAGTCCCCGATCCGGTGCCTGACCCTGGCCCGGGCCGACTTCCTGGAGGTGCTGGAGCGAGAGGGCGCGCTAGCCGCGCGCATCCTCCAAGAGCTGGCGGCCCGCGTACGGCAGACCGAGAGCTCTCCGCTCAGCTGAAGGACAGGCGGTCGCGCCCTGAGGGCGCGACCGCCGGGTACGTCCGCGTCGACTCGATCAGGTCTGCTGGCCGACGGCGATGATGTTCCCGTCGAGGTCCTTGAACCAGGCGCCCTTGACTCCCTGGATCTCTGCGATCCCGTTCACGGTCTTCAGGCCCGGCATGTCGTACTCCTCGAAGGTGACGCCGCGGTCCCGCAGTTCCTTCACGGTCTTCTCCACGTCATCCACCTCGAAGGACATGTACGTGCTCTTGGCGGTCCCGGCGAACTGCGACGGGTAGACCAGGAGCCACGTGTTGCCGGCGGCGTACCGCACGCCGTCCGATCGCTCGTCGATGACCTTGAGGCCCAAGGTCTCCTCGTAGAACTTCCTTGCCCGGTCGATATCCGACACGGCGATCGTAGGGACAGCCGTTGCTGACTCGAGCATTTCGCATCACCTCCAATGTCGAGCGTACAGCTGGATCGAGCGAAGGCGCCAATCGCCGACGTTCGGGCGTTACCCGCCGCGCTCGCCCCGCACCTGGTCCAGCGTCCTCCGCATCTGCCCCAGGTGGAACAGGTCGTGCCCCGCCAGCATCCGGAACGACAGCTCGTAGCTCTCGGCACCGCGCTCGGCGTGGACGCCCACCCTGGCCCGCTCGGCGGGTGATGTGCGAGCCCACAGCCCGAGGTGGGAACGGCGGAGCGCCATCAGCACGGCCAGCATCTCCCCCGGGTCGTCCTCCTGGTGCCGGAGGCGCTCCACCCAGAGGTCCTGGTCGTACCCGATCAGGGGAGGCTCGTCGTGGGCCAGGATCCACCGGTACCGAGCGGCCAGGACGATCTCCGCGTCCATCATGTGCCCGAGGAGCTCCAGCACCGACCACTGGCCCGGAGCCGGGCGGGTCCGAAGGTCCGGCCCGGCGTCTTGGAGCACCGCGGCCACCCGATCGGGGAGCTCCGCCTGGACCTCCGCCGGGTCGCGGTCTCCCACCAGCCCCAACAGCATGTTGCGGTAGGCATCCGCCTCCGAGACCGGATCGACCCGAAGGTCGAGCGCGGCGTCGACGTCGGCTTCGGCCCTGCTCACGCCGCGGATTCTCGCACGCGTAGACCTTGGCCAGCATCGCTGTCCAGAGGCTCCCGTGCTGTGCTTGCACGGTGCGCCCTAAGGCCCCGTCCGTAATCGTCTTCCTTCTTGCTCGGAGACGGAGTAGAAGAAGGACGCCTTGAGAAGAGCCACTGCGCTCGTATTGCTGATCTTGGCGTCGCTCCTGGTCTCTGGCCCCGCCCGAGCCGACTGGCTGTCGGGGGGCGTCCTGGCGACAGGACGGGCGGACGCGACGGCGACGCTGCTGCCCGATGGCCGCGTCCTGGTCGCCGGCGGGGAGAACCCGAATAACACCTCTCTCGCCTCCGCGGAGATCTACGATCCCGTCACGAACTCATGGTCGAGCGCCGCGAACATGAATCAAGCTCGACGAAATCACTCGGCGACGCTGCTCCCCAACGGAAAAGTGCTCGTTGCCGGAGGTCTTGATTCTTTCGATCTGAGTACCGTCGAGCTCTACGATCCGGTCGGGAATACGTGGTCGCCCGCGGCGAGCTTGCCAAAGGGACTCTACGCGCACGCGGCCGTTCTCCTTCCGAATGGCAAAGTCATGCTGGCGGGGGGTCAGGGTTCGGGGGGTGTCGAACCTGCGCTCTACGACCCGGCCGCGGATAGCTGGTCCTCAGCCGGGAGTCTCCCCGGGATCAGAGGGAACCGCCCAGCTGCGACCCTTCTTGGGAGCGGCAAGGTGCTGCTGGCTGGGGGCTTCAGCTCCTCGCCCCCGGCAACGGAGGCGTATCTGTACGATCCAACCACGAACTCCTGGTCGGCGACGGGACCGATGGTCCAGGCCAATCGAGCCCGAGCCGCAGCAGCCCTTTTGCCCAGCGGTAGGGTCCTGTTGGCGGGAGGGATCGCATCGTTCGAGCGCTGCTTTGGAACCCCGTACTCGACCGCAGAAATCTACGACCCCTCGGCGAATGCCTGGTCGCCGGCTCCGTCGATGCACATCGGACGTTCCTGCCACACGGCAACTGCCCTCCCGGACGGCCGTGTACTCGTGGCCGGCTCGCTGCGAGAAGGGATGGGCGTCGTCACCTCAGCGAGCGTGGAGCTGTACGAGGCAACCTCAGGCAGATGGATCACCGAGCCGAGCCTCGGCTACGACCGCGGCAAACACACCGCCACGTTGCTTGCGAGTGGCAACTTGCTGATAGCTGGAGGGAACTCCGCCTCCGCCTCGTACACGGGATTCGCTGAGCTCTATGTGCCCCGCGGACGAACCCTGATGAGCGCCGCGCCTCTCCCGGCTGAGCGTTCGCAGCACAGCGCGATCAGGCTCGCAGACGGCGACGTCCTGGTGGTTGGAGGACAGGATCCCGGCGGTGTCACGGCCGCGACGCAGCGATACCACCCGGCCACGGATTCCTGGACCAGCGCGGGGACCATCGCCGTCCCCCGGTCCGACCAGGCCGTGGCCCTGCTCGCCGACGGCATGGTCCTTCTGGCGGGGGGCCTCGGGCCCCTCCAGGATCCGGTCCCGGAGGCCGAGCTCTACGACCCGGTGGCCAACTCATGGTCAACGGCTGCGAGCATGCTGACGCCCCGGGCGGGGGAGACCCTCGTCACCTTGCCCAGCGGGAGGGTGCTGGCTGCCGGCGGCTACACGGTTTCGTTCGGGGAGGTCACTTACCTGGCCAGCGCCGAGGTCTACGACCCCGGAGCCGATACGTGGTCGAGCGCCGGGAGTATGGCCAAGGAGCGGGCGCTACATTCGGCCACGCTGTTGCCGAGCGGCAAGGTCCTGGTGGTAGGGGGACGGGACAAGAACGCGTTCAGCTTGGCCAGACTCCCGGCGCTCGACCACGTATCGGCTCCGG
>VAYG01000008.1:5700-6781 GCA_005885015.1 Actinomycetota bacterium | reverse complement strand
CCGCTGGCTGCACACGGCGACACTCTTGAACGACGGCAGGGTGCTGGTCGCTGCGGGGTACAACCGTTCCTTCTCCACTCCCATCAACGACGCGGAGCTGTACGCCCCGGCGACGGATTCGTGGTCCACCGCGGCCTCGCTCCAAACGGCGCGCTTCGGTCACCGCGCAGTGATCCTCCCGGACGGCCGGGTCCTGGTTGTCGGCGGGGTCGAGTACACCTTCGTCAGCCTGTGGAGCGCCGAGGTCTACGACCCGGTGGCCGATACGTGGGCCTTCTCGGACAGCCTTCAGACGGCCCGTTCGGATCACACGGCCACGGACCTCGCGGACGGCCGGGTATTGGTCGTCGGCGGGAGCAACCACGATGATCTGCTGCTGGCCGCCGCTGAGATAACGGTCCTCCCCACCGTCACGGGCTATCAACCGGTTGCCGCCAAGGTGGGGAAGTCCGTTTCGATTCTGGGCTCCCATCTCACCCGCACCTCCCAGGTCCTGTTCACTCGAGCCGGCGGTGGGCTCGTGCCCGCATCGTTCACAGTGGTGAACGACACCCTGATTGATGCGGTCGTCCCGCATCCGGCCATTACCGGGCCCGTTCGGGTGGTCGGGACGACAGGCACTGCGACCGGTCCGACCTTCAAGGTCAAACCCAACGTGAAGAAGTTCACTCCCCCGTCCGGTGGGCCGGGAACGGTCGTGACCATCACGGGGACGGCCTTTACCGGAGCGACCAAGGTGCGGTTCAACGGGGTAAAGGCATCATTCACGGTGGTGAGCTACACGACGATCAGCGCGACGGTGCCGACCGGCGCCACGACAGGGCCCATCACGGTCGTCACTGCTGGGGGAAAGGGCAAGAGCAAGACGGACTTCGTCGTGCCGTGACCGATCCGACCTAAACGGACCCACCGTTCTCTGTCCCGTGTTGCCAGCCTGCTCCGCTTCGGGCTAGCGTCCCTCGGCATGCCGGATCGGGTCCGGGACGTGATAGTGGTGGGGGGCGGGCACAACGGGCTGGCCTGCGCGGCCTACCTGGCCAGGGCCGGGCTCGACGTCCTGGTGCTGGAGCGCCGGCCCGTG
>VAYG01000008.1:5202-5684 GCA_005885015.1 Actinomycetota bacterium | reverse complement strand
CCTCCTACGTGGTCAGCCTGATGCCGCCCCGCGTCGTCAACGAGCTCGGGCTGAAGCGGTTCGGCTACCGGGTGACGCTGATCGAGCCCGACTACTGGGTGCCGTACACGGACGGGACGGCCCTGACCCTGTGGGGCGACCCCGACCGCACCGCGAAGGAGATCTCCCAGCTCTCGAAGGTCGACGCCGACGCCTACGTCGAGTTCGACCGGTACCTGTCCCGCCTGGCCCATCTGGTCCATCGCCTGCTGTTCGAGGTCCCCCCGAACCTGCGAATGGGGGATCTTCCCCGGTGGCTGGGGCTGGCCGCCCGCCTCCGTGGGTGGAGCGGACAGGACGTCCACGAGCTGGTCCGCCTGTTCACCATGAGCACCGCCGACCTGCTCGACGAGTGGTTCGAGAACGAGCGGGTGAAGGGAGCTTTGGCCACCCAGGCGATCATCGGGGCGTGGTGCGGACCGATGAGCCCTGGGTCGGCCTAC
>VAYG01000008.1:0-5096 GCA_005885015.1 Actinomycetota bacterium | reverse complement strand
GAGGACGGGACGATCGTCCCGGCCCGACGCGTGGTGTCCAACGCCCATCCCATCACGACCTATCTCGACCTCATCGGGGAGCAGAACCTGGCGGACGACGTCGTGCGGCAGGTCCGGCGATTCCGGACCCGGTCGGGATCGGTGAAGGTGAACCTCGCCCTGGGCGAGCTCCCCCGGCCCACGGCGTGGGAGGGACCGCTCCCAGGCGATCCCTACACGGGGCTGCTGGCCGTCTCGCCGTCCGTCGATTACCTGGAGCGGGCGTGGGATGACGCGAAATACGGCCGGACGTCGGAGCATCCGTACATCGAGGCGGTGTTCCCCACGGTGCTGGAGCCGGGGATCGCCCCCGAGGGCAAGCACGTGGCGCTGTGCTTCACCCAGTTCGGCCCCTACGAGCTCCGCGGGACGTCGTGGGACGCCGAGCGAGAGGCGTACGGGCGGAACGTTGTTCGCACCCTGAGCGAGTACATCCCGGGCTTCGACGGCGCGGTGGAGCACATGGAAGTCCTGGCGCCGCCTGACATCGCGAGATGACCCCGGACCAGATGTTCTGCTTCCGCCCGATTCCGGGCTACGCGGACTACCAGTCACCGATCCAGGGGCTGTACCTGTGCGGATCGGGCACGCATCCCGGTGGAGGCGTCATGGGGGTGCCGGGCAAGAACTGCGCGCGCGTGGTGGTCCGTGACGCCCGCCGGTCCCGGCTGCTGCGGAGGGACTGATCAGGACTCGGCGGAGGCGATTCTGAGCCGCCTCGCTGCGGCGTGCGTGCGGATGACGTGCTTCCGGGCCGCGCGAACCTTCGCCATTCGGGCTGCCGCCCGATCCTCCGGTGAATAGATTCGGCGGCCCCGAACGGGACCGCCATTGAGCGAGCCTGAGTCCGAGTCGAAAACTTGTGCCAAGTGAACCGTCCTCTCCGCTGAGGGCACCACTGGGGGTGATCTCTCACCCATAGGGTACAGGACTCGGACCTGAGCGCTCGAAACGTTCCGATCGGGATCGGATCAGGCGGGCAGGCGAGTGTGGCGCCACCCGATGGTCCTCGCGCTTCCGTTGCGCAGACGCGCAGCCCGCGTCCAGGCAGCGAGTGGGCTAACGTCCGCGCCAGAGGTCGGGGATCGGAGGGAGCGATGGCGACGACGCTGCCCGTCAAGGAGGGTTTCATCCCGTTCGCCGGGTACCGAACGTGGTACCGGGTCGTCGGTGAGGGGGAGGTCGCCGGCAAGCTCCCTCTGTTGTGCCTCCACGGAGGCCCCGGCGCCACGTGGCACCACATGGAGCCGTACGAGGCGCTGGCCGAGGGCCGGCGGGTCGTCTTCTACGACCAGCTCGGATGCGGGAACTCCGCGGTCACTGAGCCGCACGAGACCTCGATGTGGACGCCAGGGCTCTACGTCCGGGAGGTCGACGCGGTCCGCGAGGCTCTGGGGCTCGACTGGGGCGGGATGCTGGGGATGCAGTACGCCATCGGGCAGCCGGACGGACTGGCCAGCCTGATCGTGGAGAGCTCGCCGGCCAGCGTTCCCGACTGGATGAAGGAGGTGAACCGGCTCCGCGACGAGCTGCCGCCGGAGGTCCAGGCCACGCTGGTGAAGCACGAGGACGCCGGCACCACCGACAGCCCCGAGTACGAGGAAGCCATGATGGTCTTCTACCGGCGGCACGTCTGCCGGACGGACCCGTGGCCGGATTTCGTCAACCGGACGTTCGAGGGGCTCTTGGCCAACCCGGAGGTCTACTACACGATGAACGGGCCCAGCGAGTTCCACGTGATCGGCGTGATCAAGGATTGGGACATCTCGCAAGGGCTGGCGAAGATCCAGGTCCCCACGTTGCTGTTCTCAGGCCGGTACGACGAAGTGACTCCCGCCACGATGGAGCTGGTCCATCGGGGGATCCCAGGGTCGGAGCTGATGGTGTTCGAGGAGAGCTCGCACATGTCCCAGGCCGAGGAGCCGGAGGCCGTGCTGGACCTGGTGCGAAGGTTCCTTGCCCGCGTCGAATCGGGACCGCGTACGGCGGAGGCCCGGCCGTAGACTCCTCCCACAGTGCTCGTCTGCGCGAACTGTGGGCAGGAGAACCCCGAAGGCTTCAAGTTCTGCGGCCGCTGCGGGGCGTCGCTCGAGGCGTCCGGGTTCGCCCAGCCGGCGGAAGAGCGGAAGGTCGTCTCGGTCCTGTTCTGCGACCTGGTCGGCTTCACGGCGAGGTCCGAGCGGGCGGACCCCGAGGACGTCCGGGCCATCCTCCGTACGTATCACGACCGCTTGCGGAAGGAGATCGAGCGGCTGGGCGGCACCGTCGAGAAGTTCATCGGCGACGCGGTCATGGCCGTGTTCGGGGCCCCCACCGCGCATGAAGACGACGCCGAAAGAGCCGTTCGGGCCGGCCTTCGCATACTCGAAGCCATCCAGGAGCTGAACGACGAGGGGCCCGGCCCGGGTCTCTCCGTCCGGATCGGGGTCAACACGGGCGAGGCCGTGGTCACGCTCGGGGCGAGGGCCGAGCGCGGCGAGGGAATGGTGGCGGGCGACGTGGTGAACACCGCTGCTCGCATCCAGGCGGCCGCGCCGCAGGACGCGCTGGTGGTCGGCGCCGCCACCGAGCGGGTTACTCGCGACCACATCGACTACGAGGGGCTCGAGCCGGTCGCACTGAAGGGCAAGGCCGAGCCGGTCCGGCTGTTCCGGGCGATCGGCGCGCGCGGCAGGTACGGCGTCGACGTCGAGCAGCGGACCCGGTCGCCGTTCATCGGCCGCGCCCTCGAGTTGGAGACGCTCCTCCGGACGTTCGCCCGGTCGGTGGATGAGGCCGGTCTCCAGCTCGTGACCATCACGGGCGAGCCCGGCGTCGGTAAGTCCCGCCTGCTGTGGGAGCTCAAGAACCGCATGGACGAGGACTCGGCGGTCACCGTCTACTGGCGGCAGGGGCGGTGCCTCCCCTACGGCGAGGGGATCACGTTCTGGGCGCTCGGCGAGATCGTCAAGGGGCTGGCCGGCGTCCTCGAATCCGACGACCCGGACCAGGCAGCCGAGAAGCTCGACACCTCGCTGCGGGCCTTCGTCGAGGACCATGCCGAGCACGGGTGGTTGCGGGCCAAGCTCCAGCCGCTGCTCGGAGTGGGCTCGGGGAGCGGTGACGCCGCCGCCCACGTCGCACCGTCGGATCGGGAGGAGGCGTACGCGGCCTGGCTGCGGTTCCTGGAATCGGCGGCGGCCCGCCACCCACTCGTCCTGGTGTTCGAGGACCTGCACTGGGCCGACCCCGCCTTCGTGGGGTTCGTCGATCACCTCGTGGACTGGTCGACCGGCGTGGCCATCACCGTGATCGCCACGGCTCGGCCCGAGCTGTACGAGCGCCACCCCGGCTGGGGCGGGGGCAAGCGGAACTCGGCGACCATCGCCCTTTCCCCGCTCACCAACGAGGAGACGGCCCGGCTTCTGGTGGCCCTCCTGGAGCAGGCCGTCCTGCCGGCCGAGCTCCAGTCCACCCTGCTGGAACGCGCTGGGGGCAACCCCCTGTACGCCGAGGAGTTCGTGCGGATGCTGCTCGACCAGGGCGCACTGCGGATGCACGGCCGGGCCATGAAGCTGGTCGACAGGGCCGAAGAGATTCAGCTCCCCGACTCCATCCAGGCCCTGATCAGCGCCCGGCTCGACACGCTCAAACCGGATCGCAAGTCGCTCCTCCAGGACTCGGCCGTGGTGGGGAAGGTGTTCTGGTCGGGGGCCGTGGCCTTCATGTCGGGCCAGGACGACCGCGCGGTTCGGGAGGGATTGCACGAGCTGGCCCGCAAGGAGCTCGTGCGTCCCATGCGAACGTCGTCGGTGAAGGACCAGGACGAGTACGCGTTCTGGCACGCGCTGGTTCGGGACGTGGCCTATGCGCAGATCCCCCGGGCCGACCGGGCGCGGCGGCATCGCCTGGCCGCGGCCTGGATCGAGCGGATGGCGGGGGATCGGGTGGTCGATCAGGCCGAGCTGCTGGCCCACCACTACGAGCAGGCCTTGGAGCTGGCCACCGCGACGGGCGCGGTCGATGCCGAGGAGCGCGACGAGCTGCGGGGATCGCTGGTGCGATTCCTGGAGCTGGCGGGTGACAAGGCGTCGCAGCTCGACCTGGGCACGGCATGGAACCTGTATCGGCGGGCCCTCGAACACGCGGACCGGGGCGACCTCCGTCGGGCCGAGATCCTGGCAAAGGGGATGGAGCTGGCCAGCATGGTGGGCGCCCTCCCGTTCGACGACGTGGAGGCCGGGTTCCGAGAGGCCATCGACCTGTTCCGTGGAAGCGCGGATCCCATGAGGACGGCGCTGGCCCTGCGGAGGTTCGCCAGCATGCTCCGGGTGCGGGGACGAACCCAGCAGGCCAGGGCAGCCCTGGACGAAGCCATCGAGCTGCTGGAGCGCGAGCTCCCCGGCCCGGCGATGGCAGAGGTCTACGCGGCCGCGGCGGGCCACGAGATGCTGGCCAGCAGCGAGATCACTTTCCTGCCTATGGCCGAGAAGGCGCTGGCTCTGGGACGGCAGTTCGACGTCCCGGCCGTCGTCATGCGAGGCCTCCAGCTCCGCGGGATTGGACGGGCCGCCCTGGGGGACCGCGGAGGGCTTGAGGATCTGGCAGAAGGCGTCCGGTTGGGCGTGGAGCGAGGACTCGCCGCCGAAACCGGGCCGGCGTTCGTCAATTGGGCGGACTGGACGGGGATCTACGGCGACCTGACCGAGTCGCTTCGCATCTATCGGGAGGGCATGGACTTCAGCACGGCGCACGGGGCGATGCGCCAGGTGACGTGGGCGAAGGCAGAGACGACGTGGCGGCTGTTCGACTTGGGGCGATGGGACGAGGTGATCGAGGTGGCCGACGAGATCGCCCGGTGGGAGGAGCAGCACGGCGGGCCGGCCCAGCCGGGCACGATCTCCTCCATCGAGAGGATGCACGTTCTGGCACATCGAGGGCGCCACGAGGCGGCGGCCGGGATGGAGGAGGTCTTGCTGCCGAGGGCGAGGGAGATCGGGGACCCCCAGGTGTTGTGGCAGGCTCTGCCGGTGGCCAGCTTGGCCCATCTGGGTCGGGGCGATCCGCAGGGGGCCCGG
>VAYG01000006.1:12938-14843 GCA_005885015.1 Actinomycetota bacterium | reverse complement strand
GGAGGATCGTCCACGGTAATCTCTCAGCGGCTGGCCGAAGTGGCCGCCTCCTGAGGCGCCGAGCGCCGCCCGCGGACTGGAAGGACCGCCCACATCGAGATCGTCTTCGCCGTCGTCGTCCTGATCGTGCTGGCCACCGTCGCCGGAGCCGTGGTGCTGTCGCGGCGAGAGCGCCGGGTGGCGGCTCCCGAGCGCGCGGTCTCCACCCCCCGGGCCCAGCCGATCGCCGGACGAGGGACCGGCCTGGCCGCGCGGGTTCGAGACCTGTTCCGAGGAGGCCAGGCCACCGAGGAGACCTGGGCGGGGCTCGAGGAGACGCTCATCCGGGCCGACGTGGGACCGGCGGCCGCCCGCACCATCGTCCAGGGGGTCCGCGAGTCCTGGCGGTCGCCGGCGGACCCGGCCACCGTCCTGGCCGACCAGATCGCGTCGTTGTTCCAGGGCGACGACGGCTGGGTTCCTCCTGGGGGATCCCCCGGGATCGTGATGGTGGTCGGGGTCAACGGCACCGGCAAGACGACCACCATCGGGAAGCTGGCGCACCGCCTGGCGGAGGAGGGACGCACCGTGAGCGTCGCGGCGAGCGACACGTTCCGGGCGGCGGCCGGTGAACAGCTGGAGCAATGGGCCGCACGGTCCGGCGCCCACCTGGTGGCCCAGGAGCGAGGGGCGGATCCCGGCGCCGTGGCCTTCGACGCGGTGCAGGCCGCGCGGGCCAGGGGCACCGACGTCTTGATCGTGGACACGGCCGGTCGCCTCCACACGCGCAATCCGCTGATGCAGGAGCTGGCAAAGGTCAAGCGGGTGCTGGAGAAGGCCAACGGCCACGTCGACGAAGTTCTCCTCGTCCTGGACGCGACCACCGGACAGAACGGGATCGCTCAGGCCCGGGCGTTCACCGAGACGGTGGGCGTCACCGGCCTGGTCTTGGCGAAGATGGACGGCACCGCGAAGGGCGGGATCGTGATCGCCGTGCGCGAGGAGCTCGGCGTCCCCGTGAAGCTCGTGGGGATCGGGGAGGGGCCCGACGATCTCGTCCCTTTCGATCCCCACCGTTTCGCCCTCGGCCTGGTCGGCTGAAGGCCCTCCGATGATCCTGGTGGCAGGGGGGAGCGGCTTCATCGGTTCGGCCGTGGTCCGCCGCCTCGTCGAGCTTGGGGCGGACGTGTCCGTCATGACCGCGCACCCGGACGGCACCTCCGAGAAGATCCATTCGATGGGTGCGAGGGCCGTTCCGGGAGACGTGCTGGACCCGGGCTAGGTGGTGATCCAGGTCCTCACCTTCCCCACCTTCCCGACGGAGAAGCCGCGCCGGCGGTTCACCTTCGAGGAGTTCGATCACCGGGGGACCGAGCGCATGGTGACGGCTGCCTCGGGAGCGGGAGTGGGGAGGTTCGTGTTCGGGTCGGGGTCTGGAGCCGCGCCCGACGCTCCACACGTGTGGTTCCGTGCGAAGTGGGGTGGTGAGGAAGCGGTGCGGCGCTCGGGGATGGAGCACGCGATCGTCCGCCCGTCGTGGGTGTACGGCCCGGAGGACCGAGCGCTCAACCGGTTCGTCACCTTCCATCGATGGCTCCCCGTGGTCCCCGTGGTCGGTGATGGGCGCCAGCGGCTCCAGCCCGTTTTCATCGACGACGTGGCCGAGGTCTTCGCTCAGGCGGCGCTGAGGCAACCCCCGTCTGGAACGTACGAGCTCGGGGGCCCGGAGGAGATGACCATGAACGAGGTGCTGGAGACGATGATGGAGGTGCGCGGCCGGCGAAAGCCGCTCGCGCACGTCCCGGCCGCGCTGCCGAGGCTGGCCGGGCTCTTCCTTCAATTCCTTCCCAACCCGCCGCTGTCGCCGCAGGCGGTCGAGTTCGTCACCGGCGACGCCCTCGCCGACACGGCGCCCCTGCTGGCCGC
>VAYG01000006.1:12177-12743 GCA_005885015.1 Actinomycetota bacterium | reverse complement strand
CTGCACGGCGCCGGCTTCACCCCGCGGGTCCTCTCGCCGTTCGAGGAACGCCGGCTGCTCTACCACGGTCTCGGCATCACCAATCTGGTCCGGCGGGCCACGGCGTCGGCGGACGAGCTCTCCCCAGAGGAGCTCGTGGAGGGCGCGCGGCGCCTCCGGCGCAGGGTCCGCAGGTTCCCCCCGAGGTTCGTCGCCTTCCTGGGGTTGACGGCCTACCGCACGAGCTTCGGACGGCCCGAAGCCGTTCCCGGTCCGCAGGAAGACCGTCTCGCTGGGGCGAGCGTGTGGCTGCTGCCCAACCCGAGCGGGCTGAACGCCCACCACCAGCTGCCGGACCTGATCGCCGGGCTCAGGCTCCTTCGGAAGGCTGTTCGAGGCGGGCCGAGGGCGTCAGGGCTGCCGGTTCGATCGTCCGCCGGCGAGACTCCTCGCCGTCGGCAGCGATCTCGGGCTCGGCCGGCGTGGCCACCACCGGAACCCGAACCGTGAACGTTGAGCCGTGTCCATCCGCGCTGGAGACCTCGATCGTTCCGCCCATCCCCTCGGTCAGCCGCTTGGCGATGTAG
>VAYG01000006.1:539-12128 GCA_005885015.1 Actinomycetota bacterium | reverse complement strand
CGGATACCCCGGCCGTGGTCGGTCACGCTGAGCTCGACAACTTCGTCGAATGCCCGGCCCTCCAGCTCCACCGGCGTCTCCGAGGGTGAGAACTTCAGCGCGTTGTCGACAAGGTTGCGGAGGATCTGCTCGACGCGCTGGGGATCGATCGGCACCCACACGCCAGGCGGCTCGGCCCGGACCTCGACCCGCGACTTCGCCTCCGGCCCGGCGGACTCGGCCGACTCCCGCAGGAAGTGGGCGAGCTCCACCCGCTCGATGGACAGCCGGATCGTGCCCGACTCGATCTTGGAGACGAACAGGAGGTCCTCCACCAGGTGGGCCAGCCGCCGGCTCTGCCGGTCGATGATGGCCATGAAGCTGGTGACCTGCTCCGGGGCGAGCCGGTCCATGTTGCGCTCGAGGGTCTTGACGAATCCTCGGATGGCCGTGATCGGCGTCCGGAGCTCGTGGCTGGTGATGGCGACGAAGTCGGACTTCATCTGGTCGAGCTCCTGGAGCCGGCGCACCGTCTCGGCCTGCTGCGAGAGCAGCCTGTTGCTGTGCGCGACCAGGGCGATCTGGTCGGCCAGCCGGACCAGGAGGTCGAGCGCCGCCTGGTCGAAGGCATCCAGCTGACGGCTCTCGACGTCGAGCACGCCGATCACGTCGTCACCGATCCGCATCGGAGCAGCCATCTCGGATCGCATGTCGGGGTCGGCCACGATGTAGCCCGAGAAGGCGTCGACGTCGGGGACGATGAGCGATCTCCCCGTGGCCGCGACGGTGCCGGTCACGCCCTCTCCGATGGGAACCACCCCCTCGAAGAAGGGCATGCCGTACATCCCCTTCACTTCCAGGTGGTCGTCCTCTCGCAACAGGATCGAGAGCGTCTCGTACCCCAGGTCGCGTCCGATCGCCGCGGCCATCAACCGGATCGACGAGTCGAGGTCTTCCGCGGCCACCCCCGTGAGGATTGCCGTGTTGAACGCGGCGAGCTCCCGGCGGGCGGTGGCCTCGCGCCGGGCCACCTGTTCAGCTCGCCTCGCCTCGTCGGCCGCGCGGGCCGCCTCTCTAGCCAGCGACCGGGACATGAGGCCCGCGACCAACGCCACGATGAACTGGATGCCGACCCGGAACACGACGTTGGCGACGAGGAAGGGATAGTCGGGGAAGCGGGTGGCCATGAAGGCTTCCCTGGCCACCTCGTTCGCCAGCGTCATGGCCACACTGGCCAGCGCGCCTCCCAGCTGATACCGGAGGGCCCCCTCGACGAGGAGGATGTACACGACGACCCAGGTGGAGCCCTTGGGGTCGTAGCTGTAGATCCAGGCCAGCGAGAAGACGATCAGCCCGTCGAACAGGAAGGCGGCGAGTCCTACCCTGGCCAGTGATTCCGGATCGCCCGCCCGCTTGCAGGCCAGCCAGATGATGGCGTTGCCGACGGCCAGGGCGGCCATGATCCCGTAGCCCAGAACGAAGACGGTGTGGGTAGCCTTGGGTGGGGGGCCGGCGTTCGATTGGGAGACGAGGTACACGCCGAGGACGAACCCGAACCAGCGAACCCGGATCAGCCCGCGCTCCAGCCGCTTGGCCTGCTCGAGATCGCGCACTCGGCCGGCGGGGAACGCGGTCACGGATGCCTCCCGTACAATGGCCTGTCGCGGCTAGCATACGGCCCTGGCTGGCCCCGATCGCATGTTCGACACCCTTACCGACAGGCTGAACGCGGTCTTCGCGAAGCTCCGCTCGCGGGGGAAGCTCCATCCCAAACAGGTGGACGCGGCCCTCGCCGACATCCGTACGGCCTTGCTGGACGCCGACGCGGCGCTGGAGGTGGTGGACGACTTCCTGGCCCGCGTGCGCACCCGGGCGCTCTCAGCCGAGGTGATGCGCAGCCTGACCCCTGCCCAACAGGTCATCAAGGTCGTCCGCGACGAGCTGACCGCCACGCTCGGGGGCGAGCACAAGCCGTTCAAGCTTCCGGGTGTGAACCCCGTCGTGATCATGATGGCGGGGGTCCAGGGATCGGGGAAGACCACCCACTGTGCCAAGCTCGCTCTCCTGTTCAGGGAGAAGGGCCGCCAGCCGTTGCTGGTGGCGGCGGATCTCCAGCGGCCGGCCGCGATCGAGCAGCTGATCACCCTGGGCCGTGAGATCGGCGTGCCCGTCGTGTCGGAGGGCAATCGGCCGGAGAAAGTGGCGAAGAGCGCGCTGAAACAGGCCGTCCGCGAGGGACGGAACGTGGTGATCGTGGACACGGCCGGGCGGCTCCACGTCGACCCCGACATGATGCGGGAGGCCCGGCGGGTGAAGGACGCCCTCAAGCCCCACCACGTCCTCATGGCCTGCGACGCCATGACCGGGCAGGACGCCGTGCTGCAGGCCCGGGAGTTCATGCGCGAGGTCGACGTCTCGGGGTTCGTGCTGACGAAGCTCGACGGCGACGCGCGGGGCGGCGCGGCGCTGTCGATCACGGCGGTCACCGGCCGCCCCATCTATTTCGCCGGGATGGGGGAGAAGCTGGCCGATCTCGAACCCTTCTATCCGGACCGGATGGCTTCGCGCATCCTCGGGATGGGCGACGTGATGACCCTGATCGAGCGGGCCGAGAAGGAGATGGACGCCGAGCAGGCCCAGGCCGCCGCGGAGAAGATGGCCAGCGCCCAGTTCACCCTGGAGGACTTCCTGGAGCAGATGCGGCAGGTCCGGAAGCTCGGTCCGCTCCAGGATCTGCTGGCCATGCTTCCCGGCGTGCCGGGCGGCAAGCAGCAGCTCAAGGACCTCCAGGTGGACGAGGGCGAGCTGGCCCGGACCGAGGCGATCATCTGCTCGATGACCACGGAGGAACGGCGCGACCCCGCTATCATCGGCGGGAGTCGCCGGCTGCGGATCGCCCGCGGGTCGGGGACGACCACGGCCGAGGTGAACGCGTTGCTGAAGCAGTTCGCCCAGGCCAGGAAGATGATGAAGGCGATGATGGGGATGGCCGGGTTCGGCGGCGGGGGGTCCAAGGGGATGAAGGGCCTCAAGCTCCCGAAGCTCCCCCCAGGCATCGGACTGCCGGGCACATAGGCCTCGGTGCCCGAGCGAGAGAGACCTCTCGCCGGCCGAAAGGAGCGTTGCACATGGTCAAGATCAGGTTGATGCGCAGGGGGGCCACCAAGCGCCCCGCCTACCGCGTGGTCGTGGCGGACTCCCGCAGTCCTCGCGACGGGCGGTTCATCGAGAACATCGGCCGTTACCAGCCGCTGGCGGACCCGTCCGTCATCGAGATCGACGAAGAGCGGGCCCTGTACTGGCTCTCCCGCGGAGCCCAGCCGACCGAGCAGGTGCAGAACCTCCTGGTGAAGCTCGGCGTCTGGGAGAAGTTCCGCCCGGGGAGCAAGGCTGGCCCCAAGCCGGGTGAGCGGAAGGCCGCGGAGTCCTGAGGAGTGTCCGTCAAGGAGGTCCTCGAGTACGTGGCCCGCAGCCTCGTCGACGATCCCGACTCCGTTTCCGTGACCGAGACCGAGGGCGAGGGATCGGTGATCCTGCGGTTGTCGGTGGCCCCGGACGACGTCGGGAAGGTCATCGGTCGGCAGGGGAGAACGGTTCGGGCCATCCGTGACGTGGTCCGGGCGGCGGGGACCAAGGCTGGGGTCACCGCGGTCGTCGAGATCGTGGGGTGAGCTCCCCGCCCGGTGTGCGAGGCGAGGTCGCCGTCCTTCCCCTGTCACAGGTGCCGGAGAGGTTCGAGCCGGGCTCCAGGCTGTTCGCGGATCAAGGGGAGGACCGGCCGCTCGTCGTGGCTTCCTCGCGGCGTCACCGGGCCCGCCTGCTCGTGTCCTTCGAGGGGGTGCGCGACCGTGACGTGGCGGAGGCGCTTCGAGGAACCTATCTGTTCGTCCCGTCCTCCGAGGCACCCCCGCTTCCCGACGGGGAGTACTGGACGCACGAGCTGATCGGTTGCGAGGTGTTCGCGGACGACGGGCGGCCCCTGGGACGGCTCCAGGAGGTGATCCACACGCCTGCCAACGACGTCTGGGCGGTCCAGGGGCCACAGGGAGAGGTCCTCATCCCCGCCCTCCAGGACGTGGTGGCCGAGGTGCGCCTTGCGGATCGCCGGATCCGTGTCCACGACGTCCCGGGGCTGACCTCGGCGTGAGCGGACGACGGCGGGAGGCAGCCGGTGAGGCCCGGATCCGGGCGGACGTCCTCACGCTGTTCCCAGGCTTCTTCGAGGGGCCCCTCCGAGAGAGCCTCCTGGGTCGGGCCCTGGCCGAGGGCGTGGCGGACGTTCGGCTCCACGACATCCGGGAACACACGCACGATCGCCACCGGCAGACTGATGATTACGCCTTCGGCGGAGGCCCGGGCATGGTCATGAAGCCGGGGCCGATCTTCGAGGCGGTCGAGGCGCTGGGCCCCGGCCGGAAGCGCGTCATCCTCCTCTCCCCGGCCGGTCGTCCCTTCGACCAGGAGCTCGCCCGCGAGCTGGCCGGAGAGCCCTGGCTGGTCCTGATCTGCGGACGGTACGAGGGAGTGGACGAACGGGTCGTCAGCGGCCTGCCCGCCGAGGAGATCTCCGTCGGGGATTTCGTCCTGGCCGGTGGGGAGTCCGCGGCCCTGGTCGTGCTCGAGGCGGTCATCCGCCTGGTCCCCGGGGTGGTCGGCAACGAGGAGTCGCTGTCGGAAGAGTCCTTCGAGCGGGGACTCCTCGACCATCCCCACTACACCAGGCCCCGAGAGTTCCGCGGGATGCAGGTTCCGGAGCCGCTGCTCTCCGGTGACCACGGCCGGATCGAGGAGTGGCGCCGCAACGCGGCGCGCGAGAAGACCCGTCGCAACCGTCCCGATCTGCTCCCCGGGGATGAAGGGCCGCGGTAGGTCCACGGCGCAGGGGGTCCCCAGGTTCCGATGTTATGATTGGGCCTCCGCAATCAGGAACGCTCCCGGACTGCCACGTCATGAACAGGGTCGACCTCGTCGAGAAGCCGCGCCTGCGCGAAGACCTGCCCGATTTCCGCCCGGGCGATACCGTTCGCGTCCATGTTCGCGTTGCCGAGGCCGGCCGGGAGCGCATCCAGGTCTTCCAGGGCGTGGTCATCCGGCGCCGGGGAGGCGGCCTCCGGGAGACCTTCACGGTTCGGAAGGTGTCGTTCGGGGTCGGCGTGGAGCGGACGTTCCCGCTGCACTCGCCGACGATCGCCAGGGTGGAGCTGGTCGCCCGAGGACGTGTCCGGCGGGCCAAGCTCTATTACCTGCGGGAGCGCCGCGGCAAGAGCGCCCGTATCCGAGAGCGTCGGGAAGCAACCACCGTCCAGCCGGCCGGTGCCCAGCTCGACGAGGGAGAAGGATCGGAGCCGGAATAGCTCATGGGCTCCGGCATGACCTCGTCATCCGAGCCGCAGGAGCGGCCCCCCGACCCGGATCCCGCGCCCGTTTCGGGCGCTCCCACCCCCGCGGACGTGTGGACGTCCGGGCCAGCCCCCGAGGCAGACGCGGGGCACCCCCTCGATCCCCCCGCCGAGACCCCCACGGCGACCTCCACGGAGACTCCGACGGAGGCCGAAGGGAAGACGGGCGGGAAGGTCGCGGCCAAGTCCAAGGGCCCGCTGGCCTTCCTCGGGGAGCTGCCCTTCCTGCTGCTCATCGCCTTCCTCCTGGCCCTCCTCATCAAGACCTTCCTCCTCCAGGCCTTCTACATCCCGTCCGAGTCCATGGAGCCGACGCTGGATGTGGGCGACAGGGTCCTGGTGAACAAGGTCGTGTACCACCTGCATCCACCGCGGCGGGGCGACATCATCGTCTTCGCCGACCCCAACCCGGCGCCGGAGCCGCACCGAAACCCGGTGGCCTCTTTCTGGCACTGGTTGACCGAAGGCCTCGGGGTCTCCACGAGCCCCGAGAAGGATTTCATCAAGCGCGCGATCGGGCTTCCCGGAGACCTGGTCGAATGCAAGCAGGGAACGGTGTACATCAACGGGAAGGCGCTTCGGGAGCCCTACATCAAGGTGGAGGACGACCGGCCGTGCGGGCCGTTCCATGTCCCGCCGCACAGCCTGTTCGTCATGGGCGACAATCGGCTGGACTCCAAGGACTCAAGGTACGGCCTGGGGTACATCCCCTTCGACAAGGTGATCGGGCGGGCCTTCATCAAGATCTGGCCCCCATCGCGCGTGGGGTGGCTGCGAGGGACCTGACATGAGGCCGTCCAGGCCGATCGACCACTACGAGCGTCAGCTGCATGCCGAGGGGTTCCGGCTGGTGGCGGGGGTCGACGAGGCTGGGCGCGGGGCGCTGGCCGGGCCCCTGGTGGCGTCGGCGGTGATCCTCCCCGAGGCGTTCGGCACGGACGGGCTGGCCGACTCCAAGTTGCTGACGCCGGACCAGCGCGATCACTGGTTCGACCGGATCAGGGGAAGCGCCGTCTCCGTATCCGTTTGCCGGGCCTTTCCCCGGAGGATCGACCACCGAGGGCTGCACGTCTCCAACCTGGCTCTCCTCCGGGCGGCCGTCCGGGCGCTCGACGTCTGCCCCGACTTCGTGCTCGCCGACGGGTTCGTCCTCCGCGGGGTGCGCCTGCCCCATCTCTCGATCAAGAAGGGGGACGCCGTCACGGCCTCGGTGGCCGCCGCCTCGGTTGTGGCGAAGGTCACCCGGGATCGGATCATGGACCGATATCACCGGCGGTATCCGCAGTACGGGTTCGACCACCATCGGGGCTACGGGACCGCGTCCCATCGAGACGCCATCGCCCGGTTCGGGCCCTCGCCGATCCACCGGATGTCGTTCAAGGGGATGACCCTGTACGCGGAGGACCGAGAGACGTACGAGCGGCTGTACTTGCGGGAGGCAGGGGAGGAGACCGCCGCGGAGGACCTGGCGGCGGACAAGCGATGAGCGAAGAGGACATCGAGCGCTTCGAAGACGACATGGAGCTGCGCCTGTGGCGCGAGTACCGGGACGTGCTCCCGATGTTCAGCTACGTCATCGAGACCGAGCGCCGCTTCTATCTGGCCAACCATGTCGAGCTGACGGAGCACGAGGGGCCGGGCGGCGTGTGGTTCGAGCTGGAGCTGGCCGACGCGTGGGTGTGGGACATGTACCGCCCGGCCCGCTTCGTCACCCAGGTCCGGGTGGTCACCACCAAAGACGTCAACGTGGAGCACATCTCTCCGCGGGAGCCCGGCCAGGGCGAGGGGCTGGGTTCGGCCGAGTCGACGTTGGGCGAAGGGCCGTCGTCTCCTTCCATCTCCTGAGGGTCCGCCCTGGGGCTGTCGGTGGGCGCCGCCACACTGCCGCCATGGAATCGCGACCCGGACCGTCGGTCGGGGCCAGAGGGGAAGAGGCCGCGCTGGCCCACTACCGGGACCACGGATACCGCCTGGTGGCCCGGAACTGGAGGTGCTCCCTCGGCGAGCTCGACCTGGTGCTGACCCGGGGCTCGGTGCTGGTCTTCTGCGAGGTGAAGGCTCGATCGGGCCGGGCCTACGGCGAGCCCTTCGAGGCCGTGACGTGGAAGAAGCAGCGGAAGCTCCGCGCCCTGGCCCTGGCGTTCCTGGCCGTCTCGGGTCGAACGGCCGACTCGATCCGGTTCGACGTGGCCAGTGTGACCGCCGGACCGGGCCGTCGCACCAGCGTGTTCGTGTTCGAATCGGCGTTCTGAACATCCGCCGCCGCCCGGCCGCGATGGCATGTCGGTGCCCGGACCTACGCTGCGGGCGGTGTACGGACGGGTGTTCGGGGTAGCGCTGGTCGGCGTCCAGGGCCATCTGATCACGGTGGAGGCCCACGTCGGCCGGGGGCTGCCCGCCCTGACCCTGGCGGGGCTGCCGGGCGCGGCGGTCCAGGACGCCAGGGAACGGGTCCGGCCCGCAGTGGAGAGTTCGGGGCTGGAATGGCCGCTCCGAAGGGTCGTGGTGAACCTCTCTCCGGCGGGGCTCAGGAAAGAGGGGCCCGGGTTCGACCTCCCCATCGCACTCGGGGTGCTCGCCGCTTCCGCCCAGGTCCCGGCGGGGGCCGTCGGGTCCTACGCGTTCGCCGGCGAGCTCTCGCTTCGCGGGGAGCTGGTGGCCACCCCCGGCATGCTGCCGGTGGCCATGGCGGCCGCGGCCGGCGGGCTAGAGGGGGTGGTGGTCCCGGCGGCCAACGCGGCGGAGGCGGGATTGGTCGAGGGGCTCCGGGTGGTCGGGGCGCCGTCGTTGGCGGCGGTCGTCGGCTTCCTCCGCGGAACCTGGACCCAGCGGACCGCGCCAGAACCTACCCCGGTGGAGACTGCCGACGCTCCTGGGTCGAGCGACGTGGACTTCGCGGAGGTGCGCGGCCAGGGCGTGGCCCGGAGGGCCCTGGAGATCGCCGCTGCGGGCGGCCACAACGTCCTGATGATCGGTCCCCCTGGGGCGGGGAAGACGATGCTGGCCCGCCGGCTGCCCACCATCCTCCCGGCCATGACCCGCCAGGAAGCGCTGGAGGTAACGCGCCTCCACTCGGTCGCCGGCCTCCTGGCGGGCGGCGGGCTGGTGAGCCAGAGACCGTTCCGGGCTCCGCACCACTCCATATCGTTGCCCGGCTTGCTCGGCGGGGGGTCGGGATTCCTCCGTCCGGGTGAGGCCTCCCTGGCCCACCATGGTGTGCTGTTCCTCGACGAAGTGTCGGAGTTCCGACGGGACGCCCTCGAGGGTTTGCGGCAGCCGTTGGAAGATGGCCGGGTCGTCGTGGCCAGGGCGGCCGGCGCCGTGGACTTCCCGGCGCGTTTCTCGCTGGTCGCGGCGTCCAACCCCTGTCCGTGCGGATTCGAGGGAGACCCTCGCCGGCAGTGCCGCTGCCTCCCCAGCAGGATCGCGCTCCACCGGCAGCGTCTCTCCGGGCCCCTGCTCGACCGCATCGACATCCAGCTGACGGTGCCCCGGCTTTCCCGGTCCGAGCTTCTGGGAACGGGAGCGGGCGAGCGGTCAGCCGGGGTCAGGGATCGGGTCGAGGAAGCGAGGGTCAGGCAGCGAACGCGCCTCGCCGGCACACCGTGGGCCAGCAACGCCCAGATGCCCGGGGCCATCGCCCGACGCCATGCCAGGCTGACCGAGGGGGCGGAGTCCCTGCTGTCCTCGGCCGTGGAGAACCTCGTCCTCTCGGGCCGGGGGTTCGATCGGGCGTTGAAGGTCGCGCGGACCATCGCCGACCTTGCCGGTGAGGACCGGATCCTGCCCGCGCACATGGGGGAGGCGCTGAGCTACCGGTCGGTCCGGTCCGCGGAGGATGAGGCCCGGGTGGGATGAGCCGGCCTCGACGCAAGACCGACCCGGCGCAGGAGTGGCCGGAGGGGTTCGCCGGCGGCCCTGCGGATCGGCGGGCCCTCGTCGTCCTCCTGCATCTCTCCTCGGTGACCCCCCGCCGTCTCCTCGATCTGGCCCAGACGCATCGCACGGCCTCCTCTTGCCTGCGGGCGGTTCGAGCCGGGCGAGGCGGCAGCCCCGCCGACCGCTCCCTGGCCGCATCGCTGGACGGGGGAGCCGTCGAGCAGGAGCTCGCGGCCGCGGGAGCACGGCTGGTCGCGGTGGGAGATCCGGAATATCCCCGTGAGCTGCTCGATCTGTCCGATCCGCCGGCGGGGCTGTTCGTCCGCGGTATGGAGCTGCGGGGCTCGACGCCCCGTGTAGCCATCGTGGGGGCCAGGAACAGCTCGCCGGCGGGACGAGAGGTCGCCCACATCCTGGCCCGGTCGCTGGCCGAAGCCGGTGCCTGCGTGGTGAGCGGCGGCGCCAGAGGGATCGACGCCGCAGCACATCAGGGCTCGTTGCGCGGGGGAGGGAGGACCGTCTCGGTGCTGGGGAGCGGCATCGACGTCCTCTATCCAAGACAGAACGACAAGCTCTTCCAGGAAATCGAGGCCGCAGGCGCCATCGTCAGCGAGTATCCGCCGGGGACGCCGGCGGAGCCGTTCCGATTCCCGGCGCGGAACCGGATCGTGGCGGGCCTGTCTCGGGCGGTGGTGATTGTGGAGGGCGCCGAGGGGAGCGGATCGATGATCACAGCCGACCACGCACTGGACATCGGCCGGGAAGTATTCGCGGTCCCCGGAGCCGTGACCAGTCCTCTGGCCTGGGTCCCGCTGACACTCATCAGGGACGGCGCGACGCTGATCCGGGGGCCGGATGACCTCCTGGACGAGCTCGGCCTGCGCCCCCTCGTTGCTCGTTCGCCGGGGGGCGTCGAGGGCGAGGGCTACGGCGGCGACCGGTCCGGCCCGGAGCGCGCGGTGTGGACGGCCCTGACCGGGTCGATGCCCCCCGACGCGGTGGCCGGGGCCCTCGGCCTGCCGCTCCCGGAGGTCGTTTCGGCCCTCGTTGCCCTGGAGCTGCGGGGCTTGGTCCGCCAGGTGGGCGGGAGGTACGAGCGGCGGGCGGAGCCGGGAAGAGCTTGACCCGCCCGGGCGGTGTGCTACAAGTCGGTCGGCCCCGACCTTCGGGAGGCCCGGAACGGAACCGACCGGCGAGGAAGTGGAGCCGCACGATGCGGCGGCGATCGACGCGTTCGTGGACCACCTGTCCCTCGAGCGCCGCCTCTCCGCGCATACGGCTGGGGCCTACCGAACCGATCTCTCGTCCCTGGCCGCCTTCCTCCGGCGGGGCCGCCGGACGCTGCTCGACGCGGACTACCAGCTCCTGCGCCGGTGGCTCGCCCAGCTTCGGACCCGGGGGTACGCGCCGAGCAGCGTGGCCCGGAAGGCCGCCGCGGCCCGGTCGTTCTTCGCGTGGGCCCACCGTCGTGCGCTGATCCAGACGAACCCGGCGGCCTTGCTCTCGCGACCGTCCCGGGCCTCCCGCCTGCCCGCGGTCCTCAAGGTCGGTGAGGCCGAGCGCCTTGCCAGCGCCCCGAGCCCAGCCGGACCCATCGGCCTGAGAGACCGTGCCGCCCTGGAGCTCCTGTATGCGTCGGGCCTGCGGGTGGCCGAGCTGTGCGGCCTGGACGTGCAGGACGTCGACCTGGAGGGGCAGCGGGTCCGGGTGCTGGGCAAGGGAAGCAAGGAGCGTGTGGTCCCGATGGGGGACTTCGCCGTCGCGGCGATCGCGCAGTACCTTGAACGTGGAAGGGGGGCTCTGTTGCCTCGCCCCGGTGACCGCCGCGGCGCGGGGCTCGGGGAGCCCCTGTTCCTCAACCGGAGGAAGAAACGGATGACGCCCCGGGACGCGAGGGCCATGGTGGACCGCTACGTCCGCGCGGTCCTGTCGGGGCGCCGGGTGAGCCCGCACACGCTCAGGCACTCGTTCGCCACCCACCTGCTCGAGGCCGGCGCCGACATCCGGGCGGTCCAGGAGCTCCTGGGCCACGCCAGCCTGGCGACCACGCAGCGCTACACCCACGTTTCCAGGAGTAGGCTGTTCGAAGCCTACCGACGGAGCCATCCGAGGGCCTGATGCCGACCTCTTCCTCCGCCAGAGCTCCTTCCAAGACCAAGCCCCGCCGCGCCCCGGCCAAGGCTCCGAGCACGCTGGAGGAGATCTGGGAGAGCTACAAGGAGCACGGATCGCCCGACGCTCGGGAGAAGCTCATCGTGCACTACGCCCCGCTGGTGAAGTACGTGGCCAGCCGCGTGGCCACCGGCCTCCCGGCCAACGTCGAGCAGGCGGA
>VAYG01000006.1:0-407 GCA_005885015.1 Actinomycetota bacterium | reverse complement strand
GTCGACAAGGCCTACTCGGAGCTGGAGTCCCGGCTGAAGCGGGCCCCCTCCGACGCCGAGATCGCCGAGCACCTCGGGGTCAGCCTCCAGGAGCTGCACGACATCGTGACCCAGATCTCATTCGTCACGGTCACCGCGCTGGAGGAGGTCGTGTCGGCCGGTCCCGACCGCGGCGAGTCGATGTCCCTCCTGGACACGCTGGCCGACCTTGCCGCGACCGATCCGGCCTCCGGGTTGGAGGGGAACGAGACGCGGATCATGCTCTCCACGGCCATCAACGCGCTGTCCGAGCGGGAGAAGATCGTGATCACCCTCTATTACTTCGAGGGCTTGACCCTGGCCGAGATCGGTGACGTGCTGGGCGTGACCGAATCGCGGGTGTGCCAGATCCACACCAAGGCCGTGGG
>VAYG01000005.1 GCA_005885015.1 Actinomycetota bacterium | reverse complement strand
CGGGCGACGACGGCGGCGAGCTGGGAGGTGGTGGGGGGAGCGACTTCGATCGACGACCTGGCGCGTCAGGTCGTGGACTGGCGCCCGGACGTCGTCGTGGTCGACGCTGCGTTCGGAGATGGAGCGGTACCGGCCATCCGGTCGGCCCGTCCAACGGCGAAGATCGTGGCGGTCGGTTCGCTGGCCGGGGCCGACGCGGAGGCGGTCGAGCTGGACGAGATCCGCCCGGCGATCGTGGGCCTGCCCCGGCCGGGCGGCCCTGTCAGGGCCTGAGGGAGTCCCGACCACGTCTCGGACCCGTCGTGGAGAGTTCATGGTCTCGGGCTGAGAGCCGAAGCCCCGGGGGTACCATGGACTCGTGCCGAAGACGATCCTCCTCGCATGGCCGCGCGGGTATTGCGCCGGTGTCGAGCGCGCGGTCGACACCGTGGAGCGAGCCCTCCGCATCTACGGGCCTCCCGTAGCCGTCTTCGTGGAGCACGAAGACGAAGCTCCCGAGGGCGCCGTCCTGATCCTCTCGGCCCACGGCGTGGCCCCGGAGGTCTACGAGAACTCGGCCCGGCGGCGCCTCTCGGTGATCGACGCCACCTGTCCCCTGGTGACCAAGGTGCATCTGGAAGCCCGGCGGTTCGCCCGCGACGGCTACACGATCCTGCTGATCGGGCACGAGGGTCACGAGGAGGTGGTCGGGACCAGCGGCGAGGCGCCGTCACAGATCAAGCTGGTGGCCTCTCCCGGAGAGGCCCGAACCGTTAAGGTGCACGACCCGCGCAGGGTCGCATATCTGTCGCAGACCACGCTGTCGGTGGACGAGACCAACGAGGTGATCGATGTCCTCAAGGATCGGTTCCCGGCCATCGAAGGCCCCCCTCGAGACGACATCTGCTACGCCACTCAGAACAGGCAGGAGGCGGTGAAGGCGCTGGCCAGGGCGTCCGACGTGGTGCTGGTGATCGGCTCCGACAACTCCTCCAACTCCAACCGCCTGGTCGAGGTGGCGAGATCACTGGGCACCCCTGCTTACCTGGTGGACGACGAATCGGACATCCGGCCGGAGTGGCTCGAGGGCCGCGACACCGTGGGGGTCACGTCGGGGGCATCGGCGCCCGAGTGGCTGGTCGAGCGTGTGGTGGACACCCTGAAGCGGCGGGGCGCCGCGGACGTCCGTCCGCTCCACACGATCGACGAGCAGATGCGGTTCTCCTTGCCGGCGGGGGTCCGGGAGCCGGTCGCCTGACCGGCCGTCGCTCAGTATCCCGCGGGGAACGAGGCGGCGGGAGCGCGCGTCAGGGAGTCGAGCTCCCCGATCCCTTCCTCCGGCCCCAGCGAGATGACCCGGTCGCCCGCCTGGAGCTCGAACCGCGGGCGGGGCCGGTAGATCCATCGCCGGCCTCGCTGCACTGCCAGGACGAACATCCCCGTCTCCGTCTCGAGCTGGAGCTGCTTGAGAGGCTTCCCCTCCGCGCGCGATCCGCGCTCGACCACGGTCTCGGTGGCGACCTCCTCGCTCTCCTCCAGCGCCAACCGGATGACCGGGTGGAGGTCCTCGCCCTCCTCGATGAGCCAGGTCATGTCGCGGGCCGCGTCGAAGATCTGTTCGCTGGCGTAGGCCAGGCGGAGGAGGCCTCGGAGCTCGTCGGTGTTGCGAGCCTCCGGGGCGGCCTTCAGCACCCAGGACTCCAGCTCGTCATGGAGGATGTCGGACCTGGCCTCCAGCGTGGCCACCTCTGCGGCGAGGGCCGGGTCCTTGAACAGGAGGGCCGAGTACGCCAACCCCACGGCGACCTCGGCCGAGTTCTTCATCTCCACCAGGATGTCGACCGCCCGATCCAGCTCGGTCAGGGCGATGCGCTCGGCCTCGGGGGGCTCGGGCAACGGCGGCGCCCCGGCCACCGCCCGGATTAGGTTCACGCCCTCCTCCGGTCCCTGGAAGAGAAGGATGTCTCCATCCGACAGGACCGTGTCCGCCTGGGGGTCGAACTCCCACTCGCTGCCCCGACGGAGGGCCAGGAGCCACATGCCGGTCTCGGACGGGAGGAGCAGCTCTCGGAGCGACCGGCCGACGCAGGGAGCTTCCTCCCGGACCCGCACCCGTCCCACGATCTCGTCGGCATGGCGGAGGTCCGGCCGGAGCTCGGCCGGGATCCCCAGGTGCGCCTGGATCACCCGGGCGATGTCCGAGGCCGCCTGGCCGATCTTCTCGATGGCCCCGGCGATGTGGAGCACGGCCCCCATCGCCTCGGCGTCCTCGGGCGACCGGGCCGCCAGCATCGAGATCTCTCGCAGGCGGCGCAGGTATACGTCGAGCCGCTTCTCGAGGTCCTCGACCTCCTCGGCGAGGTCGTCGTCGTTGAAGAACACGGCTGCGTAGGCCAGGTCGACCATCAGCTCCGAGGCGTCCTTCGCCTCGACGAGCAGCTCCTTGACGGTCCTGGGTTGGTCCGGGTCAGACATGTGCGGCCACCCCCCATAGTGCCAGAACCCACAGGAACGTGAGGACGCCGGCCAGGTCCATCACGCTGGTGATGATGGGGACCGAATGGTTGTCGGGGTCCAGGCCGAACCGGGCCGTCACGACCGCGATCCCATAGCTGACGACGATGCTGATCAGCGTGGAGATCACACCCGCCAGGAGGGTCCCCCCGATCATGAACAGGACGCCCGGATGCGGCTTACCGGCGAGGACGCTGAACAGGAACGCAAGGGTCCCCGTCACCGTGAACGCGAACAAGCCCGAGACGAACACGAGGCTCGCGTCCAGGTACGCAATCGTCTCGGGCCATCGGGAGGGGGACAGCAGGCCCAGGTGCATCTTCGAGGAGACCCGCGAGGAGAAGATCCCGCCCAGTGCCCCCGCGTTGGAGACGAGCGGTGGGACGATGACCAGCAAGCCGGGGAGAGCCACGAACCGCGCGAGGCTCGACTCAACGGCCGTGCCGGCCAGGATGTCCAGGATGGGGGTGAGCAGGATGACCGCCGCCATCTCCAGCTGGATCCGCCGAGCCAGGGCGAGGTCGGTCAGCGCCCCCCGGAGCGTGGCGTACAGGGCCAGAACGATCATGGCGCCGGCCACCACGGCGTTCAGCCAGGGCACCCGGACCAGGAAGGTCGCCAGGTACAGGGAGGGCACCGTGGTCATGTCGCCGGCGGCGGTGACGATGGGCGTGGACACGGTGTCGAGGTCGTAGCCGCGCCGAAACGACACGATCGTGAGAGCTGCGGTCAGGCCCAGGATGACGGCGGACCCCAGAGCCCCGCCCACCACGGAGATCGTCACGAAGTCGAGGAAGGAGATCGAGTGGAGTCCGAACGCCGTCGCCGAGAGCTTGGCCAGGACTGCCAGGTACAGCGATGAGGAGAAGGTCGTGACGACGGCGACGAACGCGTTCTGGTACAGGACACCTTGCCGATCGCGGCTCACGTCGAACAGTCCGGCGTGGATGCTGGTGCCCAATCGAGCGCCGATCGCCCCGAAGATGGTTCCCCGCATCCCGTTGGCCGCGGGGATGAGGATGATCAGGCCGGGGAGCGCGGCCAGAGTGCTCGTGATCGAGCCGAGCGTTACCCCCGCGACGAGCGCGGCTGCGGTGCTGACGATGAGCGCGACGAAGCCCTGCCGGAGCGTGCGACGCTCCGAGCGCAGGTAGGCCCACACGCGGCGGGCCCTGCGGCGCGGCGCGAAGACGAAGGCCATAACGGCACGCCCATCAGTCGGGTCACCTCGCTCCTAGGCTGGGCGGATGGGGAATTCGAGGCCCCTGGGGGGCCTGGCTCCGCCCGGCCGAGTATGCGCGACCTGTGCGGGAGCGGCAACCACGGGGCCATTCTTTGGACGTTCTGCTCTCTTGCGCGCCCCGGCCCCCGCGGCTAGGTTGCGCGTCGGATCGCTCGTCGCAGAAAGGAGTCGTGGCGCGCCCCACCCCCGATACCGAGCAGCGAACGCCGCCCCCGGAGCGGGCGCGATTGCAGGCCGCGGTGCGCCTGGAAGGCGTGCACAAGCGGTTCGGCGACGTGACCGCGGTGGATGGGGTCACGCTCGACGTGCGCCAGGGCGAGTTCTTCTCGATGCTCGGCCCGTCGGGGTCGGGCAAGACCACGTGCCTTCGGATGATCGCCGGCTTCGAGACGCCGACCTCGGGCACGGTGCTGCTGTTGGGACGCGACGTGACGCGGCTGGCTCCCTACGATCGTGACGTCAACACCGTGTTCCAGGACTACGCGCTGTTCCCCCACATGACGGTCGGGCAGAACGTCGAGTACGGGCTCCGGGTGAAGGGCGTGGCCCCGGAGGAACGGCGGGGACGGGCCGCCGAGGCCCTCCGGATGGTTCGCCTCGAGGGGTTCGAGCGGCGCAAGCCGTCGCAGCTCTCCGGCGGCCAGCGTCAACGGGTGGCCCTGGCCAGGGCGCTGGTGAACCAGCCCGCCGTTGTCCTGTTGGACGAACCGCTCGGCGCCCTCGACCTGAAGCTGCGCCAGCAGATGCAGATCGAGCTGAAGGCGATCCAGCAACGGATCGGCCTCACGTTCATCTACGTGACCCACGACCAGGAGGAGGCGCTCACGATGAGCGATCGCCTGGCGGTGATGAACGCGGGCCGAATCGAGCAGGTGGGCACGCCGGCGGAGGTGTACGAGAAGCCTTCCACAGGGTTCGTGGCGGGGTTCGTCGGGGTCTCCAACACGCTCTCCGGCGACGCCGCCCGCGAGGTCACCGGCTCGTCCGCCACCATCACCGTCCGTCCCGAGAAGATCCGCATGCTCGAGCGGGACGAACGGCCCGGGGACGGCGAGTGCTCGGTGACGGGGCACGTGCGGGACGTGGTCTACCTGGGCGCCAACACGAGATACACGGTGGACCTCGACCCCGGAGGGGAGCTGGTCGTGCTCCAACAGAACCTGGCCCGGTCGTCGATGGAAGCGCTGGAGGTTCGGGGCAAGCGCGTCCGGCTGGCCTGGGATCGCCTGCACAGCCGCACGCTCGCGCGCAGCGAGGAGGGAACCGGGCCACCCGGCCCGGGAGAGGAGGGGACATGAGAGGAAAGAGATCCATCCTGGCCGCCCTGAGCGCCGCGGCGCTGGTCGGGGCGGCCTGCGGTGGCGGAGGGGGCGGAGGGGGCAGCGGGGGGCCGAAGGTCCTCCAGAGCATCGGCCCCGGTGAGGGCCAGCTCAACCTGGTCGCCTGGATCGGCTACACGGAGGACGGGTCCACCGACCCGAAGTCCGACTGGGTCCATCCCTTCGAGCAGCAGACCGGCTGCAAGGTCAACGTGAAGTACGGGGACACCTCGGACGCGATGGTCAACCTGATGCGCCAGGGAGGAGGCACCAGCTACGACGGGGTGTCGGCGTCGGGAGATGCCACCGACCGACTGATCGCCCACGGGGACGTCGCGCCGATCAACGTGAACCTGATCGACGGGTGGAAGGGCTTCCTGCCGACGCTCCAGTCGCCACCCCACAACACCAAGAACGGCGTCCACTACGGCGTGTCCTACATGTACGGGGCCAACATCCTCATGTACAACAAGGACAAGGTCAGCCCGGCCCCCTCGAGCTGGAGCGTCATCTTCGACTCAAGCTCGCCCTATGCCGGCAAGGGCATGGCCTACGGCGGTGCCATCTACATCGCCGACGCGGCCCTGTACCTGAAAACCCACCGGCCGGAGCTCGGGATCACCAACCCCTACGAACTCACCCAACCCCAGTTGAACGCGGCCATCGACCTGCTCAAGCAGCAGAAGCCGTTGATCAAGAAGTACTGGACCAGCGCCACGGACGAGATCAACCTGTTCACCTCGGGCGACGCGGTGGTGGGGGCTGCGTGGCCCTACCAGGTGAGCATCTTGACCACCCAGAAGCCGCCCGTTCCGGTGGACGGGATCATCCCGTCGGAGGGGGCCACCGGATGGGCCGACACGTGGATGATGTCCTCGCACGCCCAGCATCCGAACTGCATGTACAAGTGGATGCAGTGGGCGTCGACCCCGGCGGTGCAGGCCCAGGTGGCCGAGTTCTACGGAGCGACGCCGTCCAACACCCAGTCCTGCGCGATCATCGAGAAGGATCTGGGTGCCGACGCGGCCGCTCCCTACCACTGCGGTGACGACAGCTTCGTCAAGCAGCTCTACCTGTGGAGGACGCCGCTGGCCGATTGCGGCAACGGGAAGAACGACTGCATCGACTACTCGATCTGGGAGCAGAAGTTCACTGAGGTCATCGGCGGCTGAGAGCCCGATCCCGGGGGTCTCGGTCCGGAGGCGGGCCTCCGCCTTCCTGTACCGGCATCCCCGGGTCCGGCTGCTCCTGCTCTTGGCCCCACCGGCAGGATGGATCGGGGTGGTCTATCTGGCCGCCCTGGCCATCCTGCTGGTGTCGGCGTTCTGGCGCCTCGATCCGCTGAGCTTCTCCGTGGTCCACCGCCTCGGGCTCACGAACTTCCAGATCCTGTGGCGGGAGAGCGTCTATCGGAAGATCGCGGTCCGGACCGTCGGCATCTCCGCGGGCGTCACCATCACCGACGTGCTGCTGGCCTTCCCCCTCGCCTACTACGCCGCTCGCCTCGCCGGGTCCCGGCTCAAGGCGGCAATCCTCTTGTCGGTCACGCTGCCGCTCTGGTCGAGCTACCTGGTGCGGATCTACGCGTGGCGGCTCATCCTGGATCGCCAGGGGCTGGTCAACTGGACGCTGCACAAGCTCCATCTGGCCAGCGTCGACATCAGCTTCACGAACTGGGCGATCTGGATCGCCTTCACGTACCTGTGGCTCCCCTTCGTGTTCTTCCCCATCTACGCGTCACTGGAGCGGATCCCCGGCTCCTTCCTCGAGGCCTCCAGCGACATGGGAGCCAAGTGGCCGATGACCCTCCGCAGGGTGATCCTGCCGCTGGCCCTGCCGGGGATCGTGGCCGGCTCGATCTTCTCCTTCTCCCTGACGCTCGGCGACTACATCACGCCGACCACGGTCGGCAACACCCAGTTCATCGGAAACGTCGTCTACAACAACGTCCTGGGCGTGGCGTCGAACCAGCCCTTCGGGGCTGCCTTCGCCCTGGTGCCGGTCGCGGTCATGGCGATCTACCTGCTGGCGGCCCGGCGGGTGGGAGCCTTCGAGGCGCTGTAGGAGAGGGTCGGTGGCCACGGCGGTGGAGACGCGCGGCGTACGGATCTTCATGCGGGTGACGTCCGTGCTGGTCCTGGCGTTCCTCTACGTGCCGCTCGCCGTGATCTTCCTGTATGCGTTCAACTCGACGGTGGGACAGAAGTGGCCTCCGTCCGCCTTGACCACGCACTGGTTCGGCGTGGCCTGGCGCAATACCGAGGTACGGGAAGCGCTGTTCACCTCGGTGAGGGCGGCCCTGGGCGCCACCGTGATCGCCCTGGGCCTGGGGTCGCTGGCGGCGTTCGCCGTCCACCGGTTCAAGTTCTTCGGCCGGGAGGCCCTCTCCTTCGTCCTGGTCCTTCCGATCGCTCTCCCGGGCATCATCACCGGGCTCGCCCTCAACTCCGCGATCTCGTCCTCCGGGCTGAGCTTCAGCCTGCTGACCATCATCGTCGGGCACGCCACGTTCTGCGTCGTGGTCGTCTACAACAACGTGATCGCCCGCCTCCGGCGCACGCCCGGGTCGCTGGTGGAAGCCTCGATGGATCTGGGCGCGGACGGCTGGCAGACCTTCCGGTACGTGATCTGGCCGAACCTCGCCACGGCCCTGGTCGCGGGCGGCCTCCTCGCCTTCGCCCTGTCCTTCGACGAGGTGGTGGTCACCATCTTCACGGCGGGGCCGCAGATCACCCTGCCGATCTGGATCTTCAACAACCTGCTCCGACCCACGCGTCTCCCGCAGGTGAACGTGGTGGCCATGGTCGTCGTGCTGGCCAGCTTCGTCCCGGTCTACCTCGCGGTCCGGCTGACCCGGGAACCCGCGCCGGGGCGCTTCCCGGCCGAGGTCGTGCCGAAGCCCCAGGAGCAGCTCGCCGTGGCGTCGGCCGCGGTCTGAGCCGTAGCATCGTCGATGCCATGATCGAGGTCACGGCCTGGGCTCGGGAGATCCTCGCGAAGTCGCAGCAGGCCGCCGCGAGATTCAACCCGGCGGCGAAGATCCGGCTGACCAGGGCCCGCGGGGGCGTCCAGGCGGCGCTCACCGACGCGCCCGACCCCGCCGACCAGCAGATCGATCTCGACGGGATGACGCTGTACGTGGAGTCGGGCCTGGAGGGCTTGATCGACATCGAGGAACCCCACGACCGAGTCGTGCTCAGACCGCTGGGCTCCAAGCCGCACGTTCGAGGGGAGCACTGAGCTCAGCCGGCACGCGCCACCGTCTCGATCTCCCGGGCCAGCGCGATGTCCTTGTCCGTGACGGCGTTCTCGCTCCAGGTGTGCAGTCCGACCCGGACCCGACCGTAGTGGTTCTCCAGGTCGGGATGGTGGTCGGCCGCCTCGGCCTTCTCCGCGATGCGGTTGATGAAGGCAATGGCGT
>VAYG01000023.1:3217-20143 GCA_005885015.1 Actinomycetota bacterium | reverse complement strand
ACCGCTGCTCCTCGTCCACGACAAGGAGGCCGAGGTCATGGAACTTGACGTCGGGGGAGAGCAGGCGATGGGTCCCGATCAGCACGTCGACCTTGCCACGCTCCGTCTCGTCGAGGACCCGTCGCTGGTCCCGTTCGGGGACGAACCGGGACAGCATCTGGACGGTCACCGGGAACGGGGCGAAGCGTTCGCTGAACGTCACGTAGTGTTGCTCGGCGAGCAGGGTGGTGGGAACAAGGACGGCCACCTGCTTCCCGTCCATGACCGACTTGAACGCGGCGCGGACGGCGATCTCGGTCTTGCCGTATCCGACGTCCCCGCAGATGAGCCGGTCCATGGGGCGGGGCTGCTCCATGTCGCGCTTCACTTCTTCGGTCGCCGCCAGTTGGTCGCGGGTCTCCTCGTAGGGGAACGCGTCCTCCAGTTCGGCCTGCCACGGAGCGTCTGGGCCGAAGGCGTGGCCGACAACGGTCATCCGCACCGAATACAGCCGGACCAGCTCGCCGGCCATGTCCCGGACCGCCCGGCGAACGCGGCTCTTGGCTCGGTTCCAGTCGTTGGTGCCGAGCCGGTGCAGCCGGGGGGCCTCACCACCCACGTACTTCGCCACCACCCCGACCTGGTCGGATGGGACGTAGAGCTTGTCGCCCTCGGCGTACTCGAGGAGCAGGTAGTCGCGCTCCGCGCCTGCCACGGCGCGCCGGACCATCCCCACATACCGGCCGACGCCGTGCACCTGGTGGACGGCGAGGTCGCCGGGGGAAAGCTCCACGACCGTGGCCTCGGATCGCCGGCGGGCCAGCCGGGGCGCCACCCGCGTGTGCCGCCGCGAGCCGAACAGGTCCTCCTCGGTGACCAAGGCCAGCGCCACGGCCCCGTCCGCCTCGGGACGGAACCAGAAGCCCTCTTCGACGTCGGCCTCGATGGCGACGTACGCGTCGCCCCCCGCACCGTCGACGGCCAGGACCTCGCGGGCCCGATCGAGGCTCCCCCGGCCCTCCGCGGCCAGCAGGATCCTGGCCCCCGCACGGTCCAGCTCGATGGCCCGGTGGGCCATCGCCTCCCGTTGACCGGGCCGTTCCCACGGGTGGATCCCGAGGTCCACTCCCTCGGGCTCGATGAAGTCGGACAGCTCCACCCGCTGCTTCGCGCCGAGGGAGGCCTCCAGCTCCCGCACGGACCTCGGCCCCGGCCAACCCGAGGCCTCGGCCAGGGCGTCGGCTTCTTCCAGGATCCGGGCGGCCCGGTCCGCCGTTCTCCTCGCCTGGGCCACCACGACCCAGCCCTCCCGAGGAAGGAGGTCGGCCAGCGAGGAGAGCCGGTCGTACACGAGGGGGATCGCCTGCTCCATCCCTTCGAATGCCAGGCCCTGCGCGACCCGATCCAGCAGCGCCGCGTACCTACCGCGATAGCCGAGGGCTGCCTCGGCCGCACGGCGGCGCACGTCCTCGGTGGTGATCAGCTCGCGGCACGGATACACCTCGGCCAGATCGGCACGGCCCGTCGAGAGCTGGGTGGCCGGGGCGAACTCCCGCATCGACTCGACTTCCCCGCCGAGGTAGTCCAGGCGAACCGGGCGACGAGCCGTCGACGGGAAGAGGTCGACGATCCCGCCGCGAACGGCGAACTCCCCGCGATGCTCGACGACGTCGACACGGACGTACCCCAGCTCGACCAGCCGGCCGGCCAGGGCGTCGGGTGGGAGCGAGATGCCGCGGCGGAGCTCAACCGGGCCCTCGGTCCCCAGCGTCGGGGCCAGGCCCTGGATCGCCGCGAGCACCGGGGCCGCCACGACCATCGGGCCCGCTGCTGTCCGCAGCAGGTGGGCTGCCCTGGCCCGCGCCCCGGCCACCTGAGGGGAGGGGCTGATGCCCTCGTAGGGCAACGACTCCCAGGCCGGGAACCGGACCACACGATCGTGGCCGAGGAAGGCGGCGGCTCCCGCGGCCAGGGCGTCGGTAACCCTTGGATCGTGGCCGATTGCCAGGACGGGGACCCCCAGGGCGTGGGCGAGAACGACCGCGGCGAACGCGTGGCCCGGTGCGGCCGCGCTGGCCCGCCGGACCGGACCGGAGGCAGCCAGCAGCCGTTCGAAGGGGGCGGATGCTCCCGCCTCCTTCAGGATCTCATCGAGCCCCACGCTCTCCGTCGTCGCCATCGCTCCTCGTCATCGCCTCGCCGACACCTGCACCGGACAGCACGAAAAGGCCCGGCTCGCAGAACCAGGCCTGTTGCCGATCGTCTTCCCGGGCCTCGTCGGCCCGCAACCGATTGTACGGTCAGCGGGGACGGATGGAAGAGTCGACGCATGCGCTAACGAAGCTGCTATCGCTGCCGACCAGACGGCCGAAGCTCACCAGGGCGACCTTATGTCAGCTTCGTCCTGGTGCGGTGGGTGGCCCCGACCGGTTGTGGCGAGACTGGGCCGCCTCCAGCCCGTCGGCGGCGAGGGAGAGCACGGCGTCGGCCGCTTCCTCGATCAGCACGTCCGCCTCATCCTGCTCTCGCTTGGTGAATGGGCCCAGCACGTAGTCCACGTTTTCCCAGCGGCCGACCGGACGGCCGATCCCGATTCGCACTCGATGGAAACCCGGCGACCGCAGGGCCTGCACGAGCGAGTCCAGGCCGTGGTGCCCCGCGGTGCTTCCCCCTCGCTTGATCCGAAGCGCGCCGAAGGGAAGGTCGATCTCGTCGTGGCACGCGATGATCCGTTCCACGGGAACGCCGCGCTTGCGGGCAAAGGAGGCGATGGGCGGCCCGCACTCGTTCATGAAGGTCCCCGGGGCGACCAGCAGAAGCTGCGATCCTCCGTGCCTCGCCTCGGCGGCAAACAGCGATAGGAACCGGACCTTCTTCAGGCGGACGCCGAGGCGATCCGCCAGACGCTGCACCACCATGGCGCCCGAGTTGTGTCGGGTGCGCGCGTACCGGTCCCCGGGGTTGCCCAGCCCGGCCACCAGCCAGGGGCCGTCGGCCAAGTTCGCCTAGCTCTCGGGCTCGGCGGCCTGTCCGGCCCCCTCCTCGCCGGCGGCACCCTCGGCCTCGGCAGCGGCCTCTTCGCCCTCCACGGCCGCCGCGGCCTCCTCCTCCTCCACCCGCAGCACCTGAGGGGGAACGACGGAGACGACGACCTCATCCGGCGAGGTGAGGATGGTGCACTTCTCCGGCGCGACCAGGTCGAGGACCTTGAGCGCCTCGTTGATGCCGAGCCGGCTCACGTTCGCCTCGATGGAAGTCGGAACGTCCTGCGGGAAGCACTCCACCTGGAGGGTCCACAGGTGGTGCTCGATGACCCCACCTTCCTTGACGCCGTGAGACTCGCCGATCAGGTGCACCGGCACCTCGACCGTGATCTTCTCGTCACGGGCGATCCGCAGGAAGTCGACGTGCACGAACCGTCCCTTGATGTGGTCGCGCTGGACCTCGCGGGGCATGGCCAGGAACTGATCGTGATCGATCCGCAGGTCGACCAGGACGTTCATCCCGGCGTCGGTGTGCAACAGGTGGAACAGCTCCCTGGAGTCGATGCTGACGTGGATTGGCTCCATCCCATGGCCGTAGACGACGGCCGGGACGCGCCCGGCGGCGCGCAGCTTTCGGGCTACGCCCTTGCCGGTTCCGTCGCGCGGTTCGGCTTTCAGCTTGCGTTCCATGGGGGTCCTCCGGGGGCTGTCGAGATCGAATCAGCGGGATCGGTCGCAGGTCATTCTAGCGGGCCCCGGTCCGAGCGGGACGTCCGGCGACACTGGCGTGCGGGTGTCGTCGCAGCGAGGCCCGCCCCGGGTCGCGACTGGCAACCAAGAGGGTGGCGATCGCGGCGAACAGCACGAGCCTCCAGAGATCGTGTGCCCCCTGCCACCGGGGGTCCTGCGGGTCGAGCACGAACAGGGCCATCCGGCGCGGGAGATAGTTCGCCGCGGCGACGAGGCCCAGCAGAATGGGTCCCGCGGCGACGCCGCCCATCCCCTCGGGCACGAATCGAGCGCTTGACGCGGAGACGGCCAGCGCCCAGATCGTGAGCGCGGCCAGCTCCAGGGTGAGGGCGCCGGTGGGAAAAGGGCGGGGGTCGACGGACGATCGCATGGCCAGGGGCACCAGGAGCGCCCACGTCACGGCCAGGAGAGGAGCGGCCAGCCCGACCCGGACGGCTCGGCGCAGCCACAGCGGCGTCGGGAGGTGAGCGGTCGTGTCCTCCGTAGGGTCGTCGAGGATGAACGAGGTGCCGAGAGCGAGCAGGATCGCCGCGATTCGCAGGGCCAGCACCCTGACCTCCGGGCCCACGCACGGCGCCGAGGGAGGGCAGACGTCTCGGGTCTGCACGAAGACCTGGACGAAGGCGAGGCAGGCCGCGGTGAGCGGCGGGGTCCATCGCATGGCCCTGATCGTCGGCCGGAGCAGCTCGCCGACGTGCTCGACGCGAGCGCCTCGCCGGTCCGCGATTCGGGTCGCCGACCTCATCGGCACGGCACAGTTGAAGGGTCCGCGCCGGACGGATCGGTCAGGTTCTTGACAACGCTCTCGATCAGCGCCGACGGCACCCCGGCCCTCTCGAGTTGCTGTTCGTATGAAGGCAGTGGACGAAGGCCCAGGAGACGGACCAGCTCGTCCGTCGAGGTCGATGGACTGGTCAGCTGCGCCCAGAACCTCGAGAACGCCCGGGAGACATCCGCTGAGGGACGGCCCAGGAGTTGCTCGGCGTAGTAAGCGTCGGCCTTGCCCCATCGGACCACGAAGTTGAAGATCTGGAGGCGGTACGGGAGGCCCTCGAGCTCCCCCAGCATGGGTCCGCCGAACACATTCAATTCTTCGACGCCGCTCCTGATGTCCGTGTCCGGACCGGCCCCGGTGACCGTGACCGTGTAGGGATCGCGAGCAAGGACGGCCCGGTACGCCGACTCGGTTCCGCTCGTCGCCTGCGCGGCGAGCCACAGCGCCACCACCGCGCGGGCCTGCCCCGCCGACGTGCAGTAGTCCCAGGGCGCTCCGGCGTGGATGGTCTTCGCGGCTTTCTTCCTATCGGATGGGTCGGTGACCGCCAGGATCTTTCGGGCTTCGGCCCGGGTGAGGCGGACATCCTGGGGGCGACGGGTCGATGGCGAGCTCGTCCAGCCCCTCGTCCTTCCCGCGACCCCACCGGTTCGCCGGGCTGATGGCGGCGCCGAGGTTGTCCGTGGTCGGGTTGTAGCCGAATTGGGACGCCGCGGAGCTCCCTTCCAGCTCCGCTTCGCCGACATCGCTCCCGTACACGCTGAGGGTCTGCACGACCGCGACGTCCCCTGGCCGGCGCTCCGCCGGGACCCGGGCGAGGACCGGAGTCACGGCGGCCGCCCACCGGTCGATCCATCCCGCGTAGGCGCGGTAGGCGCAGTAGCGGACGCCGCCGCGCGTCTGGCACGTCTGATATCGCTGGGGGTGGACGAGGATGTCGGCCTGCGCCGAGCGCTGCGCGGCCGTGGGGGCGTGGACTTGGACCGACCCGGCCACGATGACCACTGCGAGTGCCGCGGCCGTGGTCACCACCGCCCGCACTCGGACGCGTTCGCGGAGGAGTGCGATCCCACCCGCCAGGATCGCCAGCGAAGCGATGAACGCGAGGTGCCACGCGGACGGCCGGACGACCAGCTCGCGCGGCGGGTCGCCGGAGACCGCGATCGGCACCCAGGGAGCCAGCCAGCGGATCGGGTTGGGATCGTTCTCCGGACGGCCCGCGGAGGTCTGCCAGACCAGGAAGATCTCCAGCCCGGCCAGGGCGACGACGGCGACCGGACCGGCCAGGGCGGCCCGCCACCATCGGGCCAGCGCCACTCCCACCGCACCGGCCAACAGGGTCACCATAGGGCCGGAGACCAGCTCCATCGGATCGGGTCGCCCAACGGGACGCAGCGTCGCGAGGTACGCCATCGCCGCAACAACCAGGATCATCGCCAGCGCAGCGGCCCAGAGGATGGAGATGAGATGACCGGCGGTGCGTTGCCCAGCGGTGGTCACCGTGCCCTGGTAGAGGTCCTCGGTTCCATGCCGGTGGCTCCGCGTGGCGCCCAGATGGGCTGCCAGGAGCACCGCCGCCGCCAGCGGGAGGAGGGCGAGGCCGGTCAGGATGTCGTCGCGAGAGAGAATAGGAGCCTGGCTCCAGGTGACCAGGACGAACGTGACGACGCAGAAGGGAATGCTGCCCACCACGATCGGATGACGAACCAGCCTTCCACCCTCGGCCCGGGCCAGCGCCCACACCGGGCTTCGCTGCCTCGTCGCGACGTGGGCGCGCGGCGCGGACTGCCGGACCCCCGCCGTGATAATGCTCACGCAGCCTCCGAGAACGCCCGTTCCCCCACCAACAGGAGGTACCCGTCCTCGATGGTCGGCTCGGCCAGCTCCGCGCCGGGGGGAGCATCGCCGATGTTCCGGTGGCGTCCCTCAGCGGTCCGCCACGCCAGCCTGGCCCGGGGATCGCGTCCGTCGGCCAGCCACACGTGCCCCCGGGCCACCTCGGCGACGTCCCGAGGCGCTCCCGTCAGCAAGACGCGGCCAGCGTTCATGACCACCACCTGCTGGCACAGGGCGGCGACATCCTCGGTCTGGTGGGTGGAGACGACGATCGTTCGGTCCTCACCCAGGCGCGAGACCATGTCCCTGAATCGAAGTCGCTGCTCGGGGTCCAGGCCGGCGGTGGGCTCGTCCAGGATCAGCAGGTCCGGGTCGCCCAGCAGTGACTGGGCCAGCGCGACACGCCGCCGCATCCCTCCCGAGAGCGCCCGGATCTTCTTCCCCGAGACACTCTCCAGACCGGACAGCTCCAGGGCTCGCCGCACTTCCTGGTGCCGCCGCGGGCGATGCGTCATCTCTTTGAGGATGGCCACGTAGTCGACGAACTCGAACGCGGTGAAGTTTCGGTGAAACCCGGGCTCCTGCGGCATGTAGCCGAGCCGGCGCCGGATCTCCAGGCGATCCCGGGACCGTGACGGGTTCCGGCCGAGCAGCCGGACCTCGCCGGCGTCGGGCGCCAGGATCGTGGCCAGGATCCGGAGCAGCGTCGTCTTGCCCGCCCCGTTGGGGCCGAGAAGACCGAGGATGCCGGTTCCCGCATCGAGCGAGACCCCGTCGAGCGCCCGGGTTCGGAGGAACCGCTTCTCGATCCCTTGCAGGCGAACGCGCTGCTTCCCGCCGTTCCCGTCGTCGAGTCCGGTCATCGTCCCCTCCTCGTGTCGAAGGCCTCTCGGCGGCGCGCCAGGACGACGATCGAGGCCACGGCGATCATGGCGAACGCTGCCTGTGGAGCCGCCCGGAAGGCGGCGTACGGAACGGAAGAGAACCGCTCGCCGAGAACCACGGCAAGCGTCCACGCCGCAACCAGTCCAACGGTCGCCCGCTGGGGCGACCAGTAGCTGGACAGGGCCAGGTTGCCGAGTGACAGCGCGATCGAGGGGAGGAGCCATGCCGCCGCCGTCCAGTCCAGGTGAGGGAGGGCAATGGCGGCGATCCCGACCAGCGCCATCGATGTGATCAGCACGGCCAGGGCCCGGATCATGAGCAGCCGGAAGCTGCGCATGGGCGCAGCCAGCCCCACCTCGTAGGTCGGGTCGACCCGGGGCCCGTAGGCGACCGCGATGCCGGCCAGCGGAATCAGTGGCGCCACCACCAGGAACTGGAGAACGCCGACGCTCCCGGCGCGTGCGGCCACCGTGGCGAAGGCCAGCGCGATCGCCACCGCCCCGAACCACGACAGACGAAGGGACGGGGTGGCGGCCAGGAGGCGGGCCACGTGGTCCGGCATGCCGAGCCGCCCCAGCAGACGCTCGACCATGCCCTGCGGCGCGATGTCCAGCCGCTCCTCGATGGCCGCCCACATCCCCTCGATGCGGTCCCTCCCCACATGTCGGGCGATCGCCTCCCGGCAGCGCTCGCAACGGAGGAGGTGGGCCTCGATCGACGACGAGTGCACCTCGTCGAGGATCCCCAGCGCATAGGTCTCCATGAGTGCGGGATCGCCGTGCCAGCTCATGCCAGCTCCTCTCGAAGTTGCTCCCGGGCCCGCATCAGCCGAGTCTTCACGGTTCCCTGGGGGATCCCCAGCAGCCGGGCCGCCTCGCGCGTGGTGAGGCCATCCAGCACGGTTGCCTCGAGCACCGCCCGGAGCTCCGGGGAGAGGCGGTTGAGGGCCCCCGCCAGGTCACCGTGCTCCACGCCGAGCAGGACCTGTTCCTCCGCCGAGAGTACCGGCTGCGAACGGCCGAGCCGGGCGGGAGCAATGGCGCGACGGGCTCCCCATCGCATGCGGTCCACCAGTCGACGGATGGCGATCCCCCACATCCACGCCGCCACGTCCCCGGTCCCCCGGTAGGCCCCGGGCCGCCGCCACACCGCTACGAACACGTCCTGCACCGTCTCCTCCACCACGTTCGGGTCCGCGCAGCGCCGCCGGAGCCGAAGCAGCATCCACGGGGCGTGCCGCTCGTAGAGGACCCGGAAGGCCTCGCGGTCGCCGTCGCCGATGGCCTCCAAGAGCGCTCCATCGTCGCGGGCATCCGCTCCCCGCTCCACCGGCGGTCGGCTCACAGCCCCATTGTCGTCACCGGCCGCGCGATCGGTTCACGTCGGGGCGAGCTGGTCCGGGCACGGGCCCTTCCTTGCCGGCCTGGACCGCTTCAGGCCGCCCCAGTCGTGCCGATCACCGACGTATGGCCGGTCGTCGAGGCAACTGGCTGCGCAGGGGGGCTGTCGGCGTCTTCGCCGCGCTCCTGGGAGCCACTCCGGCCGCGGCAGCCAGGTTCGAAGCCACGCCGCCCGCGACACTTTCTCCGGTCCTGGGATCGGCGCAGCGGGCGGCGATCCGGCTCGGCCTCCCGGCCGCTCCCGACCCCCTTCGCAACGGCCCCGCCGCTGCGCTGCGGGCCCTCACGCCCATTCCGCGGCCGGCTCTCCTGGTCCGGGTGAGCCATTCCCTCCCCGTGACGTCGAGGCCCGGGGGCGGTCGCGTGATCGGCACGCTCGTGTCGCACGCCCGCTACTCGGGGCAGGCGATCACCGCGTGGGTCATGCGCACGACGAGGGACGGACGGTTCGGCCTGGTCCCCGTGGCCTACAGCGTGCCCTACCGGGCGGGATGGATCCGCCTGGCCGGCCTCCGGCGCGCCTCGACACCGATCTCGGTCCTGGTCGACCTGTCGCGGCACCGGCTCACGGTGAGCCGGTTCGGCCGGGTCATCATGAGCGTGCCCGTCGCCACCGGATCACCTTTCACGCCGACTCCGCCCGGCCGCTACTTCGTCACCGAGCGGGTCCCGTTCGCCCCGTCCAGCGCGTACGGCGCGTTCGTGTTCGGGATCTCCGGTATCCAGTCCCGGCTGCCCTGCTGCGGCAACCTGCTCGCCTTGCACGGGACGAACGACCCCGGCTCGATCGGCAGGTCCGCCAGCGCCGGGTGCATCCGCGTGGGCGCCGCCGGCCTCCAGCGCCTGCGGCAGCTGCTGTGGTGGGGGACGCCGGTCGTCATCCAGCGTTAGCCCTCCCGACTTACGGCTGATTCTCTCCGTGGAATAGCTCGGAAACCGACTCGTCCTCGAACACCGCTTGGAGCGCGGAGGCGATGATCGGCGCGATGGAGAGGATCGTCAGCCGGTCCCCGAGCACGGCCGACTTCTCCTCGGGAACGGGCAGAGTGTTCGTTACCACGGTCTCCTTGATGGGCGACTCCGCGAGCCGCTGGACCGCCTTGCCCGAGAGCACGGCATGGGTGGCCACCACGTAGATCTCTTCCGCGCCCTCTGCCGACAGGGCCCTGGCTCCCTCGGTCATGGTCCCAGCAGTGTCGATCATGTCGTCGATCAGCACGCACGGCCTGCCCGCCACCGGCCCCACCACCCGCATCTCCTCGATCCGATGGGCTTCGTGGCGTGATCGCCGCTTGTTGATATAGGCGATGTCGGCGTGGAGCAGCTCCCGGAGGCGCTCGGCTGTCTTGACCCTACCGGCGTCGGGGGCCACCACCACGATGTCCTGAGGCACCCGAATGTCCTTCTGAAGGTACTCGGCGAGGAGTGGCAGCGCGGTCAAGTGGTCGAAGGGAAAGTTGAAGAAGCCTTGGATCTGGCCCGAGTGGAGGTCGACCGACACCACGCGGTTGGCCCCGGCGACGGTCAACATGTCCGCGACCAGCTTCGCCGAGATCGGCTCGCGCGCCAGCGCCTTCTTGTCCTGGCGCGAGTACCCGTAATAGGGGATGACCGCGCTGATCCGCTTGGCCGAGGCGCGTTTGAGCGCGTCCAGCATGATCAGCTGTTCCATGATGGCGTCGTTCACGGGGTACGCGTGGGTCTGGATGACGAACACGTCGGCCCCGCGAACGCTCTCGTTGGATGAGAAGTAGATCTCGCCGGAGGCGAACCGTGAGATCTTCGCCGCGGAGATCCGTATGCCCAGATGCTGGGCGATCTCCTGGGCCAGGCCCGGATGGTAGGTCCCGCTGAACACCATCATCCGCTTGCGGGTCACCACTTCCCGCATCTGCGGCTCAGCCACGACTCCGTCCTCCCTTCGCTCCCCTGCCTACACTCTTCGCCCCCGAGGACCGTCGGGCCTTCGCCGCTTCCTTGGCCCGCTTGCGCCGGTCGTAGCCCGGGACGTTCCGCTGCTCCGACCGCTCCACGGCCAGGGCGCCCTCGGGAACTTCCCGGGTGACCACGGAACCGGCGCCGGTCCAGGCCCGCTTGCCCACTTTGACGGGAGCCACCAGCATCGTATCCGACCCGATGTGCGCTTCGTCGCCGATGGTCGTGGGGTACTTCCGGAACCCGTCGTAGTTCACCGTCACCGTCCCCGCCCCGATGTTGACGCCCTCACCGATCGTGGCGTCGCCGACGTAGGAGAGGTGCGGAACCTTGCTCCCCTTCCCCACCCGGCTCGCCTTGATCTCCACGAACGAGCCCGCCTTCGCCTCCTCCATGAGGACCGTTCCGGGCCGGAGGCTCGCGTAGGGGCCCACCGTCGCCCGGGCCCCGATCCGGGAACCCCGCACCACCGAGAACGTGACCTCGGCCTCGTCGCCGATCACCGAATCGACGACTCGCGTGTTCGGTCCGATCGTGCAGCCCGCGCCGATTCGCGTCGTCCCCTCGAGGAACGTCATCGGGAGAACCGTAGTGTCCCGCCCGATCCGCACGTCCACGTCGAGATAGGCGGTGGACGGGTCGGTGAAGGACACGCCGTTCGCCATGTGCGCGCGCACCAGCCGGTCGCGGATGATCGCGACCACGGCCGCCAGGCCCGCCCTAGTGTTCAGGCCCATGGCGCCGCCGAGGTCTGCCCACACGGCCGATGTCCGCTCGCCCTTCTCCCGCAGGATCTCCAGGACGTGGAACAGGTAATACTCGCCCTTCCGGTGGTCCCGTCCCACCAGAGGGAGGGCCCGGTAGAGGTCGTCGCGACGGAAGGCGTAGACAAGGGCCGAGACCTCCCGGATGCCCCGGGTGTTCGGATCGGCGTCGGCTTGCTGCTCCCCGACGAGGGCGACCAGGCGGTTGCCGTCCCGGACGACCCGCGCGTAGCCGGAGGGATCGTCCAGCGAGGTGGTGAGGATCGTCGCCGCCGCCTTCGTTCGCCGGTGGATGTTCAGCACCTCCCGAACGTGCTCACCGGTGACCAACGGGTCGTCGGCGGCCATGACCAACACGTCGTCGGCCGAGGCGACCGCGGCTTCCGCAGCCAGCACCGCGTGGCCGGTCCCGCGTGGCCGGCCCTGCTCGACGAAGACCGGCTCTGGTTTGATGCCCCACGACCGTACCGCGGCCTCGATCTGGTCGGCGCCGTGATGGACCACGATTGCCAGGGAGGATGGCCGTACTGCCTGGGCCGCCCTCAGCACGTGCCACAGCGAAGGCCGCCCGCAGACCTCGTGCAGCACCTTGGGCCGCTCGGATTTCATCCGGGTCCCCTCGCCCGCGGCGAGGACGATCGTGGCGATCCGGGGTTGGGTTCGTGGGGCCATGGGTCCCTTCCTCGAATGGGCGAGGACGCTTCCATTTGTACCGGCGCGGGGGCGACCTCGCAACGTGCCCCACAACGCTCACCCCGGCCGGTCATGTCACGCGGGACCTCCGGACGGTATCGTGGCGGCAGCCACACTGGCCCTTCGTCCAACAGGCAGGACGCCGGGTTTTGGTCCCGGAAATCCGCGTTCGAATCGCGGGGGGCCAGCCCTCAGGCTCCGCGATCTCTCACGAACGCATAGGTCGGGAGCCGTCCGGAGATCCGCTCCAGAGCCCCTTCCACGTCCTCCTCGAGCCGCCGGCCGGGTGGGGAGAGGCATCCGACCACGGTCGGCCCGCTTCCACTCATGACCGCCCCGAACGCTCCACCGGCGAGCAATGCGCGCCTGGCTTCGCCGATCTCGGGATGCCGGCGCACCACCACTCCCTCCAGGTCGTTGAACAGGAGACCGCCCAACACCTCCCCGCCCGACGACGCGGCTTCCACGAGGGGACTCGGATCGGGCCCCGTCGCTCCGTGCGCCTCGTCCCACCAGGCGAACGCGTCCCGGGTGGAGACGCCGAACGGAAAGGTCACCACTGCCACCGAGAGCGGAGAGACCTCGGCGGGCTCGACCCGATCGCCGCGCCCTCGGGCGATGGCCGGGCCGTCCATCAACAACGCGGGAACGTCGGACCCGATGGAGGCGCCCACGTCCAGCAGCGTCCGTTCATCGAGCCCGCAATCCCACAGATCGTTCAGGACCTTCAGGGTTGCCGCCGCGTCCGAGCTTCCTCCGCCGAGCCCGGCCGCCGCCGGGATCCGCTTCTCCAGGGTGATGTCGGCGAAGCCCCGAACCCCGGCCCGGTCCGCCAGGGCCGAGGCGGCCCGGATCACCAGGTTCGACTCGTCGTTCGGCACTCCTCGGACGAGGCCAGGATCTCCGGTCACTTCCAGTGACAGCGACAGCGTCCGGAACGAGGGATCGGCGTCCGCGTGGACCTCCAGGCGGTCCTCCAGCGAGATCGGCGCGATCAGGGTCTCGATCTCGTGGTAGCCGTCGGGGCGGGCGCCGAGCACCCGCAAGAACAGGTTCACCTTCGCCGGGGCCTCGGCGATCCTGGTGTTCGGCAACGATCCGTTCANNNAGCCGCTCCGGACGAGACCGGGGATCGATCCCACACAAGGACAGCGCGCGCAGGGCCTCCTCTGAGTCGAGACCGAGGCGCATGAGCGCTCCGCGCATCGTCTTCCTCCGCTGGCCGAAGGCCGTGTCGAGGACGCGCCATAGGGACCTTTCGTCGACGGACACGGGGGGAGGACGGCGAGCGATCGAGACCAGAACCGAGTCCACGTTGGGTGGGGGCCAGAACACCGTGCGGGACACCTTGCGGACCACCCGAGCCTCGGCGCGGTAGGCGACCCGAAGGCTCACCGCGCCGAACTGCTCGTCCCCAGGGCCGGCGGCCAGCCGTTCTCCCACCTCCCGCTGGACCATCACCAGCATCCGATCGACCGACGGCGCCTTCTCCAGGAGCCCCATGACCACCGGCACGGCGACGTTGTACGGAATCGCCGAGGATGGCCGGCCAATCCGCGGTCACGGCGTCGGCGGCCATGACCGTCGCCCGGGGAAACGGTTCGAGGACCTCCTCCAGTGCCGGGAGCAACCTCGGGTCGAGCTCCAACGCCACCACCTCGGCTCCGCTGGCCGCGAGCGGCACGGTCAATGAGCCCAGGCCCGCCCCGACCTCCAGCACTCGTCGGCCCGGTCCCGCGCCGACCAGCTCGACCATGCGACGCGCCAGCGCCGGCTCCACGAGGAAGTGTTGCCCGAGCGACTTTCGAGGGCGAACGCCGTGGCGCCGAGCGAGGTCGCGCAGCGCCGAAGGGGTGAGGCCGGGGAGCTGGCTACCAGCTGATCTGGACGTTCGCCACGCCCTGCGAGAGGGGCGCGATGCGGGCGAAGGCGGCGTCGCAGAGGTCGATGATCCTTCCGCGGACGCCGTAGGGGCCACGATCGTTGATTACCACAGTGACCGTCTTGCCGTTGTCGAGGTTGGTCACCGTGACCACCGTTCCGAACGGGAGCGTGAGGTGCGCGGCGTAGTTGCCGTCGATCCGGCAGAAGTCGTACCAGGAAGCCTGGCCGACCTGGATCCCGTGGGCCGCCGTGTTCTTCCCCAGCTCGATCAGCTGGTCCAGGGGGGCCTCGACGATCTGCTCGGAAACGAGCACCCGGCAGACCTCCCGGCCGTTGCGGTAGGTCACCTGCCACGTCCACACCGCAGTGCCGTTGCGGCCGGGCTTCAGGAGCCTGGTCTGGCCGGGCCCGAGATCCTTCGAGTATTGGATGAGGGTTCGGAAGGGCAGGGTGACGGTCGAGCTCTCGGAGACCTGGCGGATCCGGATCACCTGGAAGCGCATGCCCTCCCACAGGACGGCGTCCGCCGCCGGCTTCACCACGTCCATCGCGTCGAGGTCGACGTCGAGGGCCCGCAGCAGTTCGCCCGCGGTGAGGGCGTCGGTGAGGACCGGCCGAGGCCGTTGGCGCCCGATCTTGACGACCAGCGCCCGAAGAACCAGCCCGTCGACGGCGGTGCCCTGCGGCAGTTGGGTCATGCCCTCCTTCGCAAGCCGCCAGGTCTTGGCCGGCCGCCCTTCCACGATCCACGCGGCGGGCCCGTCGAGGCGGTCACCACGCTGCCGGAGGCTGAGGCTCAGGGTCCGGGCGCCGAGCGAGCGGGGCGCGGAGACGGCCATCGAGCTTTGGAGGAGGCTCGCTCCGGCAAGGATGGCTAGGGCCGCCAGGCCGCTGTGCCGCACCCTCACGGTCATCTCCACACCTTCCTCGGTCGCCTCCGTCTGGGAGGCGGCGCAGCGGGGAGGGGTGCCGCCGGAAGCGGCGCTGCGCGAACAAGCCGGGACCCTATCAAACTCTCAACTTGAGGTGCAAACGGCTCGGCGAACGGCCGTTCGGTGGGTCCCGAGCGGGGAGACGAACCTCTAGCGGATCAACGGGAAGGCCCGAAGCGACGCTTCCGTGGCAACCTCGACCATCGGCTCCAGGTTCAGCCCTCGCACCGCCGCCAGGGTGGCCAGCACGTCTATCACGTTGGCCGGTTCGTTGGGGCTGCCACGGCGCGGCTGGGGGGCCAGGAAGGGGCTGTCGGTCTCCGCCAACACGTGCCCTTCGGGCGCCACTGTGGCTGCATCCCGGAGCCGCTCGGCGTTCGGGTAGGTGACGTTCCCGGCGAAGGACAGGAAGTACCCGCGATCGCCCGCTTCCTTGGCCACGCCCTGGTCCCCGGAGAAGCAGTGCAGGACGACCCGCTCGGCCCGTTCCTCTTCGAGGATCCGCAGCGCGTCGTCCCATGCCTCGCGGACATGGACGACGAGTGGCTTGCCGGTCTCCCTGGACAGAGCGACGTGGGTGCGGAAGACGCGCTGCTGATCCTCCACCGGCGAAAGCCTCCGGTAGTAGTCGAGACCTGTCTCCCCCACGCCCACCACGAGCGGATCCGCCAGCAGCTCCTCGATCACCGCCCCTGCCGCCTGATCGAAGTCGGAGGCCGAGTGGGGGTGCATCCCCGCTGTGGAAAACACGCCGCGAAAAGACTCGGCCATCTCGAGGGACCGCCGGCTGCTCGCCGGGTCGATCCCCACGCAGACGAGTCGCTCGACTCCACCCCGGCGGGCCTTCCGGACGGTCGCAGCCGCGTCCCCTTCCATCAAGAAGAGGTGACAGTGCGTGTCCACGGCGAAGCCGTGCGGCGGAGTGGACTCGGTCTGCACCGTGGGTTGAGGGTTAGCCCTCGAGCCTGGGGAACAGGGCTTCGCCCTTGCTCGACTTGGTGCCCGGCTCCAGCAGGCCCCCTCTGGCAGCCTCGGGCAGATGCTCGGCCTCGAGAGGCTCGGCAGGCCCCAGCTGCTCCCACAGCCGCCCGGCCGCCCGGGGCATCGCCGGCCATGCCATGAGAGCGATGAGGCGAAGGGCCTCCATGGACTCGTACAGGGCGTCGGCCAGGTCCTGCCGGCGATCCTCGTCCTTGGCGAGCTTCCATGGGGCCACCTCGACCAGGTAACGATTGGCCTCCCGGACGAGCCCGTCGAGAGCGCTCACGGCCTCGGTCAGCTCGAGCCTGTCCATCGCCGACCGGTACCCCTCGACCGCGCGAACCGCGGCCTCCGCCAGTGGGCCGTTCGCTTCTCGCGTCGAGGGCTCGGGCACCAGTCCTTCGAAGTTCGACCCGACCATGGCCAGGACCCGGCTGGTCAGGTTCCCCAGACCGTTTGCCAGCTCCGCGTTGTAGCGGGCGGTCATCGACTCCCAGGAGAAGTTCCCGTCCTGCCCGAAGGTGACCTCGCGCAACAGGTAATAGCGATATGCGTCCACGCCGAATCGGTCGAGGACCTCGGCCGGATACACCATGGTTCCCCGCGTCTTCGACATCTTCTCTCCGCCCATGTTGAGGAACCCGTGGACCAGAACGGTCCTCGGCACATCGACTCCCGCGGCCATCAGCATGGCCGGCCAGATCACCGCGTGGAACCGGATGATGTCCTTGCCGATCACCTGGACGTCCGCTGGCCACAAGCGCTCGAATCGCTCCGGGTCCGCGCCGAACCCGGGCGCCGTTATGTAGTTCAGGAGCGCGTCGACCCATACGTAGATCACGTGGCGCGGGTCCCACGGCACAGGAACGCCCCAGATCGCCGTCGGGCGGGAAATCGACAGGTCTCGCAGCCCGGACTTCACGAATGAGACGACCTCGTTCCGCCTGAAATCGGGGAGGACGAACTCCGGGTGGGCCTCGTAGAGCTCGAGGAGCCGGTCCTGATAGGAGGAGAGGCGGAAGAAGTAGTTCTCTTCCGATAGGCGCTCGACCGGGATCCGGTGGATCGGGCAGAGGCCGTCGGCGACCTCGGACTCCTGCTTGAACTCCTCGCAGGACACGCAATAAG
>VAYG01000023.1:2483-3162 GCA_005885015.1 Actinomycetota bacterium | reverse complement strand
AGGTGCGGATCCAGTCGTCGTAGGCGATGTCGAGGGCCTTCCAGGTCTCCTGCCATTGAGGGACCACCTGATCGGTCCACTCCTGGGGGGAAAGGTTCCGCTGCGCGGCGGCCTTGGCCACGTTCTGGCTGTGTTCGTCCGACCCGGTCAGGAAGAAGACGTCGTCGCCATTAAGCCGGTGATACCGCGCGATGAAGTCGGACGCCACGGCCTCGTACGTGTGTCCGACGTGGGGGACGTCGTTCACGTAGTAGATCGCGGTGGTCAGGAAGAAGGTGTCCTTCACGGTCCGGCCATTGTAGGCGGCTCGGTGTGTCTCTCCGGCCGCTGAGATACGTACAACTGGATGATCGGAGGGTCCATTGGCGAGCTGGCCCCGAACGCGACTCGTTCCCGCCGTTGTGGTGCTCCTCGTCGCGTGTACGGGCCCCAGCCCTCCCCCGACGCCCACCCCGAGGCCGAGCACCCAGAGTCCGGTGCCACACGACGGCGTCGGATTCGTCTTCGGGGCCGATCAGTGGCCCGAGTGCATCAATCCGGTCACCGAATGTGCAGCCTCTGCCTGGACCTGGTACACGGTGCTCGAGCACGTCCTGCCCCGGGCCATGCAGCTCGACCCCAAGGTGAACTTCGTCGCGTCGCCCCTCTTGCGGGAGACTCCCTCGCTGCAGAACGGGGA
>VAYG01000023.1:0-2459 GCA_005885015.1 Actinomycetota bacterium | reverse complement strand
GCGGTTTGGGAGGACGGGTCGCCGATCACGGCGGCGGACTTCCGGTTCACCTGGCGGGCCATCGTCTCGACCCCGAACGAGGCCCGGCCCCACGGCTACGAGCTGATCCGATCTGTGGACGCTCCGGACCCGAAGACGGCCGAGATCGTGCTCGGAGAGCCCTATGCGGGCTGGCCCGACCTGTTCGGCGGCGTCTTCGGGTTCGTCCTCAAATCTGCGGCCTTCCCCGGGCTCGAGAACGAGCCCCACCCCAACCTCCACCGTCAGATGCTGGACGCCATCCCCTTCTCCGGAGGTCCCTTCAGTTTGGTGACGTGGAACAAGCGCCATGCGGTCCTGGTGAGGAACGACTACTACTACGGGACCAGGGCGTACTGGGATCAGGTGACGTTCGTCCCCCGAACAGACCCTGTGAGAGAGGTCGAGGCTCTCTTGAAGGGAGAGGTCGACGCCATCTATCCCAGCTCTGAGGTGGCCTCCCTACTTCCTCCAGCGCTCCCACCCGGTACCACATGGAAGGGAGGCGGAGGGACCAAGCTCGAGGTGCTGTGGCTCAACCAGCACGTTCGCCCGCTGAACGACCGGATGGTCAGGCAGGCGCTGTTGTACGCGATCGACCGGGAGGGCCTGGCTAGAGAGCTCGGCGCCGAGGTCGACCCGAACGTCCCGGACTGTGGCCTCGTCGCCGTCCCGAGCCTGGGGCCGTGGTGTTCGACCCAGCCCTTCGCCGCCTACTCGTACGACCCGGCCCATGCCAGGGGGATCCTGGAGTCGGACGGCTATGACTGCTCGGGGACACCGTGCCGGAAGGACGGCCATCCACTCCAGATTCAATACACGACCAATGGGCTCAGCTCACTCCGAACAAACGCGGAGACGTTCCTGATCGAGCATGCCCTTCCGGCCGGCATCCGGCTCTTCGTGAAGAACTTCGAGATCGGCGGGCTCTTTGGCGAATACGGCTGCCCGCGCAGCCCTCGGCTCCCGATCGTTCAATGCGGCCAGGAGGCATCGCCCGATCCCACCGTGACGGATTTGCTCTCTTGCGACCGTATCCCCACAAGACCGAACGAGTTCACCGGCCTGAATGGCATCGGCTGGTGCAATCCGGAGGCCGACCGGTTGATGAAGGAGAGCGACCGCGAGCTCGACCCGCAGCGACACCTACAGCTCCTCGACCGCGTCTACGAACTGGAGGCGGAAGACGCCATCGGGCTCCCCCTGTTCGTTCGGCCCGGGCTCGGCGCATGGCGCTCGGACAAGATCGCCGGACCCATCGGAACCTGGATCGGGACGCCCTACGGACTGTTCTTCAACATTGGCGATTGGTACCCGGCGACCTCATGAAGCGATCGATGCTCGTCCTCTTTCTGGTCGCTGCCGCCTGCACCGGTGGGGAGGGGAAGCCCCGGCCGACGCTTCACCCACGTCCGAGAGTGGGCGGCCAGGCGGTGTTCGGAGCCGAGCAGTGGCCCGAGTGCATCAACCCCATCACGATCTGCGCCGCAGCCGCATGGGCCCACTACACGGTCCTCCAGCACGTCCTCCCGCGGGCCATGGAGCTCGACCCGAAGGGGAACTTCGTGGCCTCCCCGCTCCTGGCCGACGCGCCGACGCTGGAGAACGGGGGGCTGACCGGGAACCCGTTCACCGTGCGGTACCACATCGCGCTAACGGCCCTGTGGGATGACGACACGCGCATCACTTCCGCCGATTTCGACTTCACGTGGCGGGCCATCCTGTCCACGGAGGGAAAGCCATACGGACCCGCCTACCGGCGCGATGAGTACCGGCACGTCATCGGTGTGGATCACCGGGACCCGGAGGTTGCTGTCATCCGATTCGACGGGATCTACCGGGACTGGCCCGATCTGTTCGGCGGGCAGGCCGATTACATCATCAAGGCCTCGGCCTTCCCCAATGTCGACCAGCGCCGGCCGAACCTGGAACGGGCCATGCCGTCCTCGTTCGCAACGATCGGTACTTCGGGAGTCGAGCCCTTCTCGATCAGGTGACCTTCCTCCCGACGATGATCCAGCCCGAGGAGTACGAATGGCTCCAATCCGGGCGGATCGCCGCGATCTTCCCATCCCCCGGCTTCGGCTCGGACGACACCGTCGATCTTCGGGGCTCGCCGAACATCGGCATCCGTGAGGGGGACGGGCTCTACTTCGAGGCGCTGTGGTTCAACCACCGCATGCCCCCGCTCGACGACGCGATGGTCCGCGAAGCGCTGATGTTCGCCATCGACCGGCAATCGGTGATCGACTCCTTCATCAGGCGATGGAACCCCCGGGCGGAGGTGCTGAACTGCGGCTTCGTCGCCGTGGCCAGCCTCGGACCCTGGTGCCGGATCCACTCCTTCGATCGGTTCGTGTTCGATCCGCAGCGGGCCCGGGCTATCCTGGACCAGGACGGCTACAACTGCTCCGGTACGTTCTGCTCAAAGCATGGCAGGC
>VAYG01000022.1 GCA_005885015.1 Actinomycetota bacterium | reverse complement strand
GGCCACCCAGGTCACCGGCCCGATGTCGCTACTGGGGCTCCCCAACACCAACCAGGGGTACATGGTCGGGGACTACATCTCCACGTCGTGGACGGCCAAGGCGTATCCGGTGGTGGCCAAGTCGAGGGGAAGCAGCTGCACGCTCGGCAACATCACCTCCTGCAAGCAGAAGATGGTCACAGCGCTGGGCGGGCTCGCCACCGCCGGGCCGCTGTCGCCCGTCGGGCACGACCGGGTCGTTTCGTCCCACTCGGATCATCCGAAGGGCGCGCTGCCGACCGCGTTCTAGGTGGGGCGGGGGGATGATCGAACCTCGATCATCCCCCCGTTCACCCTGATCTCGTAGGCGGGCTGGGGGCGTGAGGCCGGCCCGCGGATGAGACGGCCGTCGGCCAGCCAGAAGATGCTGCCGTGCACCGGACACGTCACGGTGGGCTGAGGCCCCCCCTTCACCACGCCCCGGTGCAGCGGGCCTCCCATGTGATTGCACCGGTTGTCCAGGGCGAAGAGGCGGTCGCCGAGCCGGCACAGGAACACGTCGATCGCCCCGATGGTCGCCCGGACGGGCTTCCCGTCGACCAGGTCCGCCCCGGCCACGCCCGACGGCGTCCAGTCCTCCATCGCCTCGCTCACCCCTTCGCTCACTCCGCTGCCCGCACCAGCGCCAGGACGTCCTCGGGCATCACCGGCATCCGATCGACGGGGACACCGAGGGCGTCGGACAAGGCGTTGGCGATGGCCGCGGAGACCGGGATCGTCCCCGCCTCGCCTACACCCTTGATCCCGAGGGGATTGTTGGGCGAGGGCGTCTCCGTGTGCACCTGTTCGATCCGGGGCATCTCGGCCGCGCTCACCAGGAGGAAGTCCATGAAGCTCGCGTTCTGGACCTGGCCCTCCGGCCCGTAGGCGATCCGTTCGTACAGGGCTCCGCCGATCCCCTGGGCCACCCCGCCGTGGATCTGTCCCTCGACCACCATCGGGTTGATGACCCGCCCGCTGTCGTGGTGGACCACGTATCGGAGCACCCGGACCTCGCCGGTCTCGGGGTCGACCTCCACCACCGCCCCGTGGAACCCGAAGCCGAACACGCCGGAGGTCGGGCTGTAGTACTCCACGGCGGCCAGCCCGGGCCGCGAGCCCTCGGGGAGCGGCCGGTCGCCTCCCGCGTAGGCCAGCTGGGAGAGGCGGGCGCCCTCTTCGGCGTCCCGCCCGAACGCGTACCGTGTCGGGTTGGAAGCCATGGCCAGCCGCCCGAGCGGGATCCGCCGGTCGGGCGCGCCGGCCACGTGGACGGACCCGTCCTGGAACACCACGTCCTCGGGGGCCACCTCCAGGATGCGGGCCGCCACCGAGGCCGCCTGGCGGCGAACCTCCTGTGCCGCCCTGAGCACGGCGTTGCCGGCGACGACGGCGGTGCGCGACGCGTACGTACCCACTCCGAACCCGAGCCTTCGGGTGTCGCCGGTGGTCACCCGGACCCCCTCGAGCGGCGTCCCCAGCTCGTCGGCGGCGATCTGAGCGAACACGGTCTCGTGGGCCTGGCCCTGGGTCCCGTGGGCCGTGGCCACGGACACGGTCCCGTCGGGATCGATCGAGACCGAGGCGCCTTCGTAGGGACCGATCCCGGTGCCCTCGACGTATCCGGCCACGCCCAGCCCAACCGTCCGCCCCGTCCTCCGCCAATCCGCCAGCTCCGTCCTGGTTCGCTCCACGTCCAGTTCGGCCAGCAGGGCATCCAATCCCCGTTCGTAGTCGCCGGAGTCGTACACGGTCGGGCCGCCATCCTGGAAGGTCACCCCGACGTGGTAGGGAAACTGGTCCGGCTGGATGAAGTTCCGACGGCGAACGTCGAGCGAGTCGAGCCCGAGCTCGCCCGCCACCTTCTCGATGACCCGCTCCATGACGAAGGCGGCATGTGGCCGCCCCGCCCCCCGGTAGGGCGAGGTGGGGACGGTGTTGGTGAAGACAGACCGGAGCTCGTAGCGATAGTTCTCCAGCCGGTAGGGGCCGGGGAGCTGGGCGGCCGTGATGATCGGCAGGATGAGCCCGTAGGAGCAGTAGGCCCCGGTGTCGTGGAGGAACCGGTCCTCCAGCCCCAGGATGCGGCCCTCGTCGTCCACGCCGACCCGGACGTCATGGATCTGGCCCCGCTCCTGGTTCGAACCGATGAAGTTCTCCCGACGGTCCTCCACCCACTTCACCGGCACACCCAGGCGGCGGGCGGCCCAGGGCACCAGGACCTCCTCCGGGTAGAACTGGATCACCTTCTGGCCGAACCCACCGCCGACGTCGGGCGCCACGACGTGCACGCGGTCGGTGTCCATCCCGAACAGCATGGCCAGCCCGAACCGCACGCCCGTGGGGGCCTGGGTGGAGTCGTGGATCAACAACCGGTCCTCCGTCTGGTCGTACCGCGCGACCACGGCTCTGGTCTCTAACGGCATCGCCGCGCTGCGCTCCATGACGAATCGCCACCCGAACACGTGGGGCGCGGCGGTCAGCGCTCGGTCGACGTCCCCGTGCTCCTCCGAGACGCGCCCGGCCAGGTTGTCCTGCATGTCCGCGTGCGCGGTGGGTGCGCCGGGGGAGGCCGCCGTCTCCAGGTCGACCACGGGAGGGAGCGGCTCGTACTCGACCAGGATCCGCTCCGCCGCGTCCTCGGCGGCATACCGGTCGCGGGCCACGACCATGGCCACGACCTCGCCCGCGTAGCACACCTCGTCCCGCGCCAGGGCGTGCTGGGTGCGCGGGTTGACGAGCGCGTCGCTGGGCACGAGGAGCGGGAGGCGCTCGGCGACCTCGCCGTCGAGGTCGGTCCAGGTGAAGACTCCGAGGACGCCGGGGACCTCCCCGGCCGCCGCGGTGTCGATCCCCGTGATCCGGGCGTGGGCGAGGTCGCTGCGGACGAACGCGGCGTGAGCGGCGTGTGGTTCGAAGTCTGCCGTGTACCGCCCCCGGCCGGTGAGGAACCGCCCGTCTTCCTTCCTGGCGACGGGCTCGCCGAACAAGCGTGTGGTCACTGGTGGGCCTCCGGCTCCGGCTCAGCCGCGGCGGCGAGCACCGCCTCGACGATGTTCTGGTATCCGGTGCACCGGCACAGGTTCCCCGACAGCCAGGTCCGGACCTCTTCCTCGGTGGGACGGGGGTTCGACTGGAGCAGCTCGTAGGCCGACATGAGGAATCCGGGCGTGCAGAACCCGCATTGGAGGGCGTGCATCCTGTGGAAGGCTTCCTGGAGGGGGTGGAGCCCCTCGGCGCCGCCGGCCGGAGCGAGGCCCTCCACGGTCGCGAGGTCGTGCCCCTGCGCCTGCACCGCGAACAGCAGGCAGGACCGCACGGTCCTGCCGTCCATCAGCACCGTGCAAGCCCCGCACGCTCCGTGCTCGCACCCCAGATGGGTGCCGGTGAGCCGGAGCTCGTCGCGAAGGAAGTCGGCCAGGGTCACCCGTGGCTCGGCCCGGCCCGTGTAGGTCTTCCCGTTGACCAGCAGAGTGATGTCGACGGCGCCGGTCATGCCGCTGCGGCGCGCCGGGCGGCGATGGTCAGGGCTCGGCGAACGAGCACCCCGGCCACATGGCGACGATAGTCGGAGGAGCCGTGGAGGTCCGACGACGGCTCGATCTCGCCGATGGCGACCGAGGCGGCTTCGGCGAAGACCTCCTCGGTGGGGCCATGCCCGCGGAGCGCGGCTTCGGCCGATCCGGCCCGCACCGGCCGGTCGGCCACGCCGATCAGGGCCAGCCGCGCGTCCACGATCGTCCCGTTTGGGTGGAGCGAGATCTGGGTCCCCACGCCGGCCACGGCGAAATCGCCATGGCGCCTGGCCATCTCGACGAAGGCCGAACCGGTCGGTGCTCCGTCGGGTAGCGGAAGCCGGACTTCGGTGAGGATCTCGTCCGGGGCGAGTGCCGTCGTGAAGTAGGTCTGGAACAGGTCTGCCGCGCGGATCGTTCGGTTCCCGTTCGGGCCGACCGCGTCCACCTCGCCGTCCAGCGCGAGGAGGATGGCCGGCCACTCTGCTGCGGGGTCGGCGTGCGCCAGGCTGCCTCCCACGGTCCCCCGGTTGCGGATGGCGGGGTGGCCGATCAGCTCGACGCCCTCGACGATCAAAGGGCACCGGGTGCGGAGCCAGCCCATGTCCTGGACGGCGCGATGTCTGGTCATCGCTCCAAGCACCAGCGTGTCGCCCTCGACCCGCGAGTGCTCGAGCTCGCCCACTCCGCCCAGGTCGACCAGGACGTCGGGCATCGCCAGGCGAAAGGCCATCATCGGCACGAGGCTCTGGCCCCCGGCGAGCACCTTTGCTGCGTCGCCGTGTTCGACGAGCAACCCCACGGCCTCGTGGAGGCTTCGGGGTGCGAAATAGGAGAACGGCGCCGGCTTCACCAGCCCGCCAAGCTTAGGTGGTGGCCGTAGCGCCGTTCAAACAGCTCAGACGGTTCGGACGGGTGATGGCTCAGACGCGGTTGGCTCGCCGCCACCGCTGCTCGGATCCGTGGCGCCGGGCCTGGAAGATCACGTCGCGCATGAGCTCCGTGGAGCAGCCCTTGACCAGATAGGCGAAGGCTCCCACCTCCTGGGGACCCCGCGGCGGGAGCATCTCCTCGTAGAAAGTCAGGAAGATCACCTGAACCCAGGGATAGCGGGCCTTGATCCCGACGGTGGCCTCGAATCCGTCCATGCCCGGCATGCGCAGGTCCATGAGCACGACGTCCGGCTCGGTCTTCTCGACCAGGGTCTCCACCTCCGAGCCGTCGCCGGCCGCGCCCACGATGTCGATGCCCTCCCCCTCCAGGGCAGCCCGAAGCAGGACGAGCGTCTCGGCGTCGTCGTCCACCAGCAGCACCCGGGGGGCCGGTCCCTCGATGTGTTCTCGCTGCATGCGCGCGCTCCCATCTGCTACATCGGTACGCGGGCCCAACAGGTGAAGCTGATCCCCCGATCGAGACCTCGCCGCGGCCGCGGTGGATGGAAATGGGTGGAACCTTCGTAGAACCAAGGTCGGGGTCAAGAAGCGGTCTCACGTTCCGACTTCGATCACGAAGGCAGCACGAATCGCCTGCGAGGAGCGAGATGCTCGACCCGACCTCTCTGTTGCGCATGCTCGCCGAGAGCGGGGGCTCAGACCTGCATCTGATCGTGGGGCAGCCGCCTGTCATCCGGGTCGACGGGCAGCTTCGCAGGCTGGAAGGAAAGCCCCTGGCGCCGGATGACACCGCGTTGATCGCCCAGGCCATCATCCCCGCCGACCGGCGTGATCTTCTCATGCAGCAGAAGGAGGTCGACTTCGCGCACACGCTGGCCGGCGTGGGGCGGTTCGGGGTGAACGTATTCCGGCACCGGGCCTCGATCAGCATCGCGCTCCGCCGGGTGCGGATCGGAAGCGCGTCGTTCGAGGACCTCGGCATTCCCCCAGTCGTTCGCGAGCTCGCCTCCGCCCCGCGCGGGCTGGTCCTGGTCACGGGCCCGACCGGCAGCGGGAAGACCACGACCCTCGCCGCGATGATCGACCACATCAACTCCACCAAGGCGGTGCACGTCCTGACGATCGAGGACCCCATCGAGGTCCTCCATCCGCACCGGAAGGCCAGCATCAACCAGCGTGAGACCGGGGGCGACACCGACAGCTACGTCGCGGCCATGCGGGCGGCCATGCGCCAGGACCCCGACGTGATCCTCATCGGGGAGATGCGGGACACCGAGACCGTGTTCGCCGCCCTGGCGGCCGCGGCGACCGGCCACCTCGTTCTCTCCACCCTGCACACCACCGACGCCGTCGAGACCATCAACCGGATCGTCGACTTCTTCCCGCCGTTCCAGCAGCACCAGGTCCGGGTGACGATCTCCAGCGTCCTGCGCGGGGTGATCTGTCAGCGCCTCGCGCCCCGGGTCGGGGGAGGGCGCGTCCCCGTATGCGAAGTGATGGTCAACAACGGCCGCGTGGCCGACCGGATCATCGATCCCACGCTCACCGCGGAGATCCACCAGATCATCGAGGACGGCGAGTTCTACGGCATGCAGACGTTCGAGGCCTCGCTGCTGGGACTGGTGCGGAAGGGCCTGGTATCGACCGAGGACGCTCTGGAAGCCGCGTCGAACCCCCACGACTTGGGCCTGCTGCTCCAGCAGGCGGGCATCACGGTGGGAGCCTGATCCCCGGAGCGAGCTCCCGCTACCGGCGCAGCGCCTTCGCCACCACCCCGAGGTCCTGGACGAATCGCGCGTACTCCGCCTCGCGGTCCTCGTCCTCGGCCCGGAGGATCGCCGACGGGTGGATGGTCGCGGTGACCAGGGGAGCAAGGTCGGATTCCACGAATTCCCCGCGCCGCTGGGTCACCCGGAAGGTGCGGCCGAGAAGGGCCTGGGCCGCCGTGGCCCCCAGGCACACGATGACCCGCGGCTTGACCACACCGATCTCCGTGTCGAGCCAGGGACGACACGCCGCGATCTCCTCGGCAGCCGGCTTCTTGTGGATCCGCCGCTTCCCTCGAGGCTCGAACTTGAAGTGCTTGACCACGTTGGTGACGTAGACCTTCCTGCGGTCGATCCCCGCTTCTTCCAGGGCTCGGTCCAGGAGCTTCCCCGCCGGGCCGACGAAGGGACGGCCTACCAGGTCCTCCCGGTCACCGGGCTGCTCGCCGATCAGCATGACCTCGGCCTGGCGCTCTCCCTCTCCGAAGACCGTCTGGGTCGCGTTCTTCCAGAGTTGGCAGGCCTGGCACCCAGCCGCGGCCTGGCGAAGCGACGGCAGTGTCGGTCGTTGGGGGATCAGGGACCAGGCCTGGCTCTGTGGGGCGGCGCCGATGGCCATCCCCACCCTTTTACCCCCTGCCGGCCCGGGCCACCAGGTCCCCGGACCAAAGGTCCTAGGCCGAAGGACGCATTGAGTGGAATGCCCTTCCGACCCCTTACGGGCCGAAACGCGAAGTGCTAACGTCCGCGTTTGTCCCCTTCCTGGCGTGGGGAGGAAGAACTCGCCGGCCCGCTGGCGCAAAGCGATGCGCTCGAGCGCAGGGGGTGATGCTTCGTGCAATCGGATCCATTCGCCGAATCGGGAGCTCCCGACTCAGTTCCCGACGATCTCGTCGCCCACTACGGAGCGGATGCCCGCAAGACGATCCGCCACAACCTGTCCCGCCGGTCCCGGCTGGCGAAGCGTGCCCGCCGGGCCCGCCAGACCGTCCAGGGCGCGGACTCCGAGCTGTGGCAGACGACCGCCCTGCTGTTCTTCCTTGCGGTCGTGGGGGTCTGCGGGATCGGCGGGCTGGTCTACGCGGTCTACCTGTGGCCGAGGGTGGGGGTGTCGCTGATCGCCGGGGTCGGCGTGCTGTTCACCTTCTCGTTCTTCATGGCCAGGCGGATCACCCGCCGCCGCGCCGAGGCCAGCGAGACCGAGATCTCCCTGTTCTGAGGGCCGACTCGCCTCGCCCCGGCCGGATGTGCCGGGGTCGCCGGATGCTTTGAGGCACCCCTCCGTGGGTGGATGATCTCCTCGCACGCTGAAGGCGTCGAGGAGGCGGCATGAACTCCATGACCACACGCTGGGATGGTGGATCGGTGCGTCGCGAGCCGATCATCGAGGTGGCCGGCTACATCGGAGCGGCGGTGAGCCTGGCCGCCGCCAGCACAGTGTTGGGTGACACCGCGGGCTCGGGCGTGCACATCGCTGTCGATCTCATCACCGCCCTCGTCCTGCTGGGAGCTGGCGTTGCCTTGACCGCTGAGAGCGATCCTTATCGGCGGATGAAGAGCGTCTTCTGGTTCCTCTCCGTGATCCTGGTGGTCGACCTGGCCGGGACGCTTTTCTCCGACGGTTTCAACATCACCAGCCCACGGGGCGTGGTGACACTCACCGGGCTCGTCGGGGCCGCCTACGCGTTCGTGCTGTGGGTGAACTCGCGGCGGAGTCTCCAGATCATCGCCGTCGTCCTCGCCACGTACGTGTTCCTGATCGG
>VAYG01000189.1:3697-5757 GCA_005885015.1 Actinomycetota bacterium | reverse complement strand
ACTCCTGGCTCCTCCAGTACGGCTTCCTGGAGCGGCCGGAGATCATACGGGTGGAGGAGGTCCTCGCCTCCCGAGCCACCTCGGTCCCGGCCCTCGTCACCGTCGGCGCGCACGAGAAGGTCCGACAGGCCATCGACCGCCTCCAGCGGTTCGGGATCTCTCAGGCCCCGGTGGTCCGGGAGGATTCCCAGGAGGTCAGCGCCTTCGTCGGATCGATCCGCGAGCGCACGCTCCTGGACCGGATCTTCCGGGACCCCGACGCGCTGCAGGCGGACGTGGCCGAGGCCATGGCCCCGCCCTTCCCCATGGTGGAGTTCGACGACCCGATGGAGATGGCCTTCGCCGAGCTCCAACACGCCCCGGCCGTCATCGTGGCCAAGCACGGCGAGGCCCTCGGCATCCTGACCCGCTCCGACCTGCTCGACTTCCTGGCCCATCGGGAACGCACCCGATAGGGCCGGACCAAGGAGACCTCGTGGAGTTCGAGACGAAGGCGATCCACTCCGGGCAGGAGCCGGAGCCCGCCTACGGCTCGGTGAACGTGCCGATCTACCAGACCTCCACGTACGCCCAGGAGGCGGTGGGCAAGCACAAGGGGTACGAGTACGCCCGCACGGGCAACCCCACCCGGACGGCCCTGGAGACCGCGCTGGCCGCGCTGGAGGAGGGATTCGGGGCGGTGTGCTTCTCCTCCGGGATGGCCGCGGAGTCGACGTTCTTCTACCTGCTCCAGCCCGGCGACCACGTGATCGTCCCCGACGACGTGTACGGCGGCACGTACCGGCTGGTCTCCCGGGTCCTGGCGCCCGCCATGGGCATCGAGTTCGACACGGTCGATCTCACGGACCTCGATGCGGTGGAGAAGGCGATCCGGGAGGAGACCCGGGTGGTGTGGGTGGAATCGCCCACGAACCCACTGCTGAAGATCGTCGACATCGCCGCGGTGGCGGACCTGGCCCACGAGGCCGGTGCGTGGTGCGTGGTCGACAACACCTTCGCCTCTCCCTACCTCCAGCAGCCCGTCAAGCTCGGGGCGGACGCGGTCGTCCATTCGTCCACCAAGTACCTGGGTGGGCACTCGGACGTGGTTGGTGGCGCCGTGGTCACCACCGCGGCCGAGATGCAGGAGCGGCTGGCCTTCCTCCAGAACGCGGCCGGAGCGGTGCCGGGCCCGCAGGACGTCTTCCTTGTGCTGCGCGGCCTGAAGACCCTGGCCGTCCGCATGGATGCTCATTGCCGCAACGCGGGCATCGTCGCGGAGTTCCTCTCTGGCCATCCGAGGGTCAAGCGGGTCTACTACCCGGGCCTCCCGGGCCATCCCGGCCACGAGCTGGCGGGGCGGCAGATGCGGGGCTTCGGCGGGATGGTCTCCTTCGAGACCGAGACCGAGGAGGAGGCCCTCGAAGTGTGCGGACGGACCGAGCTGTTCTACCTGGCGGAATCGCTTGGAGGGGTGGAGTCCCTCATCGAGCACCCCGGCAGGATGACGCATGCCAGCGTGGCCGGATCCCCGCTCGAGGTCCCTCCCACCCTTGTCCGGCTGTCGGTGGGGATCGAGCATCCCGACGACCTGGTGGAGGATCTGACCCGGGCGCTGCGCTGAAGGCGGTCGAGCGGCGGCTGCGCGCGTTCTCGGAGGGTCAGGACACGGGCCGCTTCAGGTAGGCCACCAGCGACGTGCCACCTGCCGGCGTCTGCTGTTGCAGGACGCCCACCAGCTCCCAGCCGTCCTGGCCGAACGAGTTCAGGATCTCTCCGGGATTGTGGGGAAGCAATGGCGCCACGAAGTACTCCCACTTCTGCATGAGCAGCCCCCTCTCAGAGCCCAACAGCCTCTCGTGTTCCACCATCAGACAGATTCCCATGACGACCGTGAGGCCACCCGCGCGGGCGATCCGGCCCGACTCCTCGTTCACGATGCCCAATTGCAGCCACAGGGCCCTCGCACCCACGTCCACCGCCTGCCGGGCGATCGCGGGCGTGTGTTCCGGCCGGCGGAACACGTCCACGATGTCGATCGGTCCCCCGACCTCGCCGAGCGCGGCGTGGGCCCGCTCTCC
>VAYG01000189.1:3097-3683 GCA_005885015.1 Actinomycetota bacterium | reverse complement strand
GTCCTGGAGATAGGAGGCCACCCGATACGAGTGGCGATCGGGCTTGGAGGACAGCCCGACCACCGCGATGGTCCGGGCCGTCTCCAGCAGCGACCGAAGCTCCGGGTCCCCCGGGACCACGGGTGCCGGTTCGTCGGATGCGACCGTCATCCCGGCCGCTCTGGGGAGATCCGGCGAACCGCCTCGATGAAGGACGCGAGGATCCTTGCGGTCGCTCCCCAGATCACCTTCCCGTTCATCTCGTACAGATGGGTCTCGAACGTCGTCCCCTCGTGCTGCAATTCCTCGATCCTTCCGGCCGCCACGAGGTCGTCCAGGGGGAACTCGAGCACGTCGGCGATCTCCGCGGCGTTGGGTGTGAACCTGGGATCGCGCCACAGGAAGCCGACGAAGGGCACGATCAGGATCCCCGTGACGCGGGTGTGGACGGCGGGAAGCGCACCGAGCAGCTCGACCTCCGACGGCGCCAGTCCCAGCTCCTCCTGGGCCTCACGGAGGGCGGTCGCCGCCAGCGGCTCGTCCGGATCGGCCAGCCCACCGGGGAAGGAGACCTCCCCTGCGTGCCTGGACAGCGTGTCGGTCCGGC
>VAYG01000189.1:1173-3065 GCA_005885015.1 Actinomycetota bacterium | reverse complement strand
ACCGGGGTCGGATCGAGGAACATGCGGAGCTGGTCGCGCAGTTGTTCGGGAGAGCGCATCGCCATCCCATAGTAGTCAGGAGCACCTGGTGGACCGGGTGGACGTGGCCGGGCAACTTTCCTGAGGCCGCGAGCGCCGACCCCGATATCATGGGTGGGATGGCCGAGAAGACCGCTACCGATCCGATCACGGTGACCGAGGAGGCCGCCCGCAAGGCCATCTCCCTGGCTCACCGGGAGGGACACGCCGAGCCGATCCTGCGTGTGCGGGTGACCGCGGGCGGCTGCTCGGGGTTCAGCTACAGGCTCTCCTTCGAGGACGGCTCGCAGGCCGGCGACCACGTGATCGAGGCGTACGGCCTCCGCGTGCTGATCGACCCGAAGAGCGCCCCGATCGTCCAGGGTTCGACCCTGAACTTCGTGGACGCCATGCTCGGCGGCGGGTTCAAGGTCGACAACCCCCAGGCGGTCCACGAGTGCGCCTGCGGGGAATCCTTCTCGATCTGAGAACCTCTAGCTCCTGACCGCCCTGGCGGGCCCCAGGCCCTTCACGTCGAGCAGCCGAAGCTCCATCTCCGCCCACGGGGCTCGCACCTCGGCCCCGCCCAGGACCGAGCTCCACAGCCGCTCGGGCAGCTCAGGGTCCATGCCGGCGGCGAACACGAAGTCCCACGCCCCCTCGGCCAGGAACGACGACTTGACGCTGGCCGGGCTGTCCGGATCCGGATCGAGCAGCTCGAAGCCGGCCCGGTCCTCCGCGAAGCCGGGCAACCATCGCCAGAACCGCGCGGGGGCCGCGACCAGCACGGCACCTTGCTCGACCAGTCCTTTCGTCCGGGCCACGGCCATCTTCACCACGTCCTCCAAGGCCCCGCCGGCGAACCCTCCGTGGTCCTCGCCCCGCGGGTGCCACTGCACCTCGATGGCGAGCTGGGGCACCTTGCTCTTGGCCCCGACGACCACGTCGGTGGGGTGCGAGAGCGGCCCGGTGTTGGCCAGGCTGGACTCCACGCTGACCAGCTCTGCCCGCCCGAACTGCAGCGCCTTGCGAAGCGACGTTCGGAGATCGTCCTCAAAGGCGAGCTTGGTGGCGGGAGCGGACCTGGCGGCCAGCCCGAGGTGATTCATCAAGGCCTGGACCTCGCCGGAGGCGGCCAGGAGAGCTGCCTGGATGGCCTCACCGTCCAGCACGAGGTTCCCTCCGAGCGGGCACGGCGGGCAGCCTAGCAAGCCGGGGACCAGCGTGGAAGCGACGGGGGCCGTTTGCGGAATCGCGCGCTTGGTGTGAACCTCGATCGTTCGCCGGTTCCGTCGCGTCACGAGAGGAGCGGCTGCCATGGACGTCCAGAGCGTCATAGCGGAGGCCCGGGACAGCATGACCGTGAAGCGCGTGTTCGGAGAGCCCTACGAGAAGAACGGCGTGACCGTGATCCCGGTCGCCAAGGTCCAGGGGGGCGCGGGCGGAGGTGGAGGCGAGGGCCCGGAGGGGCAGGGAAAGGGTTCCGGGAGCGGCTTCGCCCTCATTGCCCGCCCCGCAGGAGCCTTCGTGGTCAAGGGGGACGACGTGCAGTGGCGGCCGGCCGTCGACGTCAACCGGATCGTGCTCGGCGCGCAGGTCGTGGCCATCGTGGCCTTCCTGTCGATCCGAGCGATCGTCAAGGCCCGGGCCAAGGCTCGACGCTCGGGGTGACGGAGCGGTCGGAGAGGGAGCCCGGGGCCCCTATACTCTCCGGCGATGCCGTCCTCCGCCGACAAGACTCAGTGGCGGGATCTCTATTCCGAGGTCGTTGCCACAGGCTTGTGCACCGGTTGCTCTGCATGCGTGGGCGTCTGTCCGTTCCACGTCCTTGGCTACGAGGACGACAAGCCGATCCAGATGCTCGGACTGGGCCC
>VAYG01000189.1:0-1162 GCA_005885015.1 Actinomycetota bacterium | reverse complement strand
CATCTGCACGCGAGCGTGTCCCCGCTTCCGCGAGTGGGAGCCGGAGATCGACCAGATGCTGTTCCACCGGGCCCGTTCGGTCGACGAGGTCATCGGCGTCCACCGGGACGTCGTCCTGGCGCGGGCGAAGGATCCTCGGGTGCTCGCTCAGGGGCAGGACGGGGGGGTCGTTTCGGCGCTCCTGATCTGGGGCCTGGAGTCCGGTCAGATCGATGGGGCCCTGACCTCGAAGCTCTCGGACGACCGACCCTGGGACGCCGAGCCCACGGTGGTCACGGATGCGGAGGGCGTCCTGGCCACCGCCGGCTCCCGATACACGTATTCCGCGAACCCTCTGGCCCTGGTCCGGGCTGCGGAGTTGGGGCTGACCAACGTCGCGTTGGTCGGCATGTCCTGCCAGGCCAGCGTGACCGGAGCGCTCGAGTCCCGCCGGGTCAACAAATGGCGCAGACGGATCGCCTGGACGTTCGGGCTCCTCTGCTCCAAGACGTTCACCTACGAGGGACTCAACGTCGAGATCGCCCAGAAGGAGCTGGGGCTCGCCTTGGAGGACATCGTTCGCGTCAACGTCAAGGGGAAGCTGCTCTTCTACACGAAGGACGGGGCGGAGCATAAGTACTCGCTGAAGAAGGCATATCCGTATACCAGGCCTGGGTGCCTGCAGTGCCCGGACTTCGCCGCCGAGCACGCCGACATCTCCTTCGGCGGATTGGGTCAGAGCGACGGATGGACGCTCACCGTGATCAGGACGGAGCTGGGCGAAGCCATCTGGCAGGCAGCGGTGGACGAGGGNNNCGTGAACGGTGGCCCACCGAGACGATCAAGACCGAGTGGGCGTTTCCGGGAGCGCTTCCGAATGGGAACGGCCACTCCGCGGCGCCAGCGCAAGCGGCCCCGGCAGCGCCGGAGGCGCCTGCACCGACCCCTGGCCCTTAGGCGGTCCGCGAGATAAGTCGGTCGGCTTCGGCCCGATCACGAGCATGGTTGACAATCGAACGTACGTTCGGTAGAGTGGACATCACTCCCCCCGCGACCATTCGAGGTCCGGGATGCACTCGCAAGTCGAGCCAGCATGCGACGTCCTCATCCGGGAGATGGATGACGTCCACGCCCGCGTCTGTGGCTCCCAGCTCCAACTGTTGCGGCTGATCGTTCTCGTCGA
>VAYG01000021.1:17760-18078 GCA_005885015.1 Actinomycetota bacterium | reverse complement strand
TCACGGACCGGCGGGTTCGGTTCGCTCTACCGGGGGCGCGAGGGCCAGTGGTCCTGGTTGGCCCACCGGGTCACCGGGGTAGGCATCATCCTGTTCCTGTTCGCCCACGTAGTGGACACCGCATTGGTCGGTTGGGGCCCTTCCGCCTACAACCGGGTGGTGTCGGTGTACAAGAACCCCCCCATCCGCCTGCTCGAGCTGGTCCTGGTAGGGATGGTGATCTATCACGCGCTGAATGGTGTTCGGATCATGGTGATCGACTTCTGGCCCAAGGCAAATGACTGGAACCGACAACTGGTCTACGGCACGGTCCTGCTG
>VAYG01000021.1:0-17722 GCA_005885015.1 Actinomycetota bacterium | reverse complement strand
ATCGAGGCCGGCCGCCGGGCAGGGAGCGTCCATCGAGCCGACTCGCTGGGGACGGGAGCACCTCGTCGGGCCGGGCGGGGCCGGCCCACCAGGGCCGGGGAGTTCTGGTGGTGGATCTTCATGCGGGTCTCCGGCTTGATCCTGCTGGTGCTCGCCGTGGGGCACGTCCTGATCATGCACGTGTTCGGAGGGGGCGTGGATCGCGTCAACTTCGGTTTCGTCGCCCTCCGCTGGCAGAGCCCCTTCTGGCGGACCTGGGACTGGCTGATGCTCTCGCTGGCGCTCGTGCACGGGATCAACGGGCTGCGGGTGATCACCCTCGACTACGTCCGCCGGCCCGGCGTTCGCATCGCCACGAACTGGTTCTTCGCCACCGCCGGCGCGCTCGCGTTCGGCCTGGGGTCGATCGTCGTGTTCACGTTCGACCCCTGCAAGTGGCCGGGAACGGTCGGGATCCACTGCTGAGCGTGCCGCCCGCCCGGTGACGACCCTTCACACCTACGACGCCGTGGTGGTCGGCGCGGGCGGCGCGGGGCTACGGGCGGCCCTGGAAGCCTCCAAGTCGGTGCGAACCTGCGTCATCTCCAAGCTCTACCCGACGCGGTCGCACACGGGAGCGGCCCAGGGGGGGATGTGCGCGGCCCTTGGGAACGTGGAGGAGGACTACCCGGAGTGGCACGCCTTCGACACCATCAAGGGTGGGGACTACCTCGTCGACCAGCCGGCCGCCATCGTCATGACCGAGGAGGCGATCGACGCGGTCATCGAGCTGGAGCACTGGGGGTTCCCGTTCAACCGCACACTGCGCGGACGCATCGACCAGCGCCGGTTCGGAGGGCACACCCGGAATCACGGGGAGGCCCCCGTGCGGCGCGCCTGCTACGCGGCCGACCGCACCGGCCACATGATCCTCCAGACCCTGTACCAGCAGTGCATCCGGACGGACGTCCGCTTCTTCAACGAGTTCTACGTCCTCGACCTCATCCTCTCCGGCGACGGACGCTGCGCGGGAGTTGTCGCCTACGAGCTGGCCAACGGCGAGATCCACGTGTTCCGGGCCAAGGCGGTGCTGTTCGCCACGGGGGGGTTCGGGAAGATCTTCAAGGTCACCTCCAACGCCCACACGCTCACCGGCGACGGACTGGCCGTCTGCTACCGGCGGGGGGTGCCCCTGGAGGACATGGAGTTCTTCCAGTTCCACCCCACGGGCATCTACAAGATGGGGATCCTCATATCCGAGGCCGTGCGCGGGGAGGGAGGGATCCTCATCAACGCCGAGGGCGAGCGATTCATGGAGCGCTACGCCCCGACCATCAAGGACCTCGCACCTCGCGACATGGTGAGCCGGGCCATCTATCAGGAGATCAAGGAGGGTCGAGGGATCGACGGCAAGGACTACGTCTACCTCGACGTCCGGCACCTCGATCCGGAGGTCATCGAGAAGAAGATCCCCGACGTCACCGAGTTCGCCCGCATCTACCTCGGAGTCGAGCCGACCCGCGAGCCCGTCCCGATCCAGCCGACGGCCCACTACGGGATGGGTGGGATCCCCACCGACACCGACGCCCGCGTCGTGGTCGGGTCGGAGGAACGGGCCATCCCCGGCCTGTACGCAGCCGGCGAGTGTGCGTGTGTGAGCGTGCACGGCGCGAACCGCCTGGGCACCAACTCCCTCCTCGACATCGTGGTGTTCGGGCGGCGAGGAGGCGGGCACATGGCCGCGTTCGCCGCGAGCGAGGCCTTCCCCGACCTCCCCGAGCGGCCCGAGGCCGAGACGGTGGAGATGCTCCGGCACCTCCTCAAGGGACCGAACCTCGAGTTGGCGGCCGACAGCATGTCCGATCTGTGCGGGGTGATCCGGTCGGAGGACGGGCTCAGGCAGCTCCAGGGTGTCCTGGCAGGGCTCCGTGACCGATTCCGCCTGGTGGGGGTCCAGGACCGCGGCAGGCTGTTCAACACCGAGCTGATGGAGGCGGTCGAGCTCGGCTTCCTCCTCGACGTTGCCGATACCGTGGTGGCCGCCGCACGGACCCGCGACGAGAGCCGGGGCGGGCATTACCGGGAGGACCACCCCCTGCGCGACGACGATCATTGGCTGGTGCACTCGCTGGCCTACCGGGACGCGGACGGATCCGTCCGCATGGAGTACAAGGACGTCAAGCTGGGGCCGTACATCCCCATGGAGCGGAAGTACTGATGGCGCACCCCGACCTGTGGCCGGAGACTCCGCACGAAGGGCCCGAGGACCTGGAGCTGTGGGAGGAGGGGCCGCCCCGGGAGCCCGGGGCCGGACCCCGGGCGGAAGGTCCTCCTGCCGCCGGGGAGGTCCGGCTGACGCTGAAGATCCGCCGCTACAACCCCGCGGTGCGCCCGGACGCCTGGTGGGACGAGTTCGCGGTCAACATGCACCCCACCGACCGGCTCCTCGACGCCCTGCACGAAGTGAAGTGGTTCCACGACGGCACGCTGGCCCTCCGCCGGTCGTGCGCCCACGGGGTATGCGGCTCCGACGCGATGCTGATCGACGGACGGAATGCCCTGGCGTGCAAGGTCCTGGTGAAGGACGTGGCCCCAAAGGTCACGGTGGAGCCGATCCGCGGCCTCCGGGTGATCAAGGACCTTGTGGTCGACATGGAGCCCTTCTTCGAAGGCTACAAGCGGGTCCTGCCCTTCCTGATCAACGACGAGGACCCGCCCGATCGCGAACGTCTCCAGACCCCCCAGGAACGGGAGCGCTACGACGACACGACGAAGTGCATCCTGTGCGCGGCGTGCACGACCTCCTGCCCGATCTTCTGGGGCGACGGCGAGTACATCGGGCCGGCCGCCATCGTGAACGCCCACCGGTTCGTGTTCGACTCGCGAGACCGGGGGGCCCGGGACCGCCTCGACATCCTCGCCGACCGGACCGGGGTCTTCCGGTGCCGGACGACGTTCAACTGCACGGAGGCCTGCCCCCGGGGCATCAAGGTCACCAAGGCCATCCAGGAGGTCAAGCGGGCCATCATGTTCGACCGGCTGTAGCCTTCCCGAGGGTTGTTGGCGCCACCGATCCCAACCCGGTAAAAAGGCCCCGACACCGCGAGGGGACATCCCTGGACACGATCGCGCACGACATCGTCATCGTGGGAGGCGGAGCAGCCGGCCTGCGGGCGGCCATCGCCGCAGCCGAGGCCTCCGACGGCCTGGACATCGCCCTCGTCTCCAAGGTGTACCCGATGCGGAGCCATACGGTCTCGGCCGAGGGCGGGGCCGGGGCGGCGCTCGGGCCGGACGACAGCCTGGACCTCCACGCGTTCGACACCATCCGGGGGAGCGACTACCTGGCCGACCAGCACGCGGTGGAGGCCTTCGTGGCGGAGGGCCCCGGGGAGATCGTCCAGACCGAGCGCTGGGGCTGCCCGTGGAGCCGCGAGCCGGACGGGCGCCTGGCTGTCCGGGCGTTCGGGGGGATGAGCGTCAACCGCACGGCGTTCGCCGCCGACAAGACGGGATTCCACTTGCTGCACACCCTGTTCCAGACGTCGCTCAAGTACGAGCGCATCGTTCGGCTCGACGAGTTCTTCGTCACCAGCCTGCTCCTCGAGGATGGGCGTTGCGTGGGTGTGGCCGCCATCGACATGCGGGACTCGGAGGTCCGCTGCATCACGGCCAAGGCGGTCATCCTATGCACGGGCGGCATCGGCCGCGTCTTCTCCTTCACCACGAACGCCGCCATCAACACCGGCGACGGGATGGCCCTGGCCTACCGGGCGGGCGTGCCGCTGAAGGACATGGAGTTCGTGCAGTACCACCCGACCGGGCTGCCGGGGACCGGGATCCTCATGACCGAGGCCTCGCAGGGCGAGGGAGGCTACCTCGTCAACAACGAGGGTCGCCGGTTCCTCGAAGACTACATCCCGAGCAAGATGGAGCTGGGCCCCCGGGACATCCTGTCCCGAGCCATCATCGAGGAGATCGAGAAGGGTCATGCCTTCGAAGGGCCGTACGGGCACTACGTCCACCTGGACATCCGCCACCTCGGGGAGAAGACGATCGACAAGCGGCTGCCCTTCGTCAGGGAGCTGGCCACGAAGTTCGTCGGCATCGACCCGGTGCACGAACCGATCCCCGTGCGGCCCGTTGTCCACTACATGATGGGCGGGATCGACACGGACGAGGTCGGCCGAACCCGCTTGCCGGGCCTCTACGCCGCGGGCGAAGCGGCCTGCGTGAGCATCAACGGCGCGAACCGGCTCGGCTCGAACTCGCTGACCGAGTGCCTGGTGTTCGGGCGCAGGGTCGGGCGACTTGCCGCCCAGGATGCCCTGGTCGCGGCCGCCCCCTCGGAGAACCCGGTCGTCCGCCTGGCCGAGGCGGAGCAGGAGCGGTTGGTCGCCTCCTACTTGGAGAAGGAAACGGGCACGGAACGGGTCGCCGCCGTCCGGCGGGACCTCCAGGCGGCCATGGAGCGAGGGGCCGGGGTGTTCCGGACCGAGGAGTCCCTGAAGCAGGCCGTGGAGGAGGTGGGCGAACTCCGCGAGCGGTACGCGGACCTCTCCCTGGACGACCGCGAGCGGGCGTTCAACACCGAGCTGGTCGCGGCCCTGGAGCTCGGCAACATGCTCGACGTCGCGGAGACCATCGTCCGATCAGGACTGGACCGCCGGGAGTCGCGGGGTTCCCACACCCGCCGGGACTACCCCGACCGCGACGACGACCGGTTCCTGGCGCACAGCCTGGCCTTCGCCTCGGCGGAGGGCCCACGGATCGAGTACGGCGACGTGACCATCACCCGATGGCCGCCGGAGGAGCGCAAGTACTGAGATGATCGGAGGGCGATGGCCGACCGGACGATGACGCTGAAGGTGACCCGATACCGGCCCGAGCACCGGCCCGAGCCCTACTTCGACCAGTTCGACGTTCCATTCCGCGAGGACATGGTCATCCTCGACGCCCTCAACCACATCAAGGACGAACTCGACGGCAGCCTGACCTACCGGTGGTCGTGCCGGATGGGCGTCTGCGGCTCGTGCGGGATGATGGTGAACGGAAAGCCCCGGCTGACCTGCTCGACGTTCCTGCGGGAGTTCGGTTCGAAGCCGGTCGTGGTCCAGCCGCTCGAAGGGTTCCCGATCGTGCGCGACCTGGTGGTCGACATGACGGCCTTCATGGAGAAGCTCCGGGCCGTCAAGCCCTGGATCATCCGGCATTCCGAACCGTCCATGGAGGCAGGCGAGTTCCTCCAGACCCCCGAGGAGGTCGACCGCTACAAGCAGTTCAGCATGTGCATCAACTGCATGCTGTGCTACGCGGCCTGCCCGGTGTTCGGCAAGGACCCCGACTTCCTCGGTCCGGCCGTGCTCGCCCTGGCCCACCGGTACAACCTGGACTCGCGCGACGAGGGATGGCCCGAACGGCACCAGGCCATCGCCGTCGACTGGGGCATCTGGGACTGCACGTTCATCGGGGAGTGCTCGGTCGCCTGCCCCAAGGGGGTCGATCCGGCGGCGGCGATCCAGCGGGAGAAGGTAGCCAAGACCACCGACGCCATGTTCTCGATGATGCTGCCGTTCGGAGGGCAGGCATGACCGGCGAGGAGCCACGCTACCCGGTCTATCAGCCGTCCTATCCCCGCGGATGGTGGATGCGGCGGCCGTCTCCGGTCAGCTGCTGGAGTTCCTGCTCATGCTGTCGCGGGGACCGACGGCATACGCCTCGTTCCTTCGCTGGATGAAGCTCCCCGGCGTGATCGCCGTCTCGGCGTTCGTGCTGGTGGCGCTGCTGTGCCACACGGCCACGTGGTTCCGCCTCACCACCCACATCGTGGTCATCCGCCTGGGCCGAAGGGTGGTCCCGCCGCCTCTGTTGATCGCGGGGCTGGTCCTGGCGTGGCTCGCCGCCAGCGCCCTCGTGGCCTACTTCGCGATCTGGTTCTGATGCCGGGAGAGGAGCCAGCCGACCCGCCATCGGTCGGCGCCGTCCTGGAGGGGTCGGACGCCGTCCAGGTCCTTCGCAGGGAGCGGCGCCCCCGCCGCCGGGGCCCGCAATCCCGAGCCGAGGCCATGGCCTGGGGGCTGTTCTCCGCGGGCGGCTTCGTGGCCGCCCTCCTGCTCCCCATCCACCTGGCCATCCTCGGGATCGCCTTCGGCGCCGGTTGGCTCCCCTCCGGAGCACTGTCCTACGACCGGATCCACCACCTCGTGAACAACCCGCTGACCAAGCTGTACCTGCTGGCGGTCATCTCTCTTCCCCTGTTCCACTGGGCCGCCCGGTGGCGGCCGCCTGCTACGGGACCGCGGTGGTGGGGACCGGGCTGGCCGTCTGGTTCCTCCTCCGGATCTGACGTCTTCGGCGGGTTCTCTCCCCTCTCCGTAGCACGAGCGTTACGCGGAGGCGAACCCCTCGTTGCCCCGGGGGAGGAGCGTGCGACACACCACGTCCGAAGGGGGAGAAGATGGATCGCTTCACGCCGCGAACCGTCCGGGCCACCGTGCTCCCGGTCCTGGCCGCGCTGACCCTGATGGCCCATCCCGCCGCGGCGCAGCCCGCGGTACGGGCGGCCGGGGACTGTGGTCCGGCCTGGAGGATCGTCGACAGCCCCAGCCCCGGAAGCATCGGGAACTCGTTGAGCAAGGTGGTCGCCCTGTCATCGACCGACGCGTGGGCCGTCGGCGCGGAGATCTCGGCACCGCACGACCTGTGGACCCAGCGGACGCTGGCCATCCACTGGGATGGCGCCACTTGGGCCAAGGTGCGCACGCCGAGGAGCTTCACCGGCGGGCTGTCCGGTCTCTACGCCGTTTCACGAACCGACGTCTGGGCGGTCGGGTCCAAGCTGAGCGGACCCTTCGAGTCGAAACCACTGGTCGAGCACTACGACGGCTCGGCCTGGTCGGAGATCCCCAGCCCACCGATCGAGCTCGGGAACCTGTTCGACGCCGAGGGGACCTCCGGGTCCGACATCTGGGCGGTCGGCACGGTCCGCGGGCCGGTCGGGATGCTCATCGAGCATTACGACGGGTCCGCGTGGACGCGGGTCCACGCACCGAAGGTCGACAGCGACTACGTCCAGCTGGGCGGGGTCGACGCGATCACCGCGACGGACGCCTGGGCGGCCGGGTATTTCCTGGACCGAAACACGGGCGTCTACCGGAACCTGGTGGTCCACTTCGACGGCCGGGGCTGGCAGCTGGTCGAGACCCCGGACGTCGGGTCGCAGGACAACCAGCTGTTCGACGTCGCGGCCGTGAACGCCGAGAACGTGTGGGTGGTGGGGCACGCCATGGTGGGCAACCGGTTCCGCACGCTGGCCATGCAGCACACCGGCGGCCGGTGGGTCATCCACCACACGCCGAGCCCGGGCTCGGGGGACACAGCGCTCTCCGGAGTGGCGGCGGGGCCCCGGGGGACCATGTGGGCCGTGGGGAGCTTCACCGAGAACGGCATGGACCGCACCCTCACCGAGTTCTACATGGACGCCGCCTGGAATGGGGTGCACAGCCTCAACGCCGACAAGGGGGAGAACGACCTCTCTTCCGTCGCCATCAGCCCGGATGGGGACGTCTGGGCCGTGGGCGCATCCGACCCCCATGCCGTCGGTCAGACCCTGACGGAGCACATCTGCCCCTGACCCCGGCGGTCCCGGGTTGCGGCCCGGCCTCCCGGGGGCCGGGCCCCACCCCCTCTCCGGCCAGCCCCGGGCTCGCCTCCAGGCCTATTTACAAACGACCCCTCCGTGCGCAAAATATCCGCTCCACGGAACCGGAAGGTCCGTCGCTCATCCAGGGGAAAGGAGTGCTCATGCTGCGTCTCGCCCGGAGGGCCGCGCCGCTCGGCCTGCTGTTGGTGCTGTTCTCCCAATCCGCGGCGCTGGCCGCCACGGTCATCTGGACCAACAACTCCGGCACGCCACACACGTCGACGGGTGACTCGCCCTTGTCCCTGTGGGATTCGGGCAGCGTCGGACCGGCCCAGACGTTCCAGTTCCAGTTCACCGCCGCGGGGGCCTATCCCTACCACTGCACGTTCCACGCGGGGATGGGCATGGTGGGAACGGTCACGGTCAAGATGAAGGCCACGCCCGCGTCCGGCGGCGCTGGGACGATGTTCCAGATCAAGCCGGCGAGCAAGAACGCCGCCTCGCCCTTCGTGTACGAGATCCAGATGAAGGAGCCGGGCGGGTCCTTCGTCCACTGGCAGACCACCACGGCCAAGACCGTGATCTGGGACTCGACCGGGCTCGCGCCTGGCGTCTACCAGTTCAGGTCGCAGCTCGTGAACACCAACACCGGCGCGACCAGCGGGTTCTCGCCCGGAAAGAAGGTGACGATCACCCCGTAACCCTCTTCTCCGTTCCGTTGGGCCGAGGCCCGGGCCGCCGATGGCGCCCGGGCCTTGCCCGATGGGCGGGGGAATGCTTCAGTTGCACGGCACCGCCGGGATTCGCCGGGGAGGCGTCGTGCTGAAGAGCTCTGAACAAGACGTCCTGGCCGAACGGGCCGCCATCGACGCCGAGGTCGAGGGCAAGACCGTCTGTCACCTCCTGGAGCGAAACGCCACGAGCTACGCGGCCCATCCGGCCTTGTCCTGGGAGGAGGGCGACCGATGGTCCTCCATGACCTGGCACCAGTACCGGGAGCGGGTCGCCGCGGTGACCGTGGCGCTGAAGGGATTGGGGGTCCAGCGGGGCGACTTCGTGGCCATCATGGCCCGCAACCGGCCCGAGCACGTGGTCGCCGACCTCGGGATCGTCCACGCCGGGGCCACCCCGGTCTCCCTCTACAACACGCTGGCCCCGGAGCAGATCGCCTACATCGCCGGCCACTGCGGCGCCAAGATCGCCGTCCTGGAGGATCGGGAGTTCCTGGAGCGCTGGGAGAAGGTGAAACCGGAGCTCCCCGCACTGGAGCGGGTCATCCTGCTGGACGGCGAGGCCGAGGACGACTGGGTCCTGCCCTGGAAGGAGCTGGTTGCGCGGGGCGAGCAGGCCCTGGCCGCCCCCGCTGGGAGGGAGGCCTTCGAGGAGTCCTGGCGGCGAGTCAGGCCCGACGATCTGGCCACCCTGATCTATACGTCGGGCACCACCGGGCCTCCCAAGGCGGTCATGATCACCCACCGGAACGCGGTGTGGACGGCCCTCTCCCTGGACCGGAACCTGGCCTACCCCACCGGCCTCAGGGCCGTCTCCTACCTGCCCCTGGCTCACGTCGCCGAGCGGCTCCTCACCCACTACCTCGCCATGCACAAGGTTGCGCACGTGCACTACTGCCCCGAGGTCCTTCGCGTCTTCGAGGTGATGCCCCGGGTCCGGCCGCAAGCCTTCTTCGGCGTTCCCAGGGTCTGGGAGAAGCTCCAGGCCGGCATCCTGGCCAGGCTCGCCGCTGAGACCGACGCCAGGAAGCGGAAGATCGGACGGAGGGCGCTGGAGGTCGGCAGGAGGGCCGCCGCCTTGAAGACCGAGCGGAAGGCCATCCCGGTCGGGCTCAGGGTGCAGCGCGCGCTGTTCGAGAAGCTCGTGTACTCCAGAGTCCGGCACGCGCTCGGGCTGGACCAGTGCATCCTGGCCGGCACGGCGGCGGCTCCCATCAGCCTGGACACCCTCCACTTCTTCGAGGGGATCGGGCTGCCGCTCGTCGAGGGATAGGGCGCGCCCTCCCCGGCGTCGAGGTGAGGCTGGCCGAGGATGGCGAGGTGCTGGTCCGGGGCGGGAACGTCTCCCCCGGCTACTTCCGAGACCCCGAGAGGACCGCGGAAACGATCGATCCCGACGGCTGGCTGCAAACGGGCGACATCGGGACGCTGGATGAGGACGGATACCTCACGATCATCGACCGGAAGAAGGAGCTCCTCATCACCGCCGGGGGGAAGAACGTGTCCCCCGCGAACCTGGAGGGACTGCTCAAGCAGCATCCCCTGATCGGCCAGGCGTGCGTGGTCGGCGACCGCCGGCCCTACGTCGCCGCCCTGATCGTTCTGGACGCCGAGGTCGCGCCGACGTGGGCGCAGCACAACGGCCTCCGGTTCAGCTCATTGGCCGATTTCTCCCGGGAGCCGCGCGTGCACGCGGAGATCCAGCAAGCCGTCGACGACGTGAATCAACGGGTGTCCCAAGTGGAACGCGTCAAGCGCTTCGTCATCCTCCCCGACGAGTGGACCCTGGACGGAGAAGAGCTCACCCCCACCCTGAAGCTGAAGCGCCGGGTGATCTACCAGAAGTACGGGGAGGAGATCGACCGGCTCTACGCGCCGGCCGGGGGATAGCCGGCCGGCCTTGGATCCGATCGCTACACGATGTCCACCGGCGTGCCGAGCGGCAGGATCGGCACGAGCTGCCGGATGTCCTTGTTATACATCCGGATGCACCCGTGGCTCTTCCGGTCGCCGATGGAGGACGGGTCGTTCGTCCCGTGGATGCCGATGATCCCTCCCCCCGTCCAGTTCTTCAGGACATCGGAGAAGGCCGACAGCCCGTACGCGTACTCACCGTACACGCTGTTCCTTATCGGGGGCTTCAACAGGGCGATGATGTAGTACCGGCCGTCGGGTGTGGGCGTGCTCTCTTTTCCCAGGCCGATGGGGAATCGCTTGACCTGATCGCATCCCTTGAACAGCGTCAAGTTCAGGTGCGGGCGGTCCACGCGGATCCGGTACTGGGTGTTGGTGACCCGAAGGGCCGTGGCCGGAAGGTATCCGGTGGTGCCGTTGGGTCTGACGGGGAGCAGGGCCCGGTACCACCGCTTCCCGTCGCTCCCCGCCGTGGCGGCCTGGAGATCGAAGACCTGTGGAGCGCCATCCGCGTTGATCCGGCCGAACGAGGCCACGACCTTGGCCTTCGGATCGGCGGACTTCCGTGCGCTCACCCGAGCCTGATCGACGGTCCCGATCAGCGTGGGTTGCGCGCACGCTGGAACCACCGACGGGGACGGGGAGGGGCTGTCGACCACGATGCTGGGGGATGGGGTGGGGCTGTTCGAGCCGGCCGAGGTGACCGGAGGCCGTACCAAACGAACGAGGACGCTGCCCGCCGCGATGACGAGCAGCGTCCCCGCAAGCAGCTTCGCGATCTTTACGGCGATCGCGACCAATCGCTAGCCGGCGAACCCCGGCTGGGACGAGACCGGCGTGGCCGGAGGCGCCGAGCTTCCCCCACCACCGCCGTTGCCGCCCTTGCCGCCACCGCCGCCGCCGCCGCCACCGCCGCCGCCGGGGCACTTGCAGCGGATCGTGACGGAGCCGGAACTCGTGACCTCGCCGACGGTGATCGTGTAGGAGACCTGCGTGGCCTGCGGATGGGTCGACAGGTACTTCCGCAGATGGAAGGGCTTGTGCCCCTTCCCGGACGAATCCACCACGAAGGTCTTCGTCACGGTCTGGCCGAGGAAGTGAACGGTGATCGTCCCCGGAGTCCCGGGTGCGAAGCCACTCCACCGGAAGTGGAGCGCGCACGTGCCCGACCACTCGAGCCTAGCCTCGCCGGACTTCTTCTGCGTCGACTGGAGCGACCCCGCTTTCTCCCCGGCCTGGCTGAGGCTCGATCCTCCGAGGAGGAGCAAGAACGCCGCCACCGCGATGAAGGCAACCCGCTTCATTCCCACCCCCTGTCTCCTGCCGCCCCCTCCCCTGATGGAGTGGGCCTAGTTCTTTGTTCCTAGTATTCCTCACTCTAAACCTGCGACCAGGGATTCTCCGGGTGAGAGCCTCTGTGTCAATCAGCAGATGGGCCAGAGTCCCGTCCATTGGACCTATGTGGCGGGCGAACGGCCCACGAACCCATCGCCCCATCGTACGCCGGTCTCGCCCTTCGCCCTCGGATCGACTCCAGGACGCTCGGGGCCGGCCCCGAGTTCCGATCCCGCCCGAGTGGCCGTCGAGCGGGCACTAATCTGCCCTCGTGGCTCACCGCGTGACGCTGATCCCAGGGGATGGGATCGGCCCGGAGGTGTCGGAGGCCGCCCGGATGGTCATCGCGGCGACCGGCGCCCAGATCGAGTGGGACATCCAGGAGGCCGGGGCGGCCGTCGCCGCCCGGGAGGGCACCCCGCTTCCGGACCGGGTCATCGAGTCGATCCGGAGGAACCGCACCGCCCTGAAGGGTCCGATCGCCACACCGGTCGGGACGGGGTTTCGGAGCGTCAACGTGGCCCTACGTCAGGAGCTCGACCTGTTCGCCGCGGTTCGTCCCGCCCTCAAGCTGCCCGGGCTGCCGTCACGGCATCCGCGGGTGGACATCGTGGTGATCCGGGAGAACACCGAGGACCTGTACGCGGGGATCGAGTTCGAGCGAGGGAGCGCCGAACTCCAGCGTCTTCGCGACGAGCTGCGCTCTCTTGCGGGCCTCGACGTGCCTGCGGACGCCGGCGTCACCGTGAAGCCGATCAGCATCACGGGGACCCGGCGGGTGGTGGCCTTCGCCTTCGACTTCGCCAGGCGGCACGGCCGGGGCAAGGTCACCGTCGGCCACAAGGCGAACATCATGCGGTTCTCCGACGGCGTCTTCCTCCGCACGGCGGCCGAGGAGGCCGCGGCGTATCCGGACGTCGAGTTCGAGAGCTGCCAGATCGACGAACTCGCCCTCCGGGTCGCTTCAGAGCCCGAGTCCCTGGACCTGCTGCTCCTTCCCAATCTGTACGGGGACATCGTCAGCGACCTGTGTGCCGGTCTGGTCGGGGGGTTGGGAGTGGCTCCTGGGGCGAACCTCGGCTGGGAGTACGCGCTGTTCGAACCGGTCCACGGGAGCGCCCCGGACATCGCCGGAAAGGGCGCGGCCAACCCCGTCGCCATCGTCCTGTCGGGGGCGATGATGCTCGACCACCTGGGGGAGGGTCGCGCCGCGCGCGTCATCCGCGACGCCGTTCAGTCGGTCCTCCGGGAGAGTTCGGCTCTCACTCCGGACCTCGGAGGGACCGCCAGCACGGAGGGCATGGCCCGGGCCATCGCCGACAAGGCTGCCGAGGTCCTGGGGAGTGCCTAGTCTCCCGGCCCCCGACCGGCGGCCCGCTTCGCCTGTCAACAGCCGGGTTCGCCGTGGTGGCCGCAGCAACCCTTGAACGGTGGCGCCACCGACCGGGCCCGGTTCTTCAGGGTCAGCCAGACCTTTCGGGACAGGGGCGCGTCGTACTCGTTCCAGTTCGAGAAGAACTGCCGGACGTAGTCGCCGACGTGGTTCCGGTCGTCTCCTCCCACCATCGACCCCTCAGGCCAGGGACACCAGATCGACGAGATCGTCGCTCCAGTAATCGAGCGCGCCCTCCGGCATGAACAGGACCCGGTCGGGCTGGAGGGCCCGGACGAAGTCCGTGTCGTGGCTGACCAGGACCATGGTGCCGGGCCACCCTCCCAGCGCCAGGGCCACCGCCTCGCGCGCGGGCGGGTCAAGGTTGTTGGTCGGCTCGTCCAGGAGCAGGAGATTGTGCCGGCCGGCCACCAGCTGGGCCAGGGCCAGCTTCGTCTTCTCGCCGCCCGAAAGGGTGCCGGCGTCCTGCAACGCCCTGTCCCCCCGAAGCTCGAACATCCCCAGCAACCCGCGCAAGCTCTCGTCGGGAGCGTCGGATTGCGACCGCATGTGGGCCAGGACGCTCATGCCAGGCCGGATCCCCTCGTGCTCCTGGGCGTAGTAGCCGACGGAGACGGCGGACAGGATCCGGACGAGACCGCGGTCGGGCTCGGACTGGCCGGCCAGGATGCGCAGCAGCGAGGTCTTGCCCGCTCCGTTGAGCCCGAGGACCAGCAGGCGCTCGCCGCGCCCCACGTCGAACGTCACCCCCTCGAACACGGCCGGCCCACCGTAGCTCTTGGCCAGCCCCTGGACGGCGAGGGGCACGCTCCCCGAGCGTGGAGGAGTCGGGAACCGGACGTTGACCTTCCGCTGCCGCTTCGGCGCCGCCACGGCCTGGGACCTCAGCCGTTCCACTCGCGTGTCGAGCGTCTTCGCCTTGCGAGCCCGCTTCTCCGTGGAATGGCGCATCGAGTCGGCCAGCGACGAGAGCCGCTTGATCTCCGCCTGCTGGCGCGCGGCGGTGCGGGCCAGGCGCTCCTCGTCCTGCCGGCGCGCGGTCCGGTACTGGGAGTACGTCCCCCGGTACTCCACCAGTCCACCGTCGTCGAGGTGGAGCACCCTGGTGATCGACCGGTCCAACAGGACCAGGTCGTGGCTCACCACCAGCAGGGCGCCTCGAAAGGATGCGAGGAACTTCATCAGCCAGGCCTTGGCGTCGTTGTCGAGGTGGTTGGTGGGCTCGTCAAGGAGCAGGAGGTCGGTCCCGGCGAAGAGGATCCGGGCCAGCTCCAGCCGCCGCCTCTCCCCTCCGGAGAGGACCCTCACCGGACGGTCGAGCCGGTCGGGGGCAAGTCCCAGGCCGGCCGCCATGCGCCGGGCCTCGGCGTCCGCCGCGTACCCGCCGGCGTGCCGGTACGTTTCCTCGGCTCGAGAGAAGCGGGCGACGTTGCGCTCCGAGGGGCGTTCCTCGACGGCAAGCCGAAGCTTCTCCAGCCGGTCGGCCATCGCGGCCAGGCCCCTGCCCTCCAGGATGTGCACCACCGACGTGGAGCCGGGGTCCCCGAGGCGGGCCTTGGGGTCCTGGCGAAGATAGCCCGTTCGCCCACCCCGGAGCACCATGCCCGCGGTGGGCTCCGCTTCTCCCGCCAGCACCTGGAGCAGGGTGGTCTTCCCCGCGCCGTTCCGGCCCACCAGCCCGACCTTCTCCCCGGCGTGCAGCGAGAACGAGGCGCCCGCGAGCAGCGGGAGCCCACCGGCTTCGATGGCGAGGTCGCGAACCTGGAGCATGACGGCTCGATTATCCAGCCTCGGAGCGAGCGGCCCTCAGCCGAGCTTGGCCAGGTCCGCGCACTTGGCCCGGATGCCTTCGGCGGCAGTGCGGAGGGCGGCCAGCTCCTCCTGGTTCAGGTCGAGCTCCACGATCTCCTCCACGCCGGCGCGGCCGAGCCGCGCCGGCACCCCCACGTAGACGCCGTCGATGCCGTACTGCCCCGTGCACCACGCGCAGACCGGCAGAACCTCATTCGTGTCCCCCGCGATCGCGTTCACCATCTGGGCGATGGCCGCGGAGGGCGCGTAGTAGGCGCTTCCCTTCTTGAGCAGCGCCACGATCTCGGCGCCGGCGTCCCTGGTCCGCTGGTACAGGCGCTCCAATGTCGCCTCGTCCACTAACTCGGCCAGGGGCTTGCCCTCGACCTTGGCGTGCCGGGGCAGCGGGACCATCGACTCGCCGTGGGATCCCAGCGTCATGGCCTCCACCCGCGCCGGTGATACCCCCAGCCCTTCGGAGATGAAATAGCGGAGGCGGGACGAGTCGAGCACGCCGGCCATCCCCATGACCCTCTGCTTCGGGAAGCCGGAGACCTCCGCCGCCAGGTAGGTCATCTCGTCGAGGGGGTTGGTGACGACGATGAGGATGGCCCGAGCAGACCCCGCGGCCACCTTTCCGATTGCGTCGCGGATGATCCCCGCGTTCTTCCCGAGCAGGTCCATCCGGCTCATCCCCGGTTGCCGGGGAAGGCCGGCCGTGATCACCACGACGTCGGACCCCGCGGTGTCCGCGTAGTAGTTGGTCCCCCGGACGTTCGGCTCGAACCCCTCGATCGGCGCCGACTCCATCATGTCAAGGGCCAGGCCCTGCGGCAGGTCCTCGACGATGTCGATCATCACCACGTCGTCCGCCAATCCCTTCTGGACGATCCGCATCGCCGCGGTGGCTCCCACGAACCCGCTGCCCACAACCGTCACTCGCATGCTTCGCCTCCGTCGTTCGGGAAACGCGGACGAATCCTACGAGAGATCGCGGGACGGACGACGAACCACCCGATGATCGCGCGGGGGACCGGCGGGGTTGGCCGGGGTCGAACCCGGCCGGATTGGCCTACGCGCTGACCTTCAGCCCTGCCTGCTCCAGCATGAGCATGAAGTCGTGAGGCTGCGAGGATGCCCGGAGCGCGTCCTCCACCGTGACCAGCCCGTTCCGAACCAGTCCGAGGAGGGACTGATCGAAGGTCTGCATGCCGTAGTACTCGCCTTCGGCGATGATCTCGTGGATCTCCGAGGTCCGGCTGGGCTCCTGGATCCGGTCGGCGACCCGCCCGTTGTTGACCAGCACCTCGACGGCTGGGATCCGGCCTCCGCCGGCCCGCGGGACCAGCCGCATGCAGATGACCCCGCGCATGACGCTGGACAGGGTCACCCGAACCTGATGCTGCTGATACGGGGGGAAGAAGTCGACGATGCGGTTGACGGTCTCCACGGCGTCGGAGGTGTGCAGCGTGGAGAGCACCAGGTGCCCGGTCTCACCGGCGGCCAGCGCGGCCCACACTGTCTCGGCGTCTCGCATCTCACCGATGAGGATCACGTCCGGGTCCTGCCGAACCACGGAGCGCATGGCCGCGGCGTAACTGTCGGTGTCCATGCCGACCTCCCGCTGGTTCACGGTGGCCTGGCGGTCGGGGTGGAGCACCTCGATCGGCTCCTCGATGGTCACGATGTGGACCGGGCGAGTGTTGTTGATCTGATCGATCATGCAGGCGAGCGTGGTGGTCTTCCCGGCGCCGGTCGGTCCGGTGACCAGGATCAGCCCGCGGGGGGCGTCGGCCAGCTGGCTCACCACAGGGGGAAGGCCGAGGTCCTCGTAGGACTTACTGCCCACGCGGACCCGGCGGAGGACCAGGCTGATCGAGCCACGCTGGTAGAACACGTTTGCCCGGAAGCGCCCGACCCCGGGCACGGACAGGGCGAAGTCCGTCTCCTTCTTCTGGTCCAGCCAGCCGCGGCGATCCGGCGGCATGATCTGCTGGGCCAGGAGCTGGGTGTCCTGCGGCGTCAGGCGGTTTCCCTCCAGCCGGCGGAGATGGCCGTCCACCCGGATGATGGGAGGCGAGCCGACCTTCAGATGCAGGTCGGATCCGTCGTGCTCGGCGAGCGTGCGTAGCAGGGCAGCCAGGTCGATGTCTTGCACGGGCCTCCTCCAGAGGGCAGGCGGACGCAGGACGCCTTTCCCAGAGGAATCGGCCGGCGGCCTCCCGGCCTTGAATGCCCCTCGTGCTCAGCCGAGCTTCGCGATCACCGCGTCGGCCACCTGACTGGTCCCCACCGCGGTGGGGTCGTCCCGGGTCGGCTTCATGTCGTAGGTGACCGACTTCCCCTCGGCGATGACGGCGGCGATGGCTGCCTCCAGCCGGTCGGCCGCGCTCTCCTCCTCGAGGTGCCGGAGCATCAGCACGCCCGAGAGCATCATGGCCATCGGGTTCACCTTGTTCTGCCCCTTGTACTTGGGGGCGCTGCCGTGGGTGGCCTCGAAGACCGCCGCACGATCCCCGATGTTCGCCCCGGGAGCGACCCCAAGGCCCCCGATCAGCCCCGCGCACAGGTCGCTGACGATGTCCCCGTACAGGTTGGGGAGAACCAGGACGTCGTACTCCTCGGGCCGCTGGACCAGCTGCATGGACAGGTTGTCGACGATGCGGTCCTCGAACGCGATGTCCGGATAGCTGTCGGCGACCTCTCGCCCCGTGGCCAGGAACAGCCCGTCGGTGAACTTCATGATGTTCGCCTTGTGCACGGCGGTGACCTTCTTCCGTCCGTACTTCCTGGCGTACTCGAAGGCGTAGGTCACGATCCGCTTGGTGCCCATGACCGAGATCGGCTTGATGGAGATCCCCGAGTCCTCCCGGATCTTCCGCCCCGAGAGGTCCGACAGGAAGTCGATGAGCTTGAGCGTCTCCGGCTGTCCCTGTT
>VAYG01000020.1:20600-37714 GCA_005885015.1 Actinomycetota bacterium | reverse complement strand
TCCGCTGGACCCGGGTGACGGAGAAGCCGGGCGTGCCCGCATCGACCAGGAAGGCCGTGATGCCGCCCTGAGCCCGCTTCTCGGGGTCGGTCACGGCGAAGACCAGCGCGAAGTCGGCCGAGTCTCCGCCCGTGATGAAGTGCTTGCGCCCGTTGATCACCCACGTTCCTCGGTCCGCCTTCGTCGCCCTGGTCTGGATCCGTGTGGCGTCGGAGCCGGCGCCGGGCTCGGTGAGGGCGAAGCACGTCACCTTGTCGGCAGCCATGAGTGGGTAGAGGTATTTCTCCCGCTGTGCCTCGGTGCAGTCCACGTACACGGGGGTGGGCCCGGTGACCACCGGGAAGATCGACTCGAACTGGGCCAGGATCAGGCCGTGCCGGTATGCCTCCTCGTGCAGGAGCACCTGGCCCAGGTAGGAGAGCCCGCCCCCGCCCACCTCCTCCGGCATGTGCAAGGTCCAGAACCCCAGCTCCGCGGAGCGCTTCCTGAGCTTCAGGCGCTCGTCCTTGACGGACTCGAAGGTGGCCGTCTCCTGGATCTCCTGGCGGTGGGACTCCTCGACCGGCCTGATCTCGCGGTCGATGAAGTCGCGCAGTGTCTGGCGAAGCTCGAGCAGCTCGTCGGGGATGCTCACGGGGGACACGACTCGCCTCCGGTCGTGGGGCCGGTAACCTACTCCTCGGTAGGATACCCTCCGGGCGCGATCAGGACACCACGGTGAGTTCGCGCGGGGCGTGGTTGAGGCGGGCCACGCCGTCGCCGGTGATGGTGACGATGTCCTCGATCCGGATGCCGAACCGACCGGCCAGGTAGATCCCCGGTTCGATCGAAAAGCACATCCCGGGCTCCAGGGGCTGGCCGTTCCCCTCGACGACGTAGGGGTCCTCGTGCTCGTCCAGGCCGATCCCGTGACCGGTGCGGTGGAAGAACGCGTTCCCGAAGCCGGCGCCGTCGATGACCCGGCGGGCGGCTCGGTCCACCTCCTCTGCGGGCACGCCGGGCCCGGCTGCCCGGAACGCCGCCTCCTGGGCCTCCTGGACGATCGAGTGAACCTCCTTGGCCTCTCCCGGGGGCTCCCCCACCGAGACCGTCCGGGTCAGGTCGCTGCAATACCCGCCGGCCCGTCCCCCGAAGTCCAGCACGACCGTGTCGCTGGCGCCGATCCTTCGATCCCCCGGCTCGTGGTGCGGAGAGGCTCCGTTCGGGCCCGAGCCCACGATCCAGAAGGCCGCCGACTCGCACCCGGTCTCCGTGAGATGCCGCTGCAACGACCGGGCCACGTCCTCTTCGGTCCGTCCCTCCAGTCCTTCCTCGGTGATCCGGCGGAAGGATTCGTCCGCGCTCAGGGCCGCCTTCGACAGCAGCGCGATCTCGCTGGCATCCTTGCGCACCCTCAGCTTGGACAGCACCGCCGAGGCCCTCAGGAAGCCGGAGCCCGGGAGGGCCTCCCTGAAGGCCAGGAGGTGGGAGGCCCACATCCGGTCGCTCACCGCGTACGTCCGGCCGTCGGCGAGGAGCCCGCGCACGAGTGCGTACGGATCCTCACCGTCCCGCCAGCCCACGATGTCGACGAGCCCACCGGCGGGGGTCGACGCGGCCCTGGGGCGCTCCAGCTCCGGGACCACCAGAACCGGTCCGTCGGCAGCCCGGGCGACCAGCGCGGTGAGCCGCTCGAGCTGCGGCGCCTCGTATCCGACGAGGTACCGGAGATCGGCCGAGGGCGTGATGATCAGCGCGTCGATCCCTGCGGCCGAGCACTCGGCCTTGGCGCGAGCCAGACGGCCGGCGTGATCGTGGGTCATCTCATCGGCGAGGGCGCGAGTCATGGGTTGACCCATGATGGCATCAGTTCTGCGGGGGCGGCACGAGCTTCCCCTGGTTGAGGATCCCCTCCGGGTCGAGGGCCGCCTTGATCCGTTGGAGCGCGGCGCTCCCCGCCGGGCCGAGCTCCTCGGCTGCGAACGGGACCTTGAGCAGCCCCACGCCCAGGTCGTACGCCACCGTTCCGCCCGCCGCCAGGATCGCCGCGGCCGCCTCCTTCCACGCCGTCTCGTAGACGCGCTCCGCCTCGTGGTCGTCGGCCGCGCGGACCACGAACGTGAAGTGCAGGGCCGCGCCGGTCGGATACGGGCTGGACAGACGGCACCGCACCGTCTCCGCGTGGTCCAGGAGGGCCCCACGCACGTCCTCGTACAGGTGGGGAAGGCGTCGCCACAGGCACGCCGTGTCCAGGACGTCCACGATCACCCCCGCCCCGAGGGTTCGGGCCGGCCCCATCACCCCCTCGTGCCAGCCGGAGGCCTCCTGGCGGTGGTCCCACCAGTGCTTGGCCAGCTCCGGACCGATGGACCGGGCTCCGAACTCCTTGCCGAGCTCGCGCAGGTGGAACCACTGAGCGGCGGCGGCGGGCGCGTCGCCGTCGAACCCGACGAGGAGGGCGGCACCCCGGTGCCCGAGGTCCCGGAACTGGAAGGCCGCCTCTTCGGCGTCGAGCAGCCGGAGGACGAGCGGACGGAACCCCCGCTGGAGGACCTCCCGGATCAGGGCGGCGCCGCTCTCGAACGAGTTCGGCTTCAGCGAGTCCCACAGGTATTGCCTGGGGACGCGGGAGACGGCCAGCACCGCCTCGGTGATGATCCCGAGCGTGCCCTCGGACCCCACGAACAACCGCCGGAGATCGGGGCCGGGCCCGCCCGCGGGAAGGGGCCCCAGGCGGAGCACGTCTCCGTCCCCCAACACGGCGGTCAGTCCGATGAGGGCCTGGTCGATCGTCCCGAAGGCCGCGGAAGCCGAACCCGCCGACCGCGAAGCGATCCATCCGCCGACCGTGGACAGGTCGGAGGCGTCCGGGTCGTACCCGATACTCAGGCCCTTCGTGGCCAGCGTCGCCTGGAGGGAGGCTCCTTTCACGGCTGCCTGAACGGCCACGGTCTGGGAGACGTCGTCGACGGCGAGGATCCGATCCATCCGGGAAAGGTCGATCACCACCGCGCGGCGGATCGCCTCGGCGCCACCGGTGATGCCCGATCCGGCCCCTCGAGGGACCACCGCCGTGCCGGTCTCGCGGGCCCAGGACACCGTCGTCGAAACGTGCTCGGTGCTGCCGGCGAAGACCACGGCTGCGGGTGGCGGGACCCGTTCCCCCCTGGCGTCGCGAAGCATGGCCAGGGCCCAACGGTCCCGGGCGTGCATCGCGACCTCACCCGGATGCGTACTGACGGTCCCCGGGGGAAGCCGCTCGATGAGGGACTCCAGCGGCGGGTCCACGCCGGGCCATCATAGGTCGCCGCCGATGCCCTGAGTGAGAACTGGGGCGGGTTGGATCGGGGGCCGCGTCGCTATCCTGGCTACGTGGGAGAACAGATGATGGGGGCGCTGAGGGAGGGCCGGGCCTTCGTGGACCTGTCGCACTGGCGGAAGGTCGCCGTGACCGGAGGCGACGCGGCCGAGTGGCTGAACGATCTGGTTTCGGCCGACGTCGCCGATCTCCCTCCCGGTCGGGCCCGGCGCTCGCTCCTCCTATCCCCCACCGGCCAGGTCCGGGCCGAGTTCACCGTGGCTCGCCGCTCCGACGGGTTCCTCTTGCTTCAGGACCCGACCCAGCCGTCCTCCGTGGCCGGCCTGCTGGATCGCTACGTGCTCTCCTCCGACGTGAGCGTGGTGGACCGGTCCGAGGACCTGTCGCTGTTCGCCCTTCCGGGATCGGCCGAGGCTCCGGTCACGCCCTGGACGGAGGCCTCGGTCCCCTCGTGCCTGGGCGCGGGGTCCGACCTCGTGGCCGACGCCGTCGATCATGTCCAGGTGCTCGAGACACTGGCCACCGGCCGTGGTGAGGCCACCGGCGAGGAACTCGAGACGTGGAGGATCGTGAACGGGAGGCCGAAGGTCGGCGTGGACGTGCTGGAACAGGACCTGCCCCAGGAGGCCGGGTTCGAGGACGTGGTGGCCTTCGGGAAGGGCTGCTATCTGGGGCAGGAGGCGGTGGCCAAGATGCGCAATCTGGGCCATCCGCGCCGGATGGTGGTGGCCCTTCGGGCCGGCGGCCCGGTTTCGGCGGGCGACCCGGTGCAGGTGGATGGTCGAGAGGTCGGGCGCGTCACCAGCGCGGCCCTGGTCGACGGCCGGTCGCACCTGCTGGCTCGGGTGGCGTGGGACGCGCTGGGCGCGTCCTTGCAGGCCGCCTCGGGCGTTCGGCTCGAACCGGCCCGGCCCTAGCCCTGGCATAGCCCCGCCCCTAGCCCTCCAGGCCCGTGTAACTCACCACGCTCCGGTTCACCGCGCCGTGCGCAGCCCGGGCCACGGCCCCCAGGACGGGACCCGCGACCTCCTCGATCTGGCGCAGGAGGTCCAGGAGCTGCTTGCAGCTCCGGACGAAGTCCCCGGGGGTGAGGCCCGACCCGGCCAGGACGTCCTCCAGGGGCTTGCCCTCCGCCCAGTCGAACACCGTGGACATGAAGCCGGGGTCGAGCTCGCGGACCAGCTCCACCTGGTGGGCCTCCTCCACCTGCCGCACCCGCGCCCACGCTCCAGACATCGCGCGGAAGCGATCCCGGAGCAGGCGCGTGGGGATCTCGCTCCGCCGGGGGAATCGCTCTCGCGTCTCGTAGACGATCGCCGACACCAGCGCGGCCAGCTCCGAGGCTGACAGGCCATCGAACAACCCGTCACGAAGGGCCTGGACGACCAGGATGTCGCCCTCCGCGTAGATCCGGCGGAGCCGGTCCCCCGCCTCGGTGAGGGCGAATCCTCGGACGTAGCCCAGCTCCTGGAGGACGGCGACCACGCGATCGAACTGCCGGCCGAGCGTCTCGGTCCGGGATCGGATGCGTCGCTCCAGCCCCGCGACCTCGTGCTCGAGGCGGGAGGACCGCTCCGCCCACCGCTCGTGCTGGGGCCGATCGGGGCAGCCGTGGCACGGATGGGCGGCGGCCTGACGCTCCAAGGCCCGGGCTCGCCGCTCCGCATCGGGATCCGGCCTGGCTGCCCGCGGCCGCGGAGGGCGCACCTTCAGCGTGGCCAGCCGGGCTGCCAGGTCCCGCCGATACCTGGCGCTGCGGGCGCTGCCGCTCCTGGGGAGGTCGATCCTGGCCAGCGGAGCGGGCGGTTCCTCGAAGTCCCGCAGACCGAGGCGGAAGTATCGGCGCTCTTCGGTGAGGACGGTTGGTCGCCCCTCTCGGGTTGACAGGACCACGGCCAGCCCGCGGCGGCGGCTGGACGGAAGGTAGATCACGTCGCCCGGACGGAGCCCGGCGATGGCCTGGCGAGCGGCGCTCTCCCGCTCGCGCTGGGTGCTCCTTCGACCCTCCTCCCGGATCCTGCCGGCCTGGGTCCGAAGGCCCCAGTACTCGGCGAAGTCGCCACGGTCGCAGGCCATCGAGCGCCGGTAGCCGTCGAGGTACGCGCGGTCCCGCTCGAGCTGTCGTTCCAGGGTGACCACCCCTCGGTCGGCCAGGAACTGGCCGAAGGAGGAGTTGAGGAGGTGGCGGGCCTCCTCCCTCGTGTAGTTCCGCACGAGGTTGACCGTCATGTTGTAGGAGGGGCGGAACGAGGACCGCAGCTCGTAGGTGCGGGTGGAGGCCAGCCCCGCGACCCGCTCGAAGGGCACCTGCCGCTGGTACAGGACCACCGCGTTCCCGAGGGGGTCGATCCCCCTGCGCCCGGCTCGCCCGGTGAGCTGGGTGTACTCGCCCGGCGTCAGGAGCTCGTGGCGCTCACCGGAGAACTTCCACAAGTCCTCGATGACCACGGTCTTGGCGGGCATGTTGATCCCCAGGGACAGCGTCTCGGTGGCGAAGACCACCTTGATCAGACCCTGCTGGAAGAGCCGCTCCACCGCTTCCTTGAACACGGGCAACATCCCGGCGTGGTGGGCGGCGACCCCGGCCGCCAGGGCTTCGCGGAGCTCGAAGAAGCCCAGGGAGGCGAGCTCTCCCTCGTCGATCCAGGAGACCTGCCCGTCCACGAACTCCAGGATTCGGTCGGACTCCTCCCGCGACGTGAGCCGGAGGCCGGCTTCCATCACGTACCGGACGCTCGCGTCGCAGCCGGCCCGGCTGAACACGAAGTAGATGGCCGGAAGCATGCCCTGCTCCCGGAGGAGGGTCACCACCTCCTCCCGGCGGGGGACGTAGACGCGACGATGCCCCTCGCGGGGCCGCTCGATGCGTGCGGTCAGGCTCCGCCCGTACTTGGCGCCGGCTCGGGGCTTCCACTCCCGGACCCGGATCTCGCGCTGGGAGAGCGAGACCAGGTAGGGGTTCGGGATGAGCCGGCCACCCTGCTCGACGTGCATGTCGTGGAGATCCCGGCCCACCAGGTAGAGGTTCCGGAGCGGGACGGGCCGGCGTTCCTCGATGACCACCCGGGTCGGCCCCCGCAGGGCCCCGATCCATTCGCCGAACTCCTCGGCGTTGGACACCGTGGCCGACAGGCAGACCACCGCAACGGAGAGCGGGAGGTGGATGAGCACCTCCTCCCACACCGCGCCCCGGTAGGGGTCCTGGAGGTAGTGCACCTCGTCCAGGACGACCACCTCCAAGCCCTCCAGCGTCGGGCTGTTCTCGTAGAGCATGTTGCGGAGGACCTCGGTGGTCATGACCACGACGGCAGCCTCGGAGTTGATCGAGTTGTCTCCGGTCAGGAGACCGACCCTGGACTGGCCGTACCGGCGCCCGAAGTCTCCGAACTTCTGGTTCGACAGGGCCTTGAGGGGCGTCGTGTAGAAGGCCTTCCGATGGTGGGACAGGGCCCGTTCCACGGCGAACTCGGCGACGACGGTCTTGCCCGAGCCGGTGGGTGCCGCCACCAGCACGGACTCCCCGGACTCCAGCGCCTGGGCGGCCCGGACCTGGTAGTCGTCCAGGGGGAACGGGTATCGCTCGGCGAAGCGCTCGACGGTGGTCACTCGGACCAGTATCGCTGGCCGAGCTGACTCACGGGTCGATGCCGAACCGCTCCCGAAGACCGGCCCCTCCGGCCTTCGTGATCCGCACAGCCCGGCCCTCCGGCAGCCGCTCGATCCAGCGCAGCTCCATCAACCGGGTGGCGATGGCCGCACCCAGCGCTCCCCCGAGATGCGGCCGCCGCTCGGTCCGATCCATGCAGGGGTGGGCGAAGGAACGGCGCAGGCTGCGCAGCTCAGCGGAGACGATGCCGAGCGAATCGAGGAACTCAATTCCGTTCTTGGTCAGGCGGTAGCTTCCGCTCCTGGTGGGACCGGGGTTCCAGCTCTCCCTACGGATCAATCGATCGCGAACCAGCGCGTCGGTCACTTCAACCCCAAGGCGGCCCGCCAAGTGGTCATAGCAAGAGCGAGCAGCCAGCTCGGCAGCGAATGGGGCCCTCGGCGCAGCTGCCAGTGCCGCGGTCGAGTCCACTGGAGCAGTGAGTTTCCTCAGAGCTACCAGCGCCTCGGACACGCCGGGGTGGGCAAGCCCATACCGATGGAATCGGCTCGTCTGCTGACGGACAACCAGGCCGCCTTCGGCGAGCCTTGCTAGATGTTCGCTGGCCGTCTGCGCGGTTACGCGCGCAACAGCAGCGAGGTCGCTGACGGCCAGTGGGCCAGCCTCGGCTAAGACGACGAGCATTGACGCGCGGCTTGGGTCGGCAATGAGGCTCGCCGTCGATGCGAGCGGGTCGGAGGACCGCATTCCATAGTTCGGCATCTGCCGAAGTATACAAGGTGGTGCCGGAGGAGGATACGCCGGTCGGTGCGCTCAGCCGAAGGAGAGTCCGCATCGGAGAAGGTGCTCGCGGAGGAACCGATCGAACTCCTCGGGCGCCTCCAGGTTGGAGAGGTGCCCCGCGCCCTCGATGGTCTCCAGCATCGCCCCGGGGATCTGTTCCGCCATCGGAGAGGTCGCCTCTGGCGGGATGAGCGTGTCTCCGGTCGACGTGACGACCAGCGTCGGGACGTCGATCCCTCCCAGATCGGGTGTGGAATCCGGCCGGTTCGCCATGGCCAGGGAGGCGGCGGCGATGCCCTCCGCTGGCTGGACCCGGATGATCTCCCTGACCCTGGTCCAGAGCTCCTGTGAGGCGGTGGCGGACAACAGGGGCGGCGGGTTCTCGACCAGGAAGCCGCTGCCCAACCGGGCGGCGAGCGCCCGGCGCCGCTCCTTCCCCGCCTCGTCGTCGGCGCCGGCCCTGGTGTTCGCCAGCACCAGGCCACGCACGCGGTCCCGGTGGCGTCGCCAGAAGGAGAACGCCACATAGCCTCCCATGGACAGGCCGCACACGACCGCCCCGTCCACGCCGGCCGCGCTCAGCTCCTCGGCCGCGACGTCGGCGCCCTCGTCCATCGAGGTCAGCCCTCCCGAGCGCGAGCGCTTGCCGAACCCCGGCACGTCGGGCGCCACCACCCGGACATCGGCTCCGAACGACCTGACTTGCGGCTCCCACATGCTGGCGTCGAGGGGGAAGGCGTGCAGGAGGAGCAGACCCGTGGTCACCGGGCGCCCTCGACGGGCGGAGCCACCACGGGGAGGGCCGAGGGGAGGACGGTGAACGTGGCCGGGAGGGTCCCCACAGCCTCCCCGTCCGCGTAGACTTGGAAGGGCCGCCCGGCCGAGATGGATATCTCCCGCCCTTGGAGCATGGTCACCGCGGGATGTTCCACGTGCCGGCCCTTGAACACCTTGGGGAAGGTCTTGACGAACTGCCACTTCGGCAGCTCCTGGATCACGCACACGTCGAGCAGGCCGTCGTCGGACCGGGCGTCCGGGCACACCAGCATCCCCCCGCCGTAGGAGCTCGCGTTGCCCACGGCCAGCATCATCCCCCGGAACGGGTGGGACCGGCCGTCGACCGTCACCGTGAAATCGTCGGCCGCGAACCTGGCCAGGGTGACGAACGTCGAGTACACGTACTTGGCGGTGCCGGAAAGCCGGCGCACCTTGTTCGCGTGCTCGTTCACCTCGGAGTCGAACCCCGCCCCGCCCACGTTCACGAAGTACCGCTCGTGCTGGGGGGTCACGATGCGGACGACGTCGATCTTCCTGATGGGTGGGTCGGCGAGCAGGCGGGTGGCGGCCAGGGGGTCCTTGCGGTCCAGCCCGAGGTGGCGGGCGAAGTCGTTGCCGGTGCCCGCCGGGATGACGGCGAGGGTCGCCCCGGTTCCGATCACGCCGTTGGCGCAGGCTCCGACCTGGCCGTCGCCGCCCAACGCGGCCACGATGTCCGCCCCTCGCTCCACGGCGTCCCGGGCCAGGCGCTCGGGATCATCTGGCCCCTCGCAGATGACCAGGGTGTGGGAGACGTCCAGAGACCGAAGCAGGGCGTCGACCTTCGGGATGAGCTTCGCGCCCTTCCCCCGTCCGGAGGTCGGGTTGGCCACGACGGCGACCACCGCCGAGCCCGTCATCCCCTTACCGTGACGGCGAGGCCGACGGGATCGGCGAGGGCGACGCCCGGGGTGGAGGCGGGCTGAACGGGATCGTCACCGACACGCCGAACTCGTTGGCCAGGTGGACGATCTTCCGGTACCCGGCGTCGAACAAGCCCCCCGATTGCTGGGTGAGCCGGGTGGCCTGCTGGATCAGGGACAGCTGGTCCGCGCGAGGGACGTCCTCCGAGATCTCGACGATGCGTCCGATCTGCTCGTACAGCCCGACCGCCCGGGCAATCAGGAACATGGCGTCGGTGACCGTTGCCTGGTCGGCCCTGAACTCGGCGGGGACCAGGCGGTCGATCCGGATGGCCTGGATCCTCCTGAGCGACGCGGTGGCCTGTTCCCTGATCTCCCGGCCCCGGGTGATGATCGCGTTCCCCTTGATGTCGGTCCCGATCTTCTGCAGATCGTCGGTCACCGAGGGGAAGATCACCACGACGTCAGGGGGGACGGGGCGTCGATCGTCTGGCAGGGCGGACCGGAGCTGGTTGAGGACCTTCTGGATGGCCAGCGTCTCCCGAGCCCTGGTTGCCTTGACGTCGCGTGAATGCATCCAGGAGAACAACCCGAACAGGATCCCGCCGAGGGCCAGCACCCCGACGAGGATCCAGACCCAGACGCGGCGCCAGATGGGTGGCTTGCGGACGACGAGCCCGCGGCGGGGAGCCGCCGCCACCGCCCGACCGCCGCGCGTTCGCCCCTTGCTCTTGATCGCCATACGAAAAGTCCCCTTCGTTATTTCTTGAGTAGTCGCGAGATCAGGATGGAGAGCTCGTAGAAGATTATCAGGGGCACCATGAGCGCCGACATGGTGAACCAGTCCTGGCTGGGAGTGACCACCGCCGCGACGATGGCGATGACCACCAGCGCGTAGCGGCGCCAGTCGCGCAGCTGCCTGCTCGACAAGACCCCGACCATCGTCAGAGAGATCAGGATCAGGGGGAACTCGAAGCACGCCCCGAACGCCATGATCAGCAACATGACGAAGCCGAGGTATTTCCCGATCGACAGCACGGCCTGGACCCGCTCGGTCCCGGCGAATCCCAGGAGGAAGGCGAGGCCCTTCGGCAGCGTGAGCATGGCGAACCAACCACCGAGCGCGAACAGGACCATGGAGGACACCACGAAAGGGACGGAGAAGCGCCGCTCGCGCGACGTGAGGCCCGGGGTGATGAACCGCCACAGCTGATACAGCACCAGTGGGAGCGCCAGGCCAACCCCGAGGAAGGCGACCACCTTGATCTTGGTGATGAACGGCTCGGTTACCGACAGGTACACGAGCTTGCAGGGGTCCTTCGGATCGATCGCCAGCTGAGGGTGTGTCCGCATGAAGTCGCAGAAGGGGTTGGACATCAGGTTGAAGACGGGGCGGTACAAGAACCAACCGACGGTCATGCCCACGAGCACGGCGAGGATCGATTTCACTACCCGCTGGCGGAGCTCGGTGAGATGCTCCACCACGGTCATGGTTCCCTCGGGATCACGGGAACGGCGGAAGCGGCGAAGGTTCAACGCCACCGGATCAACCTGCCTTCGGCTTCAGGGACGCGCGGCGGCACCGGCCTAGCTGGCGGCGCTCGCGCCGTTGGGGCTTGCCGGATCCGAACCGTCGGCCTGTTCGGGCTGGTTGGCCTGGGGGACCGTCTCGATGAACGGCGTTGTGTCGGGCTGCTCGGGCTGCTCGGCCTGGGGGACCGTCCCGGTGGAAGGCGTGTCGCCGGGCTGGCCCGTCGCCGTTTCCTGTTCCTCGTCCTCCTCGTCGCCGCTGAGCCCCTCCTCGATCTGCCCGCGGATGCCTTCGGTGGCCTTTCGGAACTCTCGCAAGCTCTTGCCCACGGTCTTGCTGATCTCCGGCAATCGCTTGGGCCCGAACACGATCAGCGCGATGACGAGGATGACGATGAGCTCGGTCGGGCCGATGTTGAACACTGGTGCCTCCCGGGGTGGAGGACGGGGCCGGTGTCCGGCCGTCTAGGGGCGGAGTCTACCACCGCGCCTTTCGGAGATTCGTTCCAGCCGGCGCTGGGCCTCGGCCGACTCCTTCTGAACCTCCTCGAGCGCAGCGTGAACCTCGTCGCGGAACCGGCGGAGAGATCCGGTCAGGACCTTGAGGTGCCTGAGCAGACCGATGCCCATGATGGCGAGTAGCGCCAGCGTGGCCAGCCCCACGGTCAGCCAGACGACGAGGACCACGGGCCGGAGGATAGCAAGGGTGGTGCGCGGTCCGGGTCGGGCACCCGGCGCGGTTAGCCGTCGCCGGAGGAGAGGAGCGCGCGGAGGAACGCGTCGTCGTCCTGGAGGAGGAAGTGGAAAGCGATCAGGTCGTCGATGGTGAGGGGCGGTCCGGGCCGGTACGACTCCGGGTGCTCCGGGGCTTCGGGAGCGTGCTCGGCTTCCTCCCCCGCTTCGCCGGCCAGCTCGACGCCGGCGGAGAGCAGGAGTGCCACCACCTTGCGGTCGGCCGGCTTCTCGATCATGTCCATGCAGGTGGGGCACGAGAAGCGGTACGAGCCCTCGCCGGCCCGATCGCGGATGGACAGGAGGATTGATTCGGGCGACATGTCAACCTCTCCGCAGCGGGGGCACGTGGTGCGGATCGTGGTCATACCAACTCGCGTATCGGCGGGCCCTGGGAGGCCCTTGAGGTGCCGAAAGGCCTAAACCAGGCCTAGGCGAACCGGCCCCGGCCGCGCTCGTCGGGACCCCTGCGGGACCCCGTCCCGTCGGCGTCTCGCCGGTACAGGGAGAGGGTTCGCCGAGCGGTGTCCGCAACCATCGCGGAGAGTTCGGGAGGCTCCAGGACGGTGGCCTCCCCCCCGAGGCGAAGGATCAGCTTGGCGGCCCACGGAAGGTCCTTGGTTGGAAGGGTGACCTCCAGCGCGCCATCGGCGCGTTGGACCGTCCGCTCGGTCTCGTAGTACTCGGCCACCCAGCGCGCGCTCGGGCCCAGCAGGAGCCGAACCGACACGTCCTGCCCCGACCGGGTGTACAGGGGCCGCCCGGCGCCGAGCAGTCCCCGCGGCTCGAACGTCTCCCCGGTCTGGCGCACCGCCCGGATCCGATCAACCCGGAACAGGCGCTCCGCCTCGGCCAGGTGGTCCCAGGCAACGACGTACCAGTTCCCGATGGCCGAGAACACGTGCTCCGGATCGATCCGCCGCGCCGTGAGCTCGTCCCGGGAGGCCGTGTAGTACTCGATCTCCACTCGCTCCCTTCGTTCGGTTGCCGCGCGGACGGCGGCGAGAGCTCGAGCCGCGGTGCCTCCCGGGTCCACCTCGACCCGGTCGGCCAGCCCGGCCAGCGTGTCCTCCCCCAGCCCTCGCTCGATCTCGGCCAAGGCCGTGGAGAGCGCCGGAGCTTCCTCCAAGCCCGGAGCCCCCAGGAGGGCCTTCCCCTTGAGGTAGAGGGCCAGCGCCTCGGATCGGGTCAGCCGGACGGGACGGGAGAAGTAGTCGGCCACCCCGATCCACACGCGACCCTCTTCCACCTGCACGTCGATGAGGTCGCCCGGGCCGTACGGAGGGAGCCCGGAGACGAACAGCAGGTTCAGGTCCTCGAGGAGCTCGTTCTCTCCGAGACCGAAGAGCCGGGTGAGCTCTTCGAGCCGGACCCCCGGGTGCCGGACCACGTAGGGAACAACCACCAGGAGGCGGCGCAACCGGTCCGAGGCCTTGGCCGTCTGCCGGGCCGTCGTGCTAGTCATGGCTCGCCAGGGCCTCCAGGCGAGCCACCACCTGATCGCGGATGGGCCGGGGCGCGTAGACGCGGGCGTCTGGCCCGAACGACAGGACCCACGAGACGAACGCATCCGTCTGGCTGGCCGGGACGTCGACCTCGACCCATCCGTCCTTCCGTGTCGACAGGACACGGGAACCAGGCCCAGTCCCCACGGCCCGGCTTCCAGCTGTCGAGCGGCGTCGAACCCTTCGGGCGGCGCCGATGCCTCCCCCGCTTCCTTCACCGGAGAGAGCAGCCGGGAGAGGCGGAACGAACGGACCTCGTCGTGACCGCGGTCCCGGCCGACCAGATACCAGTGTCCGCTCCTGAAGACCAACGCGTAGGGATCGACCTCCCGGCGCCCGGGCTTCCCCTGCGTCGGTCGGTACCGAAACCGGATCGCTCGGCGGCGGGCCAGGGCGTCGGCGATCGCCCCCAGGTGCGGGCCGGACGGGTCCGCCCCGGGCGCGGGGGTGCGTTCGGCCATCGCCGCGAGCACGTTGGCCGCGGTGCCCGCCGAGAGCTTCTGGAAGGCCTGCTCCGCCTCGCCGCTCTCTCCGGGCGTGTGGGCGGCCACGAAAAGCGCCCACACCTCGTCGGTGGTGAACGCGAGCTCCGGGAGGTAGTACTGGTCTTTCGGGATGCTGTACCCGTGCTCCACCTCCCAGGCATCGGTCGGTGCCAGTTCGACGGGGATCCCGATCTCCCGAAGGGTGTCCTTGTCCCGTTCGAACATCCGCTTTGCCGAGCCGGCGTCCTGCTGCTGGTAGGCGGGCATGAGCTCCCGGATCTGGTCGAAGGTGAGGGGCCGGCGGGACTCGAGGAGGAGGGCGACCAGGTTGATGAGCCGCTCCAGGGGATGCATCCGGGCGATGATAATGCGGCGATGATCCGGCTCCGTCGCGGCACCGTGGTCGGCGTGCTGGACGATCGGCCCGGGGCGACGGAGGTCTCCGTCGAGATCGAGGGGGAGGCCGGTCGCGGGCCGGCCGTGGCCATCGCCTACACCTCGCTGGTCGGCCCGGTACGACCCGGGGACCGGGTGATCCTCAACACCACCGCCGTGGCCCTCGGGCTGGGTACCGGAGGGGCGCACTTCGTGGTCGCGGTCGACGGGCCGTCGCCGGCGTGGCCGGGCCCGATCGCGGGACGGACCATGAAGCTGCGGTACACGCCGCTCCAGGTTCAGGTCCGGGTGGCCGAGGAAGAAGACAGTCCGCACCGCGCGGCCCTGGAGGGATCGGCCGGCCTGGAGGGCGTGCCGGTCGTGTGGGTGCCCCTGCACTCCATGGTGGCACCGGCGGTGGCCGGGGCGCGGGCCGCCGGGGCCGACCGGGTCAGCTACGTCATGACCGACAACGCGGCGCTGCCCGCCCCGCTCTCGCGGGTGGCGGCCCGGCTCCGGCGAGAGGGTCTGCTCGACGCGGTGGTCACCGCCGGCCAGGCCTTCGGGGGCGACCTTGAGGCGGTCAACGTGTTCACCGGTCTCCTGGCGGCGCGCCACGCCGCGAGGGCCCAGGTCATCGTGGCCGGAGACGGTCCGGGCAACGTCGGCACGAACACGACGTGGGGCGCCTCGGACATCGAGTCGGCGATGGTCCTGAACGCGGCCGGCATCCTGGGGGGCCGCCCGGTGGCGGCCCTGCGGGTCAGCTTCGCCGACGTCAGGGAGCGTCATCGGGGCGTGTCCCATCATTCCCTGACCGCCCTGGCCCGGGTGGTGCTGGTCCCGGTCCACGTGGCCGTCCCGACGGTCGAGGACGCGAGCCGCCGGGAGCTGCTGTGGTCCTCCCTCAGAGAAGCACGGCTCGACGAACGGCACCAGCTGGTGGAGGTGAGCGGCCGGGTCGCCCTCGACCTGCTGGCCCGGCGGGGTGTGGCGGCGGAGTCGATGGGACGGGGGGTCGAGACGGATCCCGAGTTCTTCGAGGCGGCCGGAGCGGCCGGAGTGCTGGCAGGGCGCATGGCCGCGGGCGACAGTCGATGGCGGGCTGAACAGGGGTCGGGACAGTCGCCGGCTGGTTAGCCGTGCGAGCGGATCGTGCTGCGCCTGACCAGCCGGACGGCCCGGGTGGCCAGGGCCCGCCCGAGATCGATCACGGCCAGCAACGCGAGCGTGCCGATCGGCAAAGCGATCCAGATCACCAGTACGCGCAGGGCCATGGTCGCGGGAGTGTTGTACAGACCAATGGAACCGTCAAGGGGTTTGGCGGAACTTCTGGGCCAGGCCCCAGTTACGGCCGCCGGATCGTCACATATGGGCGATCAGCTGCTCGACCCGGTCGTCCACCGCCCGGAAGGGGTCCTTGCACAAGACGGTTCGCTGCGCCTGGTCGTTCAGCTTGAGGTGCACCCAGTCGACCGTGTAGTCGCGGCGCCGCTGCTTGGCGTGGCGGATGAACTCCCCACGGAGCTTGGCCCTGGTCGTCTGAGGAGGCTCCCGCATGGCCTTCTGGATCTGCTTCTCCGGCACGACCCGCTCCATCACCCCACGCCGCTCCAGCAGGTAATAGAGCCCCCGGTCCCGGTTGACGTCGTGGTAGGCCAGGTCCATCAGCGCGACCTTGGGATGGGACAGCGAGATTCCGTGCTTGGAGCGATATCGCTCGATCAGCAGGTACTTCGCCACCCAGTCCACCTTGTCGGCCAGGCGGTCCGGCTGGCCCGCGCGCAGTGCGTCCAGGGCCGCCCCCCACTCCATGACGATCCTGGACGCGGTCTCATCCGACCCTCGCCGGTCCAGGAACCTGGCCACCCGATCGAAGTACTCGGTCTGGATGTCGATAGCGGAGACCTCTCTCCCAGTCGCCAGCCTGACCTTCCGCTTGCCGGTCATGTCGTGGGAGATCTCGCGTATCGCCCGGATGGGGTTCTCCAGCGTGAGGTCGCGCATCACGGTGTTCTCCTCCACCATCCGCACCACCAGGTCGGTGATGCCCACCTTCAGGAGGGTGGTGAACTCGCTCATGTTCGAGTCGCCCACGATGACGTGCAGCCGGCGGAACCGTTCCGCGTCGGCGTGCGGCTCGTCGCGGGTGTTGATGATGGGTCTGGACCGGGTCGTGGCCGAGGAGACGCCCTCCCAGATGTGCTCCGCCCGCTGGGACAGGCAGAACTGGGCGCCCCGGGGCCCGTGCAGCACCTTGCCGGCCCCGCAGTAGACCTGGCGGGTCACGAAGAATGGGATCAACACGTCGGCGATGCGGGCGAACTCACCCTGCCTGGCGACCAGGTAGTTCTCGTGGCACCCGTAGGAGTTGCCCGCCGAATCGGTGTTGTTCTTGAACAGGTAGACGTCCCCCGAGATGCCCTCCTCGTGCAGGCGCACCTCGGCCGCGGAGAGCAGAGCCTCGAGGATCCGTTCTCCCGCCTTGTCGTGGGCGATCAGATCCAGCGTGCTGTCGCACTCCGGCGTGGCGTACTCGGGATGGGACCCGACGTCCAGATACACGTTCTCAAGGAAGACGTTCGAGGACCGGCCCCAATGCACCACTCGGCGGAACAGGTAGCGGGCGACCTCGTCCGGCGACAGCCGGCGCTGGCCGCGGAACGTGCACGTCACGCCGTACTCGTTCTCCAGGCCGAAGATCCGGCGGTCCACGGTCCCAGTCTAGGCGGGAACTGGCGATGCTCCGGGAGGAGCGGTCAGGAGCCGGCTGCAGCGGGAAGGTAGCCGGTGATCTCGGGGTCGCCCAGTCGCCGGAACTTCCGGCGGGGTCGGTTCCGGTCCAGGACCGCCGCCTCGAGGGTCTCCGCGTCGATCGGCCGCTCTTCCACCTCGGACAGGGCCCGTGCGGCGAGATGGACGGCTTCCTGGAGGGAGAGCCCCTCCCGGTAGGCGTCCTTCAGCTTGGCTGCGAGGTCCTCCGAGCGCCCTCCCATGGCCACGCACCCGCGCTCGTCGGTCACCCTGCCGTCGAACTTGATGTTGAAGATGTCGTTCTCCCCGGGCGTCTCCCCCACCTGCCCGACCAGGATCTCCACCTCGTAGGGCTTCATCTGGGTC
>VAYG01000020.1:11286-20576 GCA_005885015.1 Actinomycetota bacterium | reverse complement strand
GTCACGTCCTCCCGTCCGTACGAGTAGCCTCGAAGGTCGGCCAGCCGGACCCCAGAGATCCTGAGGTCCTCGAACTCGCTGTACTTCCCGACGCCGGCGAAGGCGATGCGGTCGTAGATCTCGCTGATCTTGTGCAGGGTGGCGCTGGGGTTCTCCGCGAGGAACAGGATGCCGTCCTGAAACTCGATGGCCACGACAGAGCGGCCTCGGGCGATCCCTTTCCGCGCGTACTCGGACCGATCCTTCATGAGCTGCTCGGGCGGGACGTACGGCTGGAACGACATCAACGCTCGTCCTGAGAGGCCTCGGCCTTGGCGGACCCTTCCCTGGCCCTGCTCCCGCCCTTCGGCCGGAGGGCCTCGCGGAGCTCGCCGACGACCGCCTCGAACGCCTCCCGTACCTCGTCCTCCGGCACGGCGACCACGCCCTGCGCGGTGATCGTCTTGACCGTGGGGAAGATGCCCCGGAGGGGATTGGGGCCCCCAGTGGCCACGTCCTCCTGCGAGGCGTCGTACAGGGCCTCCACGGACGCCCGGATGGCGGCCGAACGATCCATCCCCGGCCGCCACCGCTTCTTCAGGGTGCTCCGGGCGGGCAGGGAGCCGGATCCGGTGGCGTGGAAGTCGGCTTCTTCCCACCGCCCTCCGGTGGCGTCGTACCGGAACAGGCGGCCCTCCCCCCTCCGGTCGTCGAACCCCGCGAACAGCGGGACCACCACCAGCCCCTGAAGGGCCATCGGGAAGTTCTGGCGGATCATCTGGGCCAGCCGGTTCGCCTTGCCTTCCAGGGAGAGCCGATCGCCCTCGACCTTCTCGTAATGCTCCAGCTCTGTCTGGAACAGCCGGACGATCTCGGTCGCCTGGCCCGCGGCCCCGGCGATGGCGACCGCCGAGGTCTCGTCGGCGGGGAAGACCTTGTCGATCCGCTCGTCCGCTATGTTCCAGCCCTCGACGGCCCGCCGGTCACCGGCCATGACCACCCCATCCGCAAACTTGATGGCGAGGACGGTGGTGCCGTGAGGGATCATCGGCTGCGTGGCGGGGCCGGCATCGCCCGGCAACGACGCAGTTCTCGGGTCCATCCCGGGGGCGGTCGCCCGAAGGAGATCCGCGAAGCTGGGGTTCGCGCCCATCGGGTAGGCCGATCCCGGGATTCCCTGGAGGCCTGGGGGTTGGGAGGTCCCCCGGGACGGGTCGGTCATTCCCCGCCCTTCTGCACGTAGGACTTCACGAACTCCTCGGCGTTCTCCTCCAGGACGGAATCGATCTCGTCGAGGATGTCGTCCATCTCCTCCTTGAGCTTCTCGGCCTTCTCGGTGGCCTCGGCCTGCCCGGCCTCGCCGGAGCCTCCGCCCTTCTTCTGGGTCCTCTTCTGTTCCTGCTCTTGCGGCAACGCTCCCACCTCTTCTTGGCGACGGGGACAGGGACCTATTGTATGGCGAGCCCTGACATCCACCTCGGAAGGGTGAGTGCCGGCCTTGACCGCCGGAGAGCGGGTTACCGCTGGAGGGCGGCGATGAGGTCGGCGGCGGACTCGGAGGCGGCGAGCAGGGATTCCACGTGCTCCCTGGTTCCCTTGAGGGGCTCGCGCGTCGGGACGCGCTGGAGGGCCTCCGCCCCCGTGTCGAAGATGATGGAATCCCAGGAGGCGGCGGCGATCGAGTTGGGGTAGCGGCGGATGCAGCTCCCTCGGAAGAAGGCCCTCGTGTCCTCGGGGGGCTCGCCCACGGCTTGGTCGATCTCGGCGTCGGCCACCAGGCGCTCGACCTGGCCGGCCTCGGCCAGCCGGTAATACAGGCCGCGATTGCGGCGGACGTCGTGGTACTGGAGATCGATCATCGCGAGCTTCGGGCTGCGCCAGTCCAGGTCGTCCCGCGCCCGGTAGCCTTCCAGCAGACGGAGCTTGGCCACCCAGTCGAGCTCGCGGTGCAGGGTGAGCGGGTCCTCCTCGATCCCCGAGAGGATGGCCTCCCACCATTGGAGGACCTCGCCGTTCTCCCCGGTGGGCTCGGACTCCTTCACCCATTTCTTGGCCAGGTCGAGGTACTCCCACTGGAGCTCGAGGGCCCGCAGGCGACGTCCGTCCCTGAGCCGAACGGTCCGGCGGCACGAGACGTCCCAGGAGACCTCGTGCAGCGTTCCCACCGGGGACTCCAGCGAGAGGTCTGGGACGAAGTCGTCCTCGACCATTTTCAACACGAGGGCGGTGGTCCCCACCTTGAGGAAGGTGGCCACCTCGCACATGTTCGCGTCGCCGATGATCACGTGGAGCCGGCGGTACTTCTCGGGATCCGCGTGCGGCTCGTCCCGGGTGTTGATGATGGGGCGCTTCAGGGTCGTCTCCAAGCCTACCTCGGCTTCGAAGAAGTCCGTGCGCTGCGACAGCTGGTAGGAGACGTGGCGGGCCTCGTCCCGGGGGCTCTCCGAGCCGATCTTCCCGGCTCCGGTGAAGATCTGCCGGGTCACCAGGAAGGGCGTGAGGTCGCGGACGATCCGGGAGAACGGGGTGGCCCGGTCCACCAGGTAGTTCTCGTGGCAGCCGTAGGAGTTGCCCTTCCCGTCCGTGTTGTTCTTGTAGATGGCCAGATGCTGGTCCGGCGGGAGGAGCTGTCGCGCCGCTTCGAGCGACCGCTCGAGGATCCGTTCGCCGGCCTTGTCGTGAGCGACCAGCCCGCGCGGCGACGCGCACTCGGGCGTCGAGTACTCGGGATGGGCATGGTCCACGTAGTACCGGGCTCCGTTGGGCAGGATCACGTTTGCCAGGCCGAGGTCCTCCTCGACCGGCTGGCGCTCCTGGACGGGCTCGTACCCCCGGGCGTCCCGGAGCGGCGACTCCTGCTCGTAGTCCCACCTGATGCGGCGGAGGGTCCCGGCGTAGGAGTTGATCAGCAGCGAGGAGGCCAGCACGGGGTTGAAGTCAGCCATCCCAGGGCCCGAGATGCCGTATTCGGTCTCGATGCCGGTGACCTTTGGGATCGCCATCGGTCCTCGCGCCTCCGCCGACGCCCGAACGCTCCGAGGACTCTACCCGCCCAGGCGCCTAGAGATACTGTCCCGCGCTGATCCGGTCGACCTGGCGGCCCTCGCCCTGGGTGTCCCCGAGCAGGGTCCGGACGTACACGATGCGCTCGCCCTTCTTGCCCGAGATCCGGGCCCAGTCGTCGGGGTTGGTCGTGTTGGGGAGGTCCTCGTTCTCCTTGAACTCGTCGCGAATGGCCGTCACCAGGTCCTCGAGCTTGAGGCCCTTCTCGCCGAGGGACAGGAACCGCTTGATGGCCATCTTCTTGGCCCGCCGGACGATGTTCTCGATCATGGCCCCGGAGTTGAAGTCCTTGAAGTAGAGGACCTCCTTGTCCCCGGACTGATATGTCACTTCGAGGAAACGGTTGTCGTCCGTGGTGGCGTACATCTGATCGATCGTGGCGTCGATCATCCGGCGGACCGCGCGCTCCCGCCCACCCGCGGACTCCAGCTCGGAGTCATGGACGGGGACGTCCTTCGTCAGGTATTTCGCCAGGATTTCCCGCCCGGCGTCGGCGTCCGGGCGCTCGATCTTGATCTTCACGTCGAGCCGGCCAGGGCGGAGGATCGCCGGGTCGATCATGTCCTCACGGTTGGAGGCCCCGATGACGATGACGTTCTTCAACCCCTCCACCCCGTCGATCTCGGAGAGGAGCTGGGGCACGATGGTGTTCTCCACGTCGGAGGAGATGCCGCTCCCCCGGGTCCGGAACAGGGAGTCCATTTCGTCGAAGAAGACGATGACCGGGAACCCCTCGGCCGACTTCTCCTTGGCCCGCTGGAAGATCAAGCGGATCTGACGCTCCGTCTCCCCCACGTACTTGTTGAGCAGTTCGGGGCCCTTGATGTTCAGGAAGTAGGAGTGGGCGTCCTTGCGCCCGCTCTTCTCCGCGACCTGCTGGGCCAGCGAGTTGGCCACGGCCTTGGCGATGAGCGTCTTCCCGCAACCTGGGGGCCCGTAGAGGAGGACGCCCTTGGGCGGCTGGAGCTGATGCTCGGCGAACAGCTCCGCGTACAGGAACGGGAGCTCCACCGCGTCCCGGATGTCCTCGATCTGGCTGGAGAGGCCCCCGATGTCGTCGTAGGTCACGTCGGGGATCTCCTCCAGGATGACCTCTTCGACCTCCTCCTTGGGCAGCGGCTCGAGGGCGTATCCGGAGCGGGGGTCGTACAGCACGGGGTCACCGACCCGGAGCTTCCCCCGGACCTCCTGAGAGAGGACGGCCACCATCTCCTCGTCCCCCCGGCCGATCAGGACGGCCCGGTCCTCGCCGATGAGCTGTTTGACGGCCGTGACCTCGCCGACGACGTCCTGCTGCAGGACGTCGACCACGTTCAGCGCCTCGTTGAGGATGACCTCGACGCCCTTGCGGAACGCGGACCGGTCGAGCTCCGGGTCGACATTGACCCGCATCTTCCGGCCGCCGGTGAACACGTCGACGGATCCGTCCTCGTTGTCGGTGAGGAATACCCCGAAGGTGGCCGGGGGTCGAGCCAGCTTCTCCACTTCTTCCTTCAGCGCGGCGATCCGCTCTCGCTCGTTCCGCAGGACCTCGGCCAGCTTCTCGTTCTGGGAGACGGCGCGAGAGAGCTCCCCGCGGCTCTGGAGGAGCTGCTCCTCGAGGAGCTTGACCTGGCGGGGCGAGTTGGTCAGGCGCCGGCGGAGCAGGGCCGTCTCGTCCTCGAGGAATTTGATCTGGGTCTGGAGGTGGTGGATCTCTTTCTCGTATCGCTCCAGCTGCTCCTGCGGATCGGGCGTCCTTTGCTGCGGCATCCGGCTGACCTGCCTTCCTTCTCTTGCGCTGCTTCCCAATATATGCCCCGGGGCCGAGGCTCCCGGGGAAGGCCCATCCCTCCCTATACGCGAATCTCGGCCCGGGGGATCAGTTCCTTAAGGCTCGGCGTACGCCTTTCGGCCAACGGTCACGAACCCCGTGTGCGCGACCATGCGATGGTCCGGGCGCACGCTTCGCTCGGTGACGTGCCAGAACCGGACCAGGACCTCGAGCGTGTCGACTTCCTCGTACCCAGCGGCGCGCATGGCCAGGACGGCCTCCTGCACCTGGTTCACGGTCGGGAGATACGTGCAGAGGATGCCTCCCGACGAGAGCGACGCGCCGACATCGGGCAACACCGCCCACGGCTCGGGGAGGTCCAGCACGACGCGATCGAACCGCTCCCCCGTCCCGGCCACCTCGCGCACGTCGCCCAGCCGGAGGTCGAGCCACGCCGGTACCTTCCCGAAGAAGCCCTCCAGGTTCGCCGTGGCGCGCTGGTGGAAATCCGCGCGGAGCTCGTAGGAGACGACCTTGCCCTCCGGCCCGGTGGCGCGGCACAGGGCGATGCTCAGGGCGCCGGACCCCGTTCCCGCCTCCAGGACGCGGTTCCCGGGTCCGATGTCGGCCTCGACCAGGATCGCTCCGATGTCCTTCGGATAGATCACCTGGGCCCCTCGGGGCATCTTCAGGACGAAGTCGGCGAGCCGCGGACGGAGGCACCACAGGGCCGCCCCTGTGGTGGAGTGGACGACCGTGCCCTCCTCGGAGCCCAGGACGAGGTCGTGCGGGACCGCCCCGCCGTGGAAGTGAAAGGTCCCCCCCGGCTGGAGCCGGACCAGGAACCTCCTCCCACGGTCGTCGATCAGGAGGGCGCGCTCGCCCGGCTCGAACGGGGCGCTCACGCGCCTCCTCCAGGGCCACCTCCGCCGGTCCGCGTGTACACGTCCGCCGGGAGCACCTCATCGGACAGCTCGCGGGCGACCTGGTCATCGGCTGGAGGTGCCAGTGGCTCCCCCAGGACCTGGGCCCTGGCCCGACAGAACGCGCAGTAGTGCCCTGTGGTGGGCTGGCCGCACCGCCGGCACGGCGTGAGACTTCCGGCTGCGTCGTCGCGGAACAGGCGGGCGGCCCGGTCCAGGTACCCGAAATAGAACGACGCCTTCGTGCCGGGGGCACCCGCTTCCAGGCCGTTCATGGCGGCCTTGTACTTGAGCTGGGTGTTCCCCTCGACCAGCGGGCATTCCTCGACCACGTAGTCGATCCCCTGGAGGAACGCGTAGGCCGCGGTCTCCCGCTCCGACAACCGATACAGGGGCTTGACCTTCTTGACCATCCCCTCCTTCGCGGCAAGGACCGGGAACTGGCGGGCGATGTACTCGGTCTGCCACCGCAGCGTGTTGCCGAGCAGCGTCGCGGCCTCGTCGTCCAGATTGTGGCCGGTGGCGACGACATCGAACCCTGCCTCCAGGGCCACCCGGTTGAACAGGTAGCGCTTGGACAGCCCGCACACCGAGCAGGTGGAGCGGGAGCCCTTGCGTCCGGCTGTTGGGATGTCGAAGCCGTAGGCGTCCCGGAGGTCGACTTCGATGAGGCTCGCTCCTCGGTCCCGGGCGAACCGCCGAGCGGCCTCTCCGGAGCGGTCCGAATACTCCCCGATGCCCAGGCCCAGGTACATCCCGGTGGCCGAATACCCCTGCCCGAGCAGGACGTGCCAGAGCGCCAGCGAGTCCTTCCCCCCCGACACGGCAACCATGATCCTGTCGTCCGGCCCGAACATGGCGTGCTCCTTCACCGCCCGTCGGACCTGCTCGTTGAAGTGGTGTTCGAAGCACGGCTGGCAGAACGCGGCGTTGTGTCGGCGGACCTCGATGACGGCGGGCTGGCGGCACCGGCGGCACTTCATCCGCGAACGGCCCCGGCCCTGGCCGCCGGAGATGACCGGCCGGATCTCCACGGTGTCCGAGTCCTCCACCTTGTCCTCCCGGGTGAGGAGGGTCCGCTCCCGGATCACCAGCACCGTGTCGGGGTCGATGGACAGGTCGGCCAGGACGTCCCGGACGCGGCGTCCCCCCGCCAGAGCGACCTCACGAGCCGCCGAGCGCCCCGGGGAGAGTGGGCTGGAAGGGGGCCCGCCGGGCGGCCCTACGGGCCGACGGGTCGGACGTCCAGCGTGACCGTCACGGTGGACCTGGTGCCGTTCGAGCGCACGACGGTGACCGTGACCTGGTCTCCGGGCTTGTGGCGGAGGATGGCCTCGCGGAGCTGGTCGTCGGTCTCGATGGCCGTTCCGCCCAGAGACACGATGACGTCCCCCGTCTGGATCCCCGCCTTCTCGGCCGGCCCGCCCGGCGCCAGGCCCACCACGTAGGCGCCGTGATCGACCGGCAACCCGAACTGGGCGGCGAAGCCGGCGTCGACGGTCTGGGTCGACACCCCGAGGTAGGCCGCCGGCGAGTTCGGATGGGCGATGCCCTGCTGGATGATCGGCTTGGCGGCGTCGATGGCGATGGCGAAGCCGATGTTCTCGGCCCCGGTGTTCCCGGCGGTGTTGATCCCAACCACGTTGCCGGCCAGGTCGACCAGAGGGCCTCCCGAATTCCCCGGGTTGATCGCGGCGTCCGTCTGGAGGGCGTCCTCCAGGGTGCGGGTGAGCCCCTCGCTGGGATCCTGGACCTGGACCGTTCGGGCCAGGGAGCTGATGATGCCCGAGGTCACCGTCGGGCCCCCCGGCAAGGCGAGGGCGTAGCCGAGGGCGATGACCCGTTCGCCCAGCGCAACCTTCGAGGAATCCCCCAGCGGCACGGTGGGCAGGCCGCCGGCGGCGACCTTCAGGACCGCCACGTCGTGGTCGGAGTCACCGTTGATCACTCGAGCGTCGAAGCTCCGGCCGTCCGGCGGCGGAAGGGTGACCTTCAGCTTCAGGGCGCCTTCGACCACGTGGAAGTTCGTGACGATGATCCCGTCCGAACGGATGACGAAACCGGTGCCCACGCCCTTGCCGGGCTGCACCTGGCCGAACGCCCCCTCGGACAGGGTCGAGCTGGTGACGTTCACCACGGCCGGGGCGACCCGCCTGACCACGGAAACGATGGGGTCGCCCTGGAGGTCCGGCCCGACGAGCGGGTTGGCCGCGGGAAGGGAGGGAGTGGGTCCTGCCGCCGGCCTCCCGCTCGTCCGGGTCGCGGAAGCGTGACCATTCGTGCACGCTCCGAGGAACAACAGGAAGCCGGCGGCCGCCGTTGCGATGAGGGGGGTCAGGCGGCGTCCGGAGCGGCTTCCTGTCATCTCCGACCGATCCTATGAATCAAGCTGAATCGGACATGAGTCGCCTGACGGGGAAACCGAGAAGGCCCCGGCACGTCCGGGGCCCGGTCTCGGATCGAGGGAACCGTTACCAGTAATACCAGCGGCTACCGCCGGGACGGATGAGCCACCCGGCGAGCCACATGACGAAGAGCACTGCCGCCAGGATGAACAGCCACTTCACCACGAAGCCCAACCCGAAAAGGATCGCAACCAGCAACAGCAGCAGCAGCACCACGTTGGGTCCCTCCTCGGTGTGTTGGAGCGGGCCGGCCCGCTTGCTTGGTCCCCTCTGGGATACCCATGGCCATGTCACCCAAACTCGCCGGTGCCCGGCACCAGGGGATTCCTGCACGCCAGCCCTGATGATTCGGCCTCAAGGGTCGATAATGAACCATGGTGTCGAACGTCCCCCGGGCGGGCAAACGGCGCGTCGCCCTGGTACTCCCGGCCCTCCTGATCGCCCTCGGGCTGGCCCTTTCCTCGTGTGCCACGGGGTCCGGCTTCGTGTACGTGAGCAGCTCCGACCGGCGGGCGTACTTCAAGATCCCGGACAACTGGAGGTTCTTCGACAAGCGCGACCTGCTGGTGGCGAGCGGCCAGAGCCTGTCGGCGGAGTCGAACCGACAGCTCTCATGGCTGATCGGCTATGCCGCCAGCCCCAAGCCCTCGATCCAGCACATCCTGAGCCTGGCCGACGCGCCGAGCTATCCGGTGGTGACGGCCCGCGTGCAGTCGCTCCCCTTCCAGGTGCGGGACGAGCTGTCGCTGGCCACACTCCGGAACTGGGTCTATCCGGTCGACCGCCTGATCCAGGCCAACCTGGGCGAGATGATCTCGTACAAGGACGTGGTGTTGCCGGGTGGGCTCCACGGAAGCGACATGACGTTCGACGTGGTCCTGGGGGGGGTGGGCAACGTCGCGGTGAACAACCAGGTAATCCGGGTGACCCAGGAGGCGATCGTCGACCCCCCGACCAATCGCCTCTATCTGTTCGTATTACGGTGTGAGTCCCACTGCTACCGGGACAACAAGACGCTCATCGATCAGATCGCCCAATCGTGGACCGTGAAGGAGCACTGACATGAACGCCGAGGAACCGGGCAGCCTGGGGTCCCCAGCAGACCACGGCGGCGTCCCCGCGCTGGCGGCCGAATTCAAGAGCCGGGAGCGCGACGAGGACCGCCTC
>VAYG01000020.1:0-11241 GCA_005885015.1 Actinomycetota bacterium | reverse complement strand
CCTGGGTGGTGATGCTCTGGGCGAACCTGGCCCAGTTCGACCCGGCCATCAGCTCGTCGGAGGCCCTCAACCAGACGCTCCGCGGATACTGGTGGCTCCTGGGCCTCGCCGCGGTCGAGGCCGTCCGCCAGATCCACTACCTGATCAGCGAGCATTCCGCGAGCTGGCACCGGCGCTGGACCGGCCTCTTCGCGCGTGCACAGAAGCGCACCGGAAGGATGAACGACTGGACGCGCTTCCGGATCAGCCGCGTCCTGAAGCTCCTGTTCATCCTGGCCATCGTCGACCTGTTCCTGGCCAAGATCTACCACCTCCCTCCCGCCACCGCGCTCATCCAGCTCCCCATCGCCATCACCAAGGCCCTGCCGTTCGCCTTCCAGCTGGCCTTTGGCTTCCTCTTCGTGATGTTCCAGTTCATCGGGCTGTTCTGGTTCCTGTCCCGGGGCGGCGTCGACGTCTACATGCCGGATGACATCAAGACGCGATTCACCGACGTGAAGGGCCAGGACGCCGTGCTCACCCGGGTGAAGGAGAACATCATCTTCCTGGACGACCCCGAGTCGATCGAAGAGCGGGGTGGCTACGTCCCCGGTGGCATCCTGCTGTGGGGCCCGCCGGGGACCGGGAAGACGCTCATGGCCCAGGCGGTGGCCGGCGAGACCAGCAAGCCGTTCGTGTTCGTCGATCCCGGGGCCTTCATCAACATGTTCCTCGGGGTGGGCATCCTCAAGGTGAAAGGGCTGTACCGCAAGCTCCGCAAGATCGCCCTCAGGTACGGCGGGGTGATCGTCTTCTTCGACGAGGCCGACTCGCTGGGGAACCGCGGCGGGGGCGGGGCGGTGCCCGGAGGCGTTACCGGGATCGTGCCGAGCCCGTGGGCTTTGGCAGGGTGCAACGGCATGGCGTACATGTCCCCGGAGACCGCCTCGCTCCTGATGCGGGAGAGCCTCCCCACGACCGGGCTGGACGAGCCCGGGAGGATGGTCGATCGGATCATCGCCGGGCTCGGTGGGATGGGCGGTGGTGGGATGGGGACCCTCCAGGCGCTCCTGGCCGAGATGTCCGGGCTGAAGAAGCCGCGCGGTTTCTTCAACCGGATCGTCCGGCGCGTCCTGGGGATGCGACCGAAGCCACCACCCAAGTACCGGATCCTCCACATCTTCGCCACCAACCGTCCGGACGTGCTGGACGAGGCCATGCTCCGACCGGGCCGGATCGACCGCATCTACAAGGTGGGGTACCCGCCGAAGGAGGGTCGGCGGGAGACCTACCAGTACTACCTGGGCAAGGTCAAGCACGCCCTGACGTCCGAGGAGATCGAGAAGCTGGCCGTGATCACTCCCTATGCCACGGGCGCCAGCATCCAAGACACGGTGAACGAGGCCCTGGTGATCGCGGTGCGAGACGGACCCTGCGGGCCAAGCAGCTGAAGGAGCACGGCCTTCCGGACGACACGGAATACATCGAGCGAGAGCGCCACGCCGTGGCCATCCACGAAGCCTGCCACGCGGTGGTCTCGTATCGGCTTCGCAAGCACGCCGTCATCGACATGGCCACCATCGAGCGGCGTGGTGACGTGGGAGGGTTCGTCTCGTTCATCCCTCCGGAGGACCAGTTCGTGAACTGGAAGTCGGAGTACGAGGTGGACATCGTGGGGTCGCTGGCCTCCCTGGCCGGCGAGCGGATGTTCTTCGACGAGGACCACTCGGCCGGCGTGGCCGGGGACCTCCGCAACTCCACCCAGGTCGCCACCCTCATGGAGGCCTACATCGGGATGGGGTCCAGCCTCGCGTCGCATCGGGTGACCAAGTTCGGGATCACCACCCGGAGCCAGATCTCGGCCGAGGACGGGACCGACCGCAACCTGTTCGAGACCGAGCTGGGCAAGCGGGTCGAGGCCCGCCTCCAGGAGCTGTATGAGCGGACGAGGACCCTGCTGGGGGACAACCGACGGGAGATCCTGGCCGTTGCGCACGCCCTGGAGACCAGCAAGACGATCTCCGGGGAAGACGTGGCGGCCATCATCGACGGCGTCCAGGGACCGCTGGTGGACGGGCGGCAGTATTCGGCGCCCGATTTCCAAGAGGTGGCCGAGTCCTACCACCAGGAGGCCGTCGCGGCTCACAAGGGCCACGCCAAGGTGGCCGTGCCGCTCCCCGTCCTGGTCCCGGCCCGCGTGGACCTCGGCCCCGACGGGAACGGCGAGGTCGCGGAGGGTCCCGCCTTGTCCGGCAACGGCGAAGCCCGGCCGGCAGCGGCCGGAGACGGGGCCCCGGACGGGTCAGGCGATGGCGCCACCGGGCCGGCCGGCGAGCCAGGCGAGCCGGAGGTCGTCGCCGACCCGCCGGCGGCGGAAACAGAGTCCTGACCTAGCTTCCCGGCCAGACCTTCAGGGTGAGCCCGGGAACCTCTTGGCGCACCGGCGGCCGGCCGGCCAGCTTGCGGAAGTACGCCTCCACCACGTAGGCGCGGCACCCTTCCATGGCGTGCCCGCCGACGGAGGAGCCGTCGGGGCCCGACAGGACGAGGTGCAGGTGGATGAACGGCTCTCCGTCCCGGATGGATACGTTGCCGAGCCCCGAGCTGATCTCAACGTGGCCTGTGGGGATCCGCTCGTACTGGCCGGACTGGGGATCGAAGTAACCGACCGTGGCCTCCTCCAAGCCCCCGATCACCTGGAGCGTGCCCGCCTCGATCCCAAGCTCCCGCACGGCCTCGTTCAGGCCCTCCAGGAGGTCCTCGCCCCTCGTCAGGCTGACGAAGGCGGCGGAGCCGTCGTCGGAGGGATAGGTCTTCACCGGCGAGGGCGCTCCGCCAGGCGGCCGGTCCCGGTTCCGACCACGAGGCTGCTCAGGAGCCGGCGCGAAGCTTCGGCGATCTCCCCCACCGCTGCGTCGAACGCTTCCGCGTTGGCCTTGGATGGCGCCCGGTACCCGCTCACCTTTCGGACGAACTGGAGGGCCGCGGCGTGGATCTCCTCCTCCATCGGCGGCGACTCCGAGCTGCGCAGCGTCTTGATGCTTCGGCACATGCGGCCAGCATAGCGCCCGCGCTCAGCCGTACCGGATCCGAGGGTCGAGCACCGCGTACATGACGATGACGAACGTGACGGTGACCATCAGCCATGGGAGCACGATCAGGTAGTCGCCTCGGAACATGGATTGGATGAACAGCCGACCCATGCCGGGCCATTCGAAGATGCTCTCGGTGATGATCAGACCCCCTGCCAGGGCTCCGATCGACAGGCCGGCCACCGTGGTGATGGGGATCAGGGCGTTGCGCATGGCGTGGCGGTAGACCAAACGGGCCTCCCCCAGCCCCTTGGCCCGGGCGGTCCGCAGGTAGTCGCTGTGCATCACCTCGAGCATGGACGAGCGCATGTACCGGCTGTACACGGCGATCTCCTGCACCGAGAGGACCAGGATCGGCAACACGAGGTGGCGCACCCGGTCGATCAGGTGGAATTCCTCGGTCCCCGGCTTGTACATGCCCGCCGTCGCGAAGATCGGTTCGTGCAGCCCCAGCCACTTGGTGAGGTAGATGCCGAAGAAGACCTGGAGCAGAAGGGCGAACCAGAAGTTGGGGATTGACAAGCCGATGAACGCTCCCCCCGTGCTCACGTGATCGAACCAGGAGTACTGGCGCAAGGCGGAGTACAAGCCGATCCCGATCCCCAGGAGGAGGGAGAAGGCCGTGGCGGTGAGCCCCAGGACCAGGGTGTTGGCCAGCGCGGAGCGGATGTCGGGAAACACGGGCCGGCCCGACAGGAGTGAGGTCCCCCAGTCGCCGCGTGCGAAGTGCCCGAGCCACTTCCCGTACTGAACGGTGAGCGGCCGGTCCAGCCCGAGTTCGTGCCGGACCTTCGTGCATTGCTCGGGCCGGGTCTGGGGATTGATGCTGCATCCGGCCAGCGGGTCGATGGTGGTCCGCACCAGGACGAAGACCAGGACGCTCGCGAGCACGAGGACGGAGATCGACAGCAGAAGCCTGCGCAGAGTGTATCGGAACATGCCAGACCTCCCTCCGGCCAGCGTCGATTCGCGCCACTCCCCTTCGATGAGGCCGCGGAGCCGCTCGCGGGGGGCGGTGCGAACGACATCGATCACCACCTGGACCCAGGCGCGCCCCGCGGGTGCCATGCCGCCGGCCCGGAGCTCCGACCTCAGCTGGTCCCGGAACACCTGCACCATCTCCGTGCCGAACCGCCGCCGGAACCGCCAGGGGTACAGGACGAGCAGCCTCCGGTACGCGCCGACGTGCCGCTCGATCCTCCGGCCGTCCGGGGGGACGAAGCGGCGGGTCTCGGCCCGTCGGGTCATCCGGCGTCCCCGAGCTGGACGCCCCGATCCGGGCCGAGGAGCCTGCGCTGGCGGGCCTCCCGCACCAGCAGGGAGAGCCGCTCGGCCTCGGCGACCACAGTCCGCCGGCCGAGCTCGGTGATCCGATAGTAGCGACGCCGCTCGTCGTCCAGCTCGGGATCGGGGCGCTGGTCCGATTCCTCGATCAGCCAAGGTCCCCGGGCCCATGCTCACCCGGCCGTCGGAGAGGATCGCGACCTCCCGCATGATCGCGTACCCGTGCATCTCGCCGGCGGCCAGGGCCAGCAGGATGTGGAACGTGGCCGGGGTGAGTGGAGGCGGTGGGTTCGTTCCGGCGTCCGGCGGTCGGGGCACCAACGAGCGTCCTTTTTCGGCTATGACGGGAGCTGATATATCGACGCTAGATATATCGGAGGCGGGGCAAGCCTGTCAATCCCCCACCGCATTGCCCCGCCGGCTCGCGTACCAATCCTGGACCGGCGCGAGCGGCGGAAGACCTGACGTTCACCCCTCCCGCACTCTTCCACCCCCTGACACAATGGATGACGTGACGACAGCCACCGTACCCGTCGAGGTCGATCGACCCTCCGCACAGGACGTGGTGGTCCCCGACCGTCCTTGGCTGGTCATCTGTTGGAACGACCCGATCAACCTCATGTCCTATGTCACTCGCGAAGGCCCACAAGCTGATGATGGACGTCCACTTGAGGGGGAAGGCCATCGTTTCCAGCGGCAACCGGGAGAAGGCCGAGTTCGACACGTTCCGGCTCCACGCCCACGGGCTCTGGGCGACCATGGAGCACCCGTCCTGACCGCCCGACGCCGGCGTGAGGAGCTTTCAGCGGCGGCTCAAGCGCACCCGTAAAGGCGACTTCGAGCTGCGCCTGCCCAAGGCGGAGCGGGACCTGCTGCGGACGTTGCCATCCCAGCTTCGCGAGGTCCTGCCCACCGACGACCCGGCCGTTGGACGGCTCTTCCCGCCCGCCTATCGCGACGACCCCGAACGGAGCGAGGAGTACCGGCGGCTGGTGCGCGACGATCTCCTCACCGCGCACCTGGAGGCGCTGGAGGTCATGGAGGCCACGCTGGACGCCACCCGCCTGACGGAGGACCAGCTCGCATCCTGGCTGTCGGCCGTCAACGATCTCCGGCTGGTGCTGGGGACCAGGCTCGACGTCACCGAGGAGACCTACGACCGGGAGATCGCGAAGGACGATCCCGACGGCACTGCGTACGCGCTGTACTTCTACCTGGGATGGCTGGAGGAGCAGGTGGTCGAGGCGCTCGCCCTTGGAATCGACCCTTCGGGCACCGAGCCCGAGTCACGATCACGGGACGGTTGACAACCGGGCGAGCTGGCCCTTGAATCGCTGCACGCTGGCCGGGCTCGGCCACCGCGTCCCGGAGGGAAGGAGACCGACATGCCGCTGTTCATCGTCCGGCACGAGCACGCCGCCGAGACCTGCCCGGCCGGGAACCCTCAGGTGGGGCCCATGCTGGCGCAGCACGTGTCCAAGCCCGGCGGGGAGAAGTTCGGCGTCAACATCCACGGGGAGGCCGTGGTGACCGGGGGGGACGCCCTCTACCTGATCGTGGACGCCGCCGACCAGAGCAAGGTCGAAGCGTTCATGGCCCCGTTCTCCCAGATGGGCAGCGTCGAGGTGCTCCCGGCCTCGTCCTGCGAGCAGGTGGTGGCCCGGGCGGCCTGCTGAGAACCGCCCCCTCCAGTCGCGTGTCCCGCCGGCCGATCCCTTGAGCATGGGAGGCGGTCCGGTGGCGCGCCGGGGGATCCGGCTGGTAGCTCGGCTCTGCGTGGCGATGGCCCTGGCCGTGCCGATGGGGGCGCTTCAGACAGGCTCCTCGGAGGCGGCCGTCACCTACAAGCTCGAGCTGAAGGTCTCCGGGCTCAGCTCCCCGATCTACATGATCGCCCCGCCGGGATCGACCTCGCGGTACTTCATCGTGGAGAAGGGCGGGGTCATCCGGATCGCCACGGTGGCCTCCCCCCGATGGAAGCTGTTGTCCACGCCGTTCCTGGACATCTCCTCGCGGGTGTCCACCGACGGCGAGCGAGGCCTGCTGTCGATGGCCTTCGACCCCGGGTACAACAGCAACCGGCGCTTCTACGTCTACTACACCGACAACTCCGGGACCATCGTGATCTCCCGGTTCCTCCGGATGGCCAGCGACCCGAACCGGGCCGATCCCAACTCGGAGGTCGTACTGGACTCGATCGGCCACCCCACCTACAACAACCACAACGGGGGGCAGTTGCAGATCGATCCCATCGCCGCGAAGAACGGCCAAGCCATCCTCTACTACGCGACCGGCGACGGCGGCGGATCCGGCGACCCGAACGACAACGCGCAGAACCTCTCGTCGCCCCTCGGAAAGATGTGGCGCATGGACGTGGGCGCAGCCAACCCGACCCCCGAGCTGTACGCCTACGGACTTCGGAACCCCTGGCGGTTCTCGTTCGACCGTCTGAACGGCTCCCTCCGGATCGGCGACGTCGGACAGGACTCCTGGGAGGAGCTCGACTACATCAAGCACGGGGAGGCCCCAGGGCTGAACTTCGGATGGCGGAAGTACGAGGGCAATCACCTGTATCACGACGAGAACATCGACGAGAGCCGTCTGCGGTGGCCGTTCCAGGAATATCCGCACACGAACGGGAACTGCGCGGTGATCGGTGGCTACATGTACCGGGGTTCGATCCAGAGCCTGTACGGCTACTACCTTTACGCGGACCTCTGCTCGGCGAACATCTGGAGGCGGTACCCGGGCCATAGCCCGATCAAGATGGGGATCTCGGGGACCGTCAGCGACATCGTCTCCTTCGCCGAGGGAAACCTGGGCGGGCTCTTCATCGTGTCGATCGACGGGGCCGTCTACCGCCTGACCTCGACCTGACCGGTCCCCCGTCAGGGGTTCTCGTTCAGCTGAGCGGCGACCCGCAGGAATCGCAGCTCGCCCCGCGGGCCGAGTAGGCGCCGCACCACGCACGGGCGATCCGGTCACCGGCCGGTTCGGGGGAGGTGGTGGAGGCCGGGATCAGGGGCAGGTAGGTGGTGGCGTCCTCCGCTTCGTCGCAGGGCACCAGCCACGCCTCCGCCCTGTCCGTGATCAGCGATCCACTCACCCGTCCCCTCCTCCGATCGGGTCCACTCAGGCTATACATCGCCCGAGCCCGGCGATTCGCTACAGGATGGAAGGGATTTTCGACCGGCTACGCCGAATAGCGTTTGGGCTGGTGGCGGTAGCAGAACTCCGAGGGGTTGTACCGGCTGAGGGGGGCACCGCAGAGCTTGCACGTCCGCCCGCGTGGATAGACCCGCCGGGCCTTTCCCGACGGCGCCTGGGCCCCTCGCAGTGGTCGCCTCGCCTTTGGCATGTCGATCGGTTGGCCAGTTTGGCGGGGGGTTGCATCGCCCACTTCGGGCGGTGGACCCAACTTGGACCTAGGTCAGAAGGCTCACCCGCAGGCGGAGTAGCATGCCGGGGTGGAGACCTGGGACGCGATCCGGGCCCGTCGGAACGTCCGGCAGTACTCGGACCGACCGATCGCCCCGGAGGACCTCGACCGGATCCTCGAAGCGGGACGGCGCTCCCCCTCCTCAATGAACGAGCAGCGGGCGCGCCGCGACCCACGTGGCCACCTCGGCGGCGACCATCGCGGTGATCGCCCCGGACGCCGACGACCCCCGGACCCGGGAATCCATCGAGTACGACCTGGGCCAGGCGACCATGAGCATGATGCTGGCAGCCGCCGATGTGGGGATCGGCAGCGGCCACGCATCGGTGGCCGACCAGGACCTGGCCAGGGAGATCCTCGGGTTTCCGACGGACCGTCGCTGTGCCGTTCTCATCGCCCTCGGCTACCCCGCGGACCGGCCGCTGGCCCCGCTCAGGGAGCCCGCTCGCCGGCCCTTGGACCTGGTCGTCCACCCGGGGCGCTGGTAACGGGGAACCGGGAGCGAGCGGCCCCGGGACGTCCTGGGCGATGATTCCGGGATGACCGTGGTCGCGGTCGTCGGGCTGGGTGGGATGGGCAGCCGCATGGCTCGCCGATTCCTCGATGCTGGGCACGAGCTGGTCGTTTGGAATCGCACGCCGGAGAAGATGCCGGCCCTGACCGGGCTGGGTGCCGTGGCCGCGGAGAGTCCCGCGGATGCCGCGCGCCGCGCCGAGGTCGTGGTGACCGTGGTGTCCGACCCGGACGCGCTCCGGGCCGTCACCAAGGGGACGACAGGTGTCGCGGCCGGGTCCGGCGAGGCCACCACGGTCATCGAGATGTCCACCGTGGGGGTGCGGGCCGTCTCGGAGCTGGCCTCTGCGCTGCCTGCCGGCACCGCCTTGCTGGATGCGCCCGTGCTGGGCAGCCTGGCCGAGGCGGAGGCCGGAGCCCTTCGGATCTTCGTGGGTGGCCCGGATCCATTGGTCGCCCGGTGGACGCCGCTCCTGTCCGTTCTCGGGACGCCCCTCCATGTGGGCCCGGTCGGGGCCGGGGCCGCGGCCAAGCTCGTGGCCAACTCGACGCTGTTCGCCGTCCTGGGCGCCCTCGGGGAGGCGCTGGCGCTGGCGGAGGGTCAGGGCCTGTCACGCGACGCAGCCTTCGACATCCTGGCGGCCACGCCTCTGTCGGCCCAGGCCGAGCGGCGGCGCCGGGCGATCGAGACCGGAGACTATCCGGCCCGGTTCCCCCTGGCCCTCGCCCGGAAGGACGCGGACCTGATCTCGGAGGCGGCCGGGGCTGCCCGGACGGACCTGCGCCTCGGCGAGGCGGCCCGGAGCTGGCTGGCCGAGGCGGACGAGGGCGGGTGGGGCCACGGGGACTACACGGCGGTGCTGGCCTGGATCATGGGACGCCGCCCCTGACCAGCCGGCCGACCCAAGGCCAGGCCGCGATTGCGCATTTGAACGGTCTCGCCTAGAGTTCGCCGGCCTGTTCAGGGGCGTCCTCTCTCGAGAAGGGGGTTGATTTTGGTGGGCAGAGTCCTGAAGGTGCTCACGGCCGTCGCGGCGTGCGGCGCCATGCTCGGCCTTTCCGTCACGGGCGCAGCCTCGGCCTCGTCCGACCCGCGCTGGATCAAGCACATCAAGAACTATCCGGGCGGCATCTCCGCCGGTGCCCGGGCGATGATCTCCGACGAGGCCCTGGCGGCCCGAGCGAAGTACGGGCGCGCGCCCCTGCAGCACACCCGGGGCCAGTTCGGCCCGAACGTCCAGATGAATGACGACACCTATCCGCCGCTGCCGCAGAACGAGACCGCGGTGGCGTACAACGTGTGGGATCCCTCCATCGCCGTGGCCGCGGCCAACGACTATGTGAGCGGCGGCGTGGTGATCATGCGGACCTCGGACTCGGGCAACAGCTGGGCGTCCACCCGGCTCACCCCGCAGTTCCGGGGCAACGGGGACTTCTGCACGGGCGGGGACCCGGCGATCGCCTACAGCCGCCGTGACAAGGCGTTCTACCTGACCCAGCTGTGCTTCTTCCGGTCGCTCCCCTACTCGGAGGTCCACCTTTTCGTGTCGCTGGACAACGGGGCCACGTGGACGCCGGGACGGCAGCGGGCCCTCGTCGCCACGAACTACGACTACTCCCACGGCGTGGTTGACCCCTCGATCTTCAACGACAAGGAATACCTGACGGTCGACAACTACCCGAACAGCCCACGTTACGGGCGAATCTACGTGACGTACACGAAGTTCCACGTTCTCGACAGCGGGTTCAGCGACTACTGCCCGATCCAGCTCGCCTACACGGACTCCGTGCCGGCATTCGATCCGTCTCTGACGGTGTTCCAGCACACCGCGGTCGTCCCGGACGACCCGGGGGGGAACGGCCGGGGTCACTCCGCCAACCAGCACTCGGTGCCGGTCGTGGAGAAGACCGGGGTCCTGGACATCTCCTACGTCACGGAGGAGTGCAACACGGGCATCGACCACAACTACTTCCTCCAGAAGTCGACCAACGGGGGGAACAGCTTCCTGCCCAAGCCCGTTCGGGTGACCAAGCCGGGCTACTTCGTGGACAACCCCAACAAGGCGGACCTTCTGCCGAACAAGAAGTTCCGCGCGCCGAACACCGAGTCGCTGGCCTACAGCCCGGTGACCGGAACGCTCCTGTTCATGTACACCAACTACAACGACATGGCGGCGAGCGGCGGGAACATCGTCGCCCAGCGATCCACGGACGGCGGCTTCACCTGGTCCGCGCCCCAGCTGGTCAGCCATACGGCGGGCGGGGATGCCGCGCCGAACGACCAGTTCTTCCCCTGGGTCGCCACCAGCCCGAACGGCAACTCCTACGCCGTATGGCTGGACTGCCGGGAGGACCCGAACAACCACGACATCGTGGCCTTCCAGGCGAACTCCACCGACGACGGGTTGACCTGGAACAACATCGAGGTGGGGACGGCGATCTGGGACCCGGACAAGGCGTTCTTCAAGAGCGCCTCGTTCATCGGGGACTACAGCGGGATCGCCGCGTCCAACAGCGTGGTGTACCCGGTATGGACCGACGGCCGGGACAGCGCGTTCGACCAGACGGGGATCGGCGAGACGGACATCTTCACCAACGTCGAGATCCAGTAGCGCCAACAGCTCGAGGGGACGGGCGGCTCCGGTGGAGCCGCCCGTTCCATCTCCCCACCCTCCCCCGGCTCGAACCTTTCCCCACGCCGCGGCGTAAGGATTCGGGGCCCCTGGTCCCCTGTGTGAATGAGAGGGCCGGACGTGCGAGTGGACACGAGCCCGCATGGCGAGCTGGAGTGTCTGTACCGGGACGAGCGAGACCGCATGTGGCGGGCGGTGTTCGCCTTCGCGGGCGACCGGGAGGTGGCCAGCGACGCGGTGGCAGAGGCGTTCGCCCAGGCCTTGCGGCGGGGGGCGGCCATCCGTTCCCCCGAACGATGGC
>VAYG01000019.1:14881-19707 GCA_005885015.1 Actinomycetota bacterium | reverse complement strand
TCGAGGAGGGGGCCATCGCCCCCTGGGCCGGGGCCCGCCTCGAATACTGGAAACGGCTGCTGGAGGCCGTGGCCAAGGCCCATCGCGTCTCGACCAAGACCCCCTGGAAGCGCCTCCAGAAGGACGCCCGAGAGGCAATCCTGTACGGGTCGGCGGAGCCCGTCCACGTGACCTACCGCAACCGGTTCGGGCGGCTGCGCTCCTACACGACCACCTTCGAGGGCGTCATCCCGAACCTGGAGCGCCGCTACTCCGAGGCGGAGAGCGACAGCACGCGAGAGCGGCTGGAGCAGTACATGCGGGACGTGGCCTGCCGAACGTGCAAGGGCGCCAGGCTCAAGCCCGAGTCGCTAGCGGTCACCGTCGGAGGGATCAACATCTGGCAGTTCACCACGAAGTCCGTGAAGGACGAGGTCGCCTTCCTCGACCGGATCGACCTCACCGAACGCGAGCACATGATCGCGGAGCGGATCCTCAAGGAGATCCGGGCGCGGCTCCAGTTCCTCATCGACGTGGGGCTCGACTACCTGACGCTCGACCGGGCCTCGGCCACCCTCGCCGGGGGAGAGGCCCAGCGGATCCGCCTGGCCACCCAGATCGGGTCCGGGCTCGTCGGGGTCCTGTACATCCTGGACGAACCTTCCATCGGGCTGCACCAGCGGGACAACCGGCGGCTCATCGACACGCTGCTCCGACTGCGGGACCTGGGGAACACGCTCATCGTGGTCGAGCACGACCAGGCCACCATGGAGGCATCCGATCACGTGGTGGACATCGGGCCGGGGGCGGGGGAGCGGGGGGGCGAGATCGTGTACTCGGGGCCCCTCTCGGGGCTGCTCCGCGATCCCGATTCGATGACCGGGGCCTACCTGACCGGCCGGCGCTCCATCCCCACCCCCGAGGTGCGGCGGAAGCCGGCCGGGCGCTGGCTCAAGGTCGAGGGAGCCCGGCAGAACAACCTGAAGAGCATCGACGTGGCCGTGCCGCTGGGCGCCCTCGTCTGCGTGACCGGGGTGAGCGGGTCCGGGAAGTCGACCCTGGTCGAGGAGGTCCTCCACCGCGGGCTCCAGGTGAAGGTCAACCGGTCGCGGGTGGTCCCTGGAAAGCACCGGCGGCTGGCCGGATGGGAGGAGATCGACAAGGTCATCAACGTCGACCAGTCGCCGATCGGGCGAACCCCCCGGTCGAACCCGGCGACCTACATCGGCGTGTTCGACCACATCCGGTCCCTGTTCTCCCAGGTCCCCGAGGCGAGGGTCCGCGGCTACACGCCCGGACGGTTCTCCTTCAACGTGCCCGGCCCGCGGGGCGGTCGGTGCCAGGCCTGCGCCGGGGACGGCCAGATCAAGATCGAGATGCACTTCCTGCCGGACGTGTACGTCACCTGCGAGGTGTGCAAGGGCAAGCGCTACAACCGCGAGACGCTCGAAGTCAGGTACAAGGGCCGGTCGATCTCCGACGTCCTGGAGATGAGCGTCGACGAGGCGCTGGGCTTCTTCCAGAACATCCCGGCGATCGCCCGCCATCTCCAGACGCTGTCCGACGTGGGTCTCGGCTACATCCGGATGGGCCAGCCGGCGCCGACGCTGTCCGGAGGGGAGGCCCAGCGGGTCAAGCTGGCCGCAGAGCTCTCGAAGCGGGCCACCGGCCGGACCTTCTACATCCTTGACGAGCCGACGACCGGGCTCCACTTCGACGACATCCGCAAGCTCCTCTCGGTGCTGGAGCGATTGGTGGCGGCGGGGAACACCGTGCTGGTCATCGAGCACAACCTCGACGTGATCAAGACCGCTGACTGGATCATCGATCTCGGCCCGGAGGGAGGCGACGAGGGAGGCGAGCTGGTGGCGGCCGGCTCCCCGGAGGACATCGCCCAGCATCCCGGGTCCTACACCGGCGCCTTCCTGAGCGAGGTGCTCGGGATCGTCCGCGAGCGGCGGCAGCCGGTGGGAGCCAGGGCCTGACGCGATCGGCACCCGGATGGGCCCGTATAGAATGAGCGCCGCCTTGCCTCGACCCCTGAGATCACGAGCCTTGGTCAGGCTCGCCGCCCTCCTCGCAGTGGCCGGGCTCGCCGGAGCGGCGTGCGCGCCGGCCACCAATCCCCCCGACGTCCCGCTCCAACAGGGAGGGGCCATCCAGGTCTCGGTGGTCGATTCCCTGTACGACGCCGGGCGGTCCGCCTCGGTCCGGCTGGATCAGAGCGGCGCCCCGGCCGTTTCCTACCTCCTGTATCAGCCGGTCCTGACAAAGGGACAGATCCCTCCCGCGGTGAAGCCCGGCGATCCCCAACCCCCGGCCGTGATCCTAGCCACGCTGGCCAAGGGCATATGGACCCGCACCTCGGTCACGCCCCAGAAGACGAACCCCGCCGAGGGCGACGCCCCCGAGATCGCCAACGCGAACGGACAGGCCGTCGCCGGGGTGACTACCAGCTTGGCGATCGACGCCCAGGGGAAGCACCACGTGGCCTGGGCCACGCCCAAGGGCCTGTTCTATTCGACCGACGCCGGCGGGTCGTTCGGGGCCCCCGACAGGGTGGCCGGGAGCCCGAGCTTCACCGGGTCGGTCGCCGTTGCCGCCGATGGGACCGTGTGGATCTCGTTCTACTCGACCGGCGCGCTGAAGGTCGCGCATGGCCGGGCGGGGGCGTGGACGGTCGACACCGTGCAGCCGAACTCGGGGCCGGCGGCGGCCCCGGCCACGGTCACGGCGATCGCCGTCGGAGGAAACGGAGACCCCGTCGTGGCCTTCGGCGACCACGGGACGACGGGGGTGGCCAGGCGAGCCGGCGGGAAATGGACGATCGAGAAGGTCCCCGGCGCCGGGGGGTACGGCGCGTCCCTGGCCCTCGACAAGAGCGCGAACCCGGACGTCGCGTACTACGACGCCGCCGGCGGCGTCCATCTGGCCCAGTCCAAGGCAGGTGCGTGGAAGGTGGACGACCTCGGATCGTCGCCCGGCAAGGGCGGCACCTCCGACCCGAGGTGGTCGACCGGGCTGGCCCTGGACGACAAGGGCGTGCACTACGTGACCTGGGCGGACACCGCCGCCGGCCGGATCGTCGCGGCTGCCGACAGGAACGGAACATTCGGCGTCAGGCCCGTCCAGGGCAGCCAGGGCGGGACGAACCCCAGCATCGCCGTCTCCGCCGACGGGCAGAAGCAGGCGGTCGCGTGGTTCGACAGCGTGAACGCCAATCTCGAGGTCGCCACCAGCTCGGAGGGGTCGCTGGCCCTGGCCTTCCCGCTGCCCACCCTTCAACAGCCCACGGGCTCTCCCCAGCCCACGTCCTCCGGCGGGCCGCCCGCGTGCCAGCCGAGCGGGACCACCCTGAAGGTGACCGCCAAGAACACGGCCTTCGACACGAACTGCCTGGCCGCTCCGGCGGAAAAGGCGTTCACCGTCGATTTCGACAACCAGGACGCTGGGACGCCGCACAACTTCGAGATCTACACGGACTCGTCCACCACCAAGCGGCTGGGCGGGGCCACCTCGGCCGGAGACTTCATCACCGGCCCGGCGACCACCAGCTACAAGGTGGACGCCTTGCCGGCCGGGACGTACTACTTCCAGTGCGACATCCACCCCACCCAGATGTTCGGCACGTTCGTGGTTGCCAAGGGCTAGGCGTACGGCCCGGGACGGCTGCTGGCCCCAGGGCGAACTTCCTGCAGCAATTCGAATCTCCTGGCGAAGGGCCCTCGCGCCCGGCCTACAATGGGGTGCCGAGAGCCCATGAGCGTGAAGCGTCCCGAATCAGCGTCGATCCCCGACGCACCGGGCGCCTACCTGTTCCGGGATGCCGACGCCCGGGTCATCTACGTCGGCAAGGCCATGTCGCTCCGGAAGCGCCTGGCCTCGTACTGGGGGCGCCCGCTTCATGCCCGGACCGAGGCCATGCTCGAGCAGGCCGAGACGGTGGAGTGGATCGTGGCTACCACCGAGGTCGACGCCTTGATGCTCGAGTACAACCTGATCAAGGCCCACCGCCCCCGGTTCAACGTCCGCTATCGGGACGACAAGTCCTATCCGTACCTCGCCCTCACGGTGGGTGAACGGTGGCCTCGGGCGAGGGTCCTGCGCGGCCCCAAGCGCAAGGACGTCCGCTATTTCGGCCCCTACGGCCACGCCTACGCCATCCGCGAGACCCTCGACGCGCTGACCCGGGTCTTCCCCGTCCGGACCTGCTCCAACGCCTTCTTCGACCAGCGGGCTCGGGCCCGCCGGCCGTGCCTCTACTACGACATCGGCCGGTGCGCGGGCCCGCGTGCCGGAGACCACGGGGGTGACCGAAGAGGGATACCGGGAGCTGGTCGAGGCGATGGCCGACTTCCTGGCCGGCAACCACAAACCGGTCCTGGCCAGGATCGACGCCGAGATGCGCCAGGCGGCGAAGGTCCTGGAGTTCGAGCGGGCGGCCAAGCTTCGCGACCAGCTCGCCGCGGCCCGCAAGGCCATCGAGAGCCAGGAGATGGTGCTGTCCCGCCAGGATGACCTCGACGTGGTCGGGGTGGAGGAGGACGACCTCGAAGCCGCGTTCCAGGTGTTCTTCGTCCGGAGGGGACGGGTCATGGGGCGCCGGGGCTGGGTCGTCGACAAGGTCGAGGACATCGACCCGCCCAGGCTGGTCGGGTCCTTCCTCCGGGAGCTGTACATGGACCGCGACGAGGTCCCGCCCCGGATCCTGGTGCCGGCCTGGCCGGCCGACCAGGACGTCCTGGAGCGGTGGCTGATCGGCGTCCGGAACGGCCGGGTCCGCATCTCGGTCCCGGCCCGCGGGGACGGCCGCCGGTTGCTCCAGGTGGTGGGACACAACGCCAAGG
>VAYG01000019.1:0-14873 GCA_005885015.1 Actinomycetota bacterium | reverse complement strand
GAGGGCCCTCGCCGAGCTCGGCGACGTGCTGGGGCTGCCCCTCGCGCCGCTGCGGATCGAGGCGTACGACATCTCCAACCTCGGGCCGACCGACACGGTCGGGTCCATGGTGGTATTCGAGGACGGCCTGCCCAAGCGAAGCGACTATCGCCGATTCGAGGTAAGGGGAGTGCCCGGACAGGACGACTTTGCTTCCATGGAGGAAGTCCTTCGCCGGCGGTTGGCCCGGCTGGTGGCGGCGTCCGACGGGAGGTCGCAGGCCGGCCCCGGAGATGGCCGGAGGCGGCCCGGCAGGTTCGCCTATCCTCCCTCCCTCATCGTCGTCGACGGGGGCCGCGGCCAGCTCGCCGTGGCCGAACGGGTCCTGGCGGAGCACGGTCTGGCCATCCCGGCCGTGGGCCTGGCCAAGCGGCTCGAGGAGGTTTACCTCCCCGGGCAGCCGCAGCCGCTGGTGATCCCGCGCGGATCCGAGGCGCTGTTCGTGCTCCAGCACCTCCGGGACGAGGCCCACCGGTTCGCCATCACCTACCACCGGGCCAAGCGGGAGAAGCGGGCCCTTCGTTCGCCCCTGGACGACGTCCCCGGAGTGGGCCCGACCCGGAAGAAAGCCCTCCTCAAGCGGTTCGGGTCGCTGGCCCGGCTTCGCACGGCCACCGTCGAGGAGATCCGGGGCACTCCTGGGGTGGGCCCGGTCCTGGCCATGATCGTCTACGACCACCTCCACCGTCCGGACGCCCCGGCCACCACTCCCTCGGAGCTGGTGGCCGCCGCCCGCAGGGCTGGCTGACCATGGCCACGGCGACCCGCCGCCAGACGGCTCCGGACGAACCCGCCGGCGCGGTGGACTTCACGATCATCACCGGCCTCTCCGGGGCCGGTCGGTCGGAGGCCGCGAAGTGCTTCGAGGACCTCGGCTACTTCGTCGTGGACAACCTCCCTCCCGCGTTGATCGGGAAGATGGCCGAGCTGGCCACGACGTCGGGGAGCCCGGCCCGGGTGGCCATCGTCGCCGACGTCCGAGGGGGCGTGTTCTTCACCGAGCTGTCGAAGGGCCTGGAGGGGCTGAAGGCGCTCCACATCCCGTACCGGATCCTGTTCCTCGAGGCGTCCGACGACGACCTGGTGAAGCGCTACGAGGCCACCAGACGGCGGCACCCGCTGGCTCCCGACGACCGGGTGGTCGAGGGCATCCGGAAGGAGCGGCTGATGATGCAGTCGCTCAAGGAGAGCGCCGACCTGATCATCGATTCGACCGGCATGTCCCCGCACGACCTCCGCGACCGGGTCCGGGACCTGTTCGCCCGCACCCCGGCGGAGACGCGCATCCAGGTCTCCCTGGTGTCCTTCGGGTACAAGAACGGCCTGCCCCGCGACGCCGACCTCGTCCTGGACGTGCGGTTCCTGCCCAACCCGTACTGGATCGACCGCCTCCGTCCCCTCCCCGGGACCGATCCGACCGTCAAGGAGTTCGTCACCGGGCAGCGGGCGTACGGCGAGTTCATCCGCAAGATCCGGTCGCTGTTCAACACCGTGGTGCCCGGGTACGTGGCCGAGGGGAAGGCCTATCTGACCATCGCCATCGGGTGCACCGGTGGACGCCACCGCTCGGTGGTCGTGGCCGAATCGCGACCTCGGCCGCGACTGAACCCGGCGGCGACCGATCCGGCCCGCGACCGGCCGATCGCCGCTCCCTCCCCTGGTACTAGGATTGAGCGGCACGGGCCCGAGCGGCCCGTGCGATCCCTGAGGAGGCAGAGATGAGCGTGAAGATCGGCATCAACGGGTTCGGTCGCATCGGGCGGAACTTCTTCCGCGCGGCGAGACGGCGCGGCGCCGACTTCGACTTCGTCGCGGTCAACGACATCACCGATCCCGAGACGCTGGCCCACCTGCTGAAGTTCGACTCGGTCCTGGGGAGGTTCGACGGCCAGATCGAGGTCGAGGGAGAGAGCCTGGTGGTGAACGGCGACCGGATCCGGGTGCTGGCGGAGCGCGATCCGGCGGCCCTTCCCTGGAAGGACCTCGGAGCCGACATCGTCATCGAGTCCACCGGGCTGTTCACCGACAGGGAGAAGGCCCAGAAGCACGCGGAGGCGGGGGCCCGGAAGGTCATCATCAGCGCACCCGCGAAGGGCGAGGACATCACGATCGTGATGGGGGTCAACGACGAGGAGTACGACCCGGCCAAGCACGATGTCATCTCCAACGCGTCGTGCACGACGAACTGCGTGGTGCCGATGGCGAAGGTCCTGGGGGACGCGTTCGGGATCGACCGCGGCTTCATGACCACGATCCACGCCTACACGAACGACCAGAACCTGCTGGACCTCCCGCACCGCGACCTTCGCCGGGCCAGGGCGGCCGCCATCAACATCGTGCCGGCCTCGACCGGCGCGGCGAAGGCCAGCTCGCTGGCCCTCCCCGAGCTGAAGGGGAAGATGGACGGGCTGGCCATGCGGGTCCCCGTCCCCGACGGCTCGGTCACCGACCTCGTGTGCGTGCTGAAGAGGGAGGCGACCGTCGAGGACGTCAACGAGGCCTTCCGGGCCGCTTCCGAGCGTGGCTCGCTCAAGGGGATCCTGGCCTACTCCGAGGATCTCATCGTGTCGAGCGACATCGTCGGCTCCGAGTACTCATGCATCTTCGACGCCCCATCCACCATGGCCATCGAGAACCTGGTTAAGGTGATCGGCTGGTACGACAACGAATGGGGCTACTCAAACCGGTTGGTGGACCTGGTGAACATGGTGGCGTCCAGGCTCTGACGGCCGGTGAGCTCTGGCCGGCTGCGGACCCTGGAAGACCTCCCCGACCTCACGGGCGCGACCGTCCTGGTTCGCTGCGATCTGAACGTGCCCCTGGAGGGCGGAGCGGTCGCTGACGACCTGCGCATCCGGGCCGCCGTTCCCACCATCCGGGAGCTGCTGGAAGGGGGGGCGACGCTGGTGGCCTGCTCGCACCTCGGCAGGCCGAAGGGCAAGGTCGTCGACAAGCTCCGGCTGGATCCGGTGGCGGCGGCGCTCGGTGAGGCCCTGGGGCAGAAGGTTCGCAAGCTCGACGAGGTCGTCGGTCCGGAGGTTCGCAAGGCCGTCCTGGCGGCCGGGGCCGGAACGGTGACGATGCTGGAGAACCTGCGGTTCGATCCACGCGAGGAGCGGAACGATCCCGGCTTCGCCGACGAGCTGGCCGCCCTGGCGGACGCCTACGTCGGCGACGCCTTCGGGGCGGCCCACCGGGCGCATGCCTCGGTGGTGGCGGTTGCCGAACGGCTGCCGTCCGTGGCCGGGCGGCTCATGCAGCGGGAGGTCGAGGTCCTGTCCCGCCTTCTGGAGAGCCCCGAGGAGCCGTTCGTGGCCATCCTCGGCGGGGCGAAGGTCTCGGACAAGCTCGCCGCGGTCCGATCATTGATCCGTCGAGTGGACGCGCTGCTGGTCGGCGGGGCCATGGCCTTCTCGTTCCTGGCCGCGCGGGGTGCCGAGGTGGGGCGGTCGCTGGTGGACCCGGACCGCTTCGACGAGGTGTCGCAAGCCATGCGGGAGGCAGAGGAGCTGGGCGTGCTCATCCAGCTCCCGGAGGACGTCGTGGCCGCCGAAGAACCGAGCGTGGAGGCCAAGCGCCGGACCTTCCCGGCCGACGCGATCCCCCCGGAGCTCATCGGCCTCGACGTGGGGCCGCGCACCGTGGAGGAGTTCGCCCGTACGATCGCCGACGCCCGGACGATCCTGTGGAACGGGCCGATGGGGATGTTCGAGCTGGAGCCGTTCTCGGCCGGCACCCGAGGCGTGGCCACCGCCGTGGCCGGGTCGAAGGCGTTCACGGTGGTCGGTGGAGGGGACAGCCTGGCGGCCCTGAAGAGGTTCGGCCTGACCGAGGGCATCGATCACCTGTCGACCGGTGGGGGAGCGTCCCTGGAGTTCCTGGAGGGACGCGAGCTGCCCGGCATCGCCGTCCTCAGGGCGAGGAGCTGAGGTGGCGGCGCGCCGGCCGATCATCGCGGCAAACTGGAAGATGCACAAGACGCACCTGGAGGCCATCCAGGCGGTGCAGAAGCTCTCCTACCTCCTCGACCGGGACGACGCGCACCGGGTGGAGGTGGTGATCTGCCCGCCGTTCACCGCGTTGCGCTCGCTCCAGACGCTGCTCGATGCCGACAAGCTGCCGTACGGGTTGGGAGCCCAGGACGTCCACTGGCAGGACAAGGGCGCCTACACGGGAGAGATCTCGCCGCCGATGCTGGCCGCGTTGAAATGCGAGTACGTGATCGTGGGGCACTCCGAACGGCGGGAACACTTGGGGGAGTCGGACCAGGTCGTGGCGAAGAAGGTCCGAGCGGTGTTCGGCGCGGGGATGACCCCGATCTTGTGCGTCGGCGAGACGCTGGCCGAGCGGGACGCGGGGCGCACCGAGGCCAAGGTCGTGGGCCAGGTGAGGGCGGCCATATCGGGCCTCGCCCCCGATCACGTCGGACAGATCGTGATCGCCTACGAGCCGATCTGGGCCATCGGCACCGGCCGGAACGCCAGCCCCCAGGACGCCGGCGAGGTCGTCGGGTGGATCCGGCAGACGGTGGGGGAGTTGGCCTCCTCGGATCTTGCTTCCTCGATCCGGGTGCAGTACGGCGGGAGCGTCAAGCCGGGAAACATCAGGGACTTCATGTCCCACCCGGAGATCGACGGCGCGCTGGTCGGGGGGGCCAGCCTGGATCCGGAGGAGTTCGCCCTCATCGTGAAGTATCAGTGAGCCCTCGCCAGCTCCTCTACGTCTGCCTCGACGGGCTCGGTGACGACCCCGTGCCCGAGCTGGACGGTCGAACCCCCCTGGAGGCGGCCCGGACGCCGGTCCTGGACGACCTGGTGCGGCACGGCGCCCAGGGCCTGGTGTACACGGTCGGTCCGGACGTGGCCCCCGAGTCGGACATCGCGGTGTTCGCCATCCTCGGCTACGACCCTCGCGAGGAGCACCCCGGCCGGGGTGTGCTCGAGGCCCTGGGATCCGGGATGGACTTCCGGGACGGCGAGCTCGCCTACCGCGTCAATTTCGCCACGCAGGAAGATGGCCGGATCGTGGACCGGCGGGTGGGGAGGGACCTGCCCAGCCGGGACGCTCGGGCCCTGGCTGCCGAGGTGAACGAACGGCTGCGCCTCCCAGCGGCCCGGTTCGACCTTCGGGCCACCGTCGAGCACCGGGGAGCCCTGGTGATCCGGTCGAACGAGGGTCCGCTCTCCGCCGAGGTCTCGAACACGGATCCCGCCTACGCACGGCAAGGCACCCTGGGGGTGGCCCTGGAGACGTTCGAGGACCGGGTGGCGGAGGCCACGCCCCTGGACGACTCCGACGGGGCCCGGCGGGCGGCCGACCTCACCAACCGGTTCGTGCAGGACGGGGCCGCCGTCCTGGAAGCCTCGGCGGTCAACGCTCGGCGGCGGGGGGAAGGCCGTCTCCCCGCCAACCTCATCCTCACCCGGGACGGTGGGGACCACGTGCCGAAGCTGCAGCCGATCCGGGAACGCTTCGGGCCCGCCTGGGGATGTTTCGTGGAGATGCCCGTGGAGCGGGGGATCGCCATCTTGCTGGGGATGGCTCCGGTGGATGCGCCCACCGGGATGCCCCGCCGGGAGCAGTACGCGGCCTGGGCCCAGCTGGCCGCCGAGGCCCTCGGCGGCTACGACGCGCTGTACGTCCACATCAAGGGCCCCGACGTCCCGGCCCACGACGGCCGTGCCGAGGACAAGCGGCAGGTGATCGAGGACATCGACGCGGCCTTCTTCGGCGAGGTTCTGCCCCGGATCCGTTCCGACCGCACGCTCCTGGCCGTCACGGCCGACCATTCGACGTCGTGCGTGAGAAAAGCCCACACGGCCGACCCGGTTCCGCTCCTGGTCGCCGGCCCGGGGGTCGCCGCGGATGGCACCGTCACCTTCGGGGAGCGGGCGGCGCGAGAGGGTGGGCTGGGAACGCTGGCCGGTGTTGAGATCCTGCCGCGACTGGTGGATTTGCTGCGATCCTAGCTGTCCCGACTGCCCAATCCCCACAATCGCTCCTTCTCGTATACCGGGTTGGCGGCTCCATTGCGGCGGAGACGCAGTTGTCTGTAGGCTTTCGCGGGCTGTCCCGAGGGGGGCAGGCACCGAAGGGAGGGAAGTGTATGAAGTTGCGCAATGTTGCGCGCGCCATCGCCCTGGTGGCGGTGGTGGGCATCGTGGCCGCAGCATGTGGCGGGGGGACCAAGGGTGGCGGGACTCCCACCCCCGGCACGAGCGGCTCGGCGACGCCCAAGCAGGGCGGCTCGATCGTGATCGGCGCGGAGCAGTGGCCGGAGTGCATCAACCCGATCAATGAGTGCTCCTCGGCCACGTGGACCTGGTACTCGGTCCTGGAGCACGTGCTCCCGTACGCGATGGTGCTGGACCTGAACGGGAACTTCGTGGCCTCGCCGACCCTGGCCGAGGCTCCGACGCTCGACAACGGGGGCATCACCCAGAACCCGTTCACCATCACGTACAAGATCAACCCGGACGCGGTGTGGGCGGACGGGACCCCGATCACGTCGGCGGACTTCGACTTCACGTGGAAGTCCATCCTGAACACGACCGGCGCGTACACCACAGTCGGGTACTCCTCGATCGACACCATTGACACCACCGACCCGAAGACGGCCGTCATCAAGTTCAAGGACGTCTTCGTGGACTGGCCGGACCTCTTCGGTGGCGTCTACCAGGGGATCTTCGAGAAGGCGGCTTCGCCAAGCCCAACCTGGCGAAGGAGATGAAGACCAGCATCCCCTTCTCCGGCGGTCCGTGGGTCCTGAAGTCGTGGAGCAAGGACCAGGCCGTCTTCACCCGGAACGACAAGTACTTCGGCAAGAAGGCTCTGCTGGACCAGGTCACCATCGTCCCGCGGACCGACCAACCCACCGAGATCCAGTCGCTGCTCTCCGGTGAGGTGGACGCGATCTATCCGCAGCCGTCCGACGTCAGCTTGATCGACCAGGTCAAGGGGACGCCGGGAGTCACGGCGAAGGGCACCGACGGGGCGTACTTCGAGGCCCTGTGGTTCCAGCTCGAGTCCGCACCGCTGAACGACCCGAAGGTTCGGGAAGCCCTGATGTACGCGATCGACCGACAGTCGATCATCGACACCATCATCAAGCTGAACAACCCGAACGCCGCGGTCCTGAACTGCGGGTTCGTGTCCTTCCCGAACATCGGCAACTGGTGCAAGGACCAGCAGCCGTTCTCGCAGTTCAACTACGATCCTGCCAAGGCCAAGGAATTGCTGACGGCGGACGGGTACGACTGCTCGGCTACCCCGTGCACCAAGGGAGGAGCGCCGCTGACGATCGAGTACTCCACGGTGTCGACCAACACCAGGCGTACCACGACTCAGCAGCTGCTGCAGGCAAAGGCCAAGGACGCCGGCATCCAGTTCAAGATCAAGAACTACGAGGCCGGCATCCTGTTCGGAGACATCGGACCCCACGGGAAGTTCACGATGGCGGACTTCGCCACCGGGGGCTCGGTGGACCCGAGCATCACCAGCTCCTTCGCCTGCGAGAACATCCCCACGTCGAAGAACGAGTTCGCCGGCGGGAACTGGAACCACTGGTGCAACCAGCAGGCCACTGACCTGATGCACCAGACCGACAAGGAGCTCGACCCGGCCAAGCGCCTCCAGCTGTTCGACCAGATCTACCAGGCTGAGGCGGCTGACTTCCTGTCCCTGCCGCTGTACGTGCTCCCGAATGTGGGCGCATGGCGGGCGGACAAGATCGGTGGTCCGGTCGACGCTTACATCCCGTCGAACCTCGGGATGTTCTACAACATGAACGAGTGGTACCTGCTCAAGTAGAGAAAGGCTGAGTCAGGGAACCAGGCATAGGAGGGCCGGGGCCGGCGGGGGACCGCCGGACCCGGCTCTCCGACCTATAATGGCGCCGATCCGGAATCGAGGAGAGCGATGTATCGGTACATCATCCGCCGGCTCATTTTCGCCATCCCGATCCTCCTGATCTCCAGCGTCCTGGTCTTCGCCGTCGTCCGGAGCACGTTCGATCCGCTGGGCGGGGCCGCCATCAACCCCCGGGTCAGCAAGGCGGACATCATCCGGGTCAAGCACGAGCTTGGCTTGGACAAGTCTCCGGTCCAGCAGTACTGGACCTGGCTGACGAAGTTCCTTCGGGGCAATTGGGGCAGCTCGCTGCTGTCGGACCGGCCCGTCTACCCGGACATCCAGTCGGCGCTGGTCAACACGATCGTGCTCGGGGGCATCGCCACCGCGTTCTCCCTGCTGGTCGGGGTTGGGATCGGGGTGTATTCGGCCTTACGGCAGTACTCGTGGTTCGACCACTTCTCCACCAGCGTGGCCTTCCTCGGGCTGTCCATGCCCAACTTCTGGTTCGCCCTGCTCCTCCAGATCTTCTTCGGGGTGTACCTGACCAAGTGGTTACATCTGACGTCCCCGATCTTCTACACGGCCGGCCTGAGCCAGCCCGGCAGCTCCGGGTTCAACTTGATCGACAGGGCCCGTCACCTGGTGTTGCCCATGCTCGTGCTGTCCGTGCAGATCATCGCGGTGTACAGCCGCTACATGCGAGCCAGCATGCTCGAGGTGCTGCACAGCGACTACCTGAGGACGGCCCGGGCCAAGGGGCTGAAGGAGAGCCGGGTGATCGTCCGGCACGCCATGCGCAACGCGCTCATCCCCCTGACCACCCAAGTGGCCATCGATGTGGGGGCCATCGCCGGGGGCCTGATCATCACCGAGGCCATCTTCGAATATCCGGGGATGGGGCGGTACTTCGTCGATGCCCTGTTCCGGGGGGACTACCAACAGATCCTGCCCTGGATGATGGTGGCCGTGTTCTTCGTGATCATCTTCAACCTCGCTGCCGACATCCTGTACGCCGTTCTCGACCCGAGGATCCGCTATGCGTGACCAGGACCAGATCGAGCGAGTTGCCGCGGCAACCCAGCCCTTGCCCGTGGAGACCGACGTCTCGGCCCCGGAGGTCCCGGCCGCTATCCACGAACGAGTCCTCAGCACCCGCCAGCTGGCCTGGCGCCGGTTCAAGCGGCACAAGCTGGCCATCGCCAGCCTGTCGATCCTCATCCTGCTCGGGCTACTCACCCTGTTCATCCCGCTCATCTCCCAATACAACTTCAGTCAGCTGAACCTGTTCCGGCGGTTGCTCGGGCCCGGCAGCGCCCACTGGCTCGGCACCGACAACCTCGGGCGCGATGAGTTCACCCGGGTCATGTACGGAGGGCGGATCTCCCTGCTGGTCGGACTCTCCGTGGCCATTTCGGCCGGGGTGATCGGAGGAATCGTCGGGGGCATCGCGGGTTACTACGGAGGCTGGCTCGACAACGCCCTGATGCGCGTCACCGACCTGTTCCTGGCCATCCCCTTCCTGGTGGTGCTGCTGATCGGGGCCCGGTTCCTGGACAAGTTCCTTCCCGGGAGCAGCCTGGTGCACACGATCCTGATCCTGTCGCTGTTCTTCTGGATGCCCGACGCGCGCATCGTCCGCGGGGTGTTCCTGTCCCTGAAGGAGAAGGAGTTCGTCGAGGCCGCCAGGGCGTCGGGGGCGAAGGACTCCCGAATCATCTTCTACCACATGCTGCCCAACGCGATGGGGCCGATCATCGTCAACGCCACGCTGGGGGTGGCTGCGGCCATCCTCACCGAGTCCGCCCTGTCCTTCCTGGGATTCGGGGTCCAGCCGCCCACGCCGACCTGGGGGAACCTCCTCAACGACGCCCGCGGGTTCATCAAGGTGGCCCCGGGCTTGACGTGGTTCCCGGGGCTCGCCATCCTGCTCGCCGTCTTGTGCGTGAACTTCCTCGGTGACGGCCTTCGGGACGCCCTCGACCCGCACCAGAAGCTGGGGTCGAAGGAATGAGCGTGGGGGCGCCCGTTGGCTGAGCCCCTCCTCGAAGTCAAGAACCTGAAGGTCCACTTCCCCACGGAAGACGGCCTGGTCAAGGCCGTGGACGGAGTCTCGTTCTCCGTGGCCCCCGGCGAGACCCTCGGGGTGGTGGGGGAGTCGGGGTCGGGGAAGAGCGTCAGCTTCCTCACCGTGCTGGGCCTGGTCACCAGGAAGGAGGCCCGCATCCAGGGCGAGGTCCTGTTCCGGGGCCAAGACCTGCTGAAGATCCCCACGGAGGAGATGCGCCATATCCGGGGAGCCAAGATCAGCATGATCTTTCAGGACCCTCTGACCGCCCTGAACCCCGTGCACCGGGTGGGGAGCCAGATCTCCGAGGTGTTCCAGGTCCACCGGGGCCTGTCCAAGAAGGAGGGGGTGGAGGAGGCCATCAACCTGCTCCAGCTCGTGGGCATCCCCCAGCCGCGGGAGCGGGCCCGCCAGTACCCCCACGAGTTCTCGGGCGGGATGCGCCAGCGGGCCATGATCGCCATGGCCCTGGCCCTGAACCCCGACCTCCTGATCGCCGACGAGCCCACCACGGCTCTGGACGTGACCGTCCAGGCGCAGATCCTCGACCTGATCGACCGGCTGAAAGAAGAGTTCGACGCGGCCGTCGTCCTGATCACCCACGACCTCGGGGTGGTGGCCGAGCACTGCGACGACATCATGGTCATGTACGCGGGGAAGATGGCAGAGTTCGGGGACCGACGGGACATCTACTACGGGGCGCACCACCCCTACACGTGGGGGCTCCTCCAGTCGATCAGCCGCATCGACCAGAGCAGGACCGAGCGCCTGCGTCCGATCAAGGGCCAGCCGCCCTCCCTGATCTTCGTTCCGCCGGGATGCCCCTTCAATCCCCGGTGTCCTTACGTGATGAGCATCTGCCGGCGGGAGATCCCCCAGCTCCTCCCGGTGAACGGGCATCACGCGTCGGCGTGCCACCTGCCGCTCGATGAGAAGGAGCGCATCCTGAAGGAGGAGGTGCTTGTCCGGGCATGAGCGTCCAGGTGAACGAGCGCACGGAAGCCACGTCCATGACCGAGCGCAAGCCGCTGGTCAAGCTGGAAGGTGTCATGAAGCACTTCCCGTTGACCAGGGGGATCATCTTCCAGAAGAAGATCGGGCAGGTCCACGCGGTGGACGGCGTCGATCTGGAGATCAACGCGGGTGAGACGCTCGGCCTGGTGGGGGAGACGGGGTGCGGGAAGTCCACGCTGGCCCGCCTGGTGATGCGCCTGTACCCGCTCTCCGGGGGCCGCATCTTCTTCGACGGGGACGACATCACCTTCCTGAAGGGGCGGGACCTTCGAGCCCTCCGCCGGAACATGCAGATGATCTTCCAGGACCCCTACGCGTCGCTGAACCCCCGCAAGACGGTCGGGGCCATCATCGGCGAGCCGTTCAGGCTGCACGGCACCGTCCCCCGCAACAAGATCAGGGACGAGGTCCGCCAGCTCATGGAGCTGGTCGGCCTGAACCCCGAGCACTACAACCGCTATCCCCACGCGTTCTCGGGCGGCCAGCGCCAGCGCATCGGGTTCGCCCGGGCCCTGGCCCTCCGTCCCCGGCTGATCGTGGCCGACGAGCCCGTGTCCGCCCTGGACGTGTCGATCCAGGCCCAGATCCTGAACCTCCTGGAGGACCTCCAGGACGAGTTCAACCTGACCTACCTGTTCATCGCCCACGACCTGTCCGTGGTCAAGCACGTGTCGGACCGGGTCGCCGTCATGTACCTCGGCAAGATCGTGGAGATGGCGCCCGGGGACACGCTCTACGAGAACCCCAAGCACCCCTACACGGGGGCCCTGATGTCCGCGGTCCCCATCCCGGACCCGGACCTGGCGGCCATGAAGAAGCGGATCATCCTGGAGGGAGACGTGCCGTCTCCGATCAACCCTCCCTCCGGCTGCCGGTTCCACCCGAGGTGTCCTCGGGCCCAGTTCCCCATCTGCAGGGAGGAGGAGCCCGAGCTCCTTCCCCACCACAGGGGGCAGGTGGCCGCCTGCCACTTCCCATTGGAGGACCGGGCCGTCATCTCCGAGGAGGCCGAGGCCGGGTCCTAGCCCGGCGCTTGGCCGGACCCGGGTCGCACCGGTCGGCCCCGGGATCAGCCGGTATCATGCTGGGGTGCTCACCATCGGCGTTCTCGTCATCCACCTGATCGCTTCGCTGTTCCTGATCGTGTTCGTCCTCCTGCATTCGGGTAAGGGAGGCGGGCTGTCGGACATGTTCGGGGGCGGCGGCGGGCTGTCCGGTGGGACGTCCATCGAACGCAACCTCGATCGGGTCACCATCGTCACCGCGTGCCTCTTCGGCGCTACCACGTTCTGGCTGGCCTGGAAGTGGACCTAGGCCTCTCCCCGGCCCCGGTAGAATCGACCCGAGCCCGTCGGAGTGGCGGAATCAGGCAGACGCGCTAGGTTGAGGGCCTAGTGGGCGCATAGCCCGTGGGGGTTCAAATCCCCCCTCCGACACCAGTGTGATGTGTCGCGCATCGTGGACAGGTGTGTCATGTCATCGGGGACAGCCTAGCCTGCCGCTTCGGGTTCCTCGGTCTGCCGCTGGGGTGGTAGTCCCTGTTCGGGTCGGTGCACCGCCGGGCAAATAGGGTTCCACTGGGAGGACCCTGGCGTTCCTGCGTACATCACCTTCGCCGAGAGCGAGAACGACTTCTACTTCCAGAACGTCGCGGACAACTTTGCCGTCCTGCCCCGTGAGCACCACTTCGGGACGCTCCAGCTCGCCCGCCTCACCGGCCCCTTGACCAGCATCGCCACCGTGACGGTCACCGCTCACGGTAGCGACTGCGTGTTCGCCGCCCAGGCGGTGCTGTACCCGGGATAGAGGGATAGGTTCCTTGTGAAGATCGCACCGGGCATCAATCGGGTCGGTGATCGGAGCATCGTCAATTCGTACCTGTTGGAGGAAGCCGGCCAGGTGACGATCATCGACGCCGGCGTGCCCGGCTCCTACGGGAACATCCCTGGAGAGCTCGCGCTGAGCGACCATGGCTCATGGGGCTTTGATCCTTGCCGATCAACGTGAAGGCGGAAGGGCGAGCCAAACCGACCAGCCCTCCGGCCCCTGCTCCAAGCCGACCAGGCCGCCCAGCCGGAACGTGACGATCGATCGCCCCACATCGCCCACGAGCAGCAGGCTCGCCAGTCTGGCCAGATGAGGCAGGTGGCCGACGAGCATGAGGTCGTTCTCCTCGGTGGCCACCCGGGACGCCCAAACCGAGGGGTCATCCATCGGTGCCAGCCCGTCCGCCTCGGTCGCTGCGATGCCGAGTTCCGCTGCCCAGATCTCAGCGGTACGCCGGGCTCGGGTCTTGCCCGAGTGGAGGATCCGCTCGACCATTACGCCGCCGGCTTCCGTGGCGAGCTTGGCGACCCGGCGGACATCGCTTGCGCCGCGATCGGTGAGCGGTCGCTCGGGATCCTTCTCCTCGCTCCTGGCCTCTCCGTGCTGAACGAGATAGAGCCGCATGGCCTCTGGCACTCTACCCCGTGCTGCCTGGGAGCCAGCCGGCTCCGCTGGATCAGGGCGCCGACCGCATCACATCGAGATCCACGCTGCCGGTGACTCCCTCGACGTGAGCACGGCCGTGCAACTGCCAGACCACCCAGCCGTTGAGGCTGGGTCGTAGGAGAAACCTGCGAAGCCAGAGCGGGCGGTCGAGCCGCCCGAGGACCGGATACATCCTCTGGAAGTCATCTCCCACGTAGAGGACGACCTTCCGCCCCCACGCCTCCTCGACCAGACGGATGAAGTCGCCGAGCTCCCCGTCGACCTCTCCCACGCCGGGGCGAGCGCCGCAGTTGCCCGCCAGCTCGAGGTCGACAGCGGGTGGCAGGGCATCTTCCTCGGGAGGAGCCACGTCCAGGAAGTGGCGAGCCTGATCCGCGCCGGCCGTACACAGCGTGAAGAAGTGATAGGCCCCCCGATCCAATCCCGCCCGACCGGCGCCGCGCCAGTTCTCCTCGAAGCGATCGTCGGTGAAGTCACCACCCTCGGTGGCCTTGATGTAGGCAAACGCGATCCCGTCGCCAGCCACCCGGTTCCAGTCGATGGTGTCTTGATGGGCGGACACGTCGATGCCGTAGCGCTCTCCTGCCCCCAGGGGCGGGCGCCAGCTGGGCACCCACAAGTACCACAAGGCCGAGACCAGACCGGCAAGCAGCGCCACCACACCGATCCCGACCAGGGACCAGGTTCGACCACGTCGAAGACTTCGCGGCGTCCCACCCGGGTCCCCCGAAGCTGACTCGGACATCGCCTCTATCGTGGCGCATCGCACACCCCGGAAGGAGCGGTAGGGTGGGGGCGACCAGAAGCGCGGTCAGCGGGGAAGGGAGGATGGGTCATGGCGAAGGAGCATCCGAACGTCATGATCGCCCGGGAGGGCTTCGAGGCCTTCGAGAAGGGCGACATGGGGTGGATGGATGAGCACCTCTCGGACGACGTCGTCTGGCACGTCGGGGGGAACAGCAAGTGGGCGGGTGCCTACGAGGGCAAGGCCAAGGTCCTCGACATGTTCGTCCGCCAGACGCAGGCCATGGGCTCGTCGCCGGATGTCGACATCCACGACATCCTGGGGAACGACGAACACGTGGTTACGCTGGGGACGGCCAGGGCCACCGGACCGGACGGCTCCAGCGCAGAGTGGAAGTACGTGCAGGTCTTCCACATCAAGGATGGGAAGGCGGTCGAAGTCTGGGGCATGGCCGAGAACGACGCCGCGGTGGATCCGTTCCTGGACCGCCTCCCCGGCTAGGCCCTCACCTGCATCCCGTCCTGACGCAGTCCCGAGTTCCTTGATCGACGGACTGCACGAGCCGGGCCAACTGCTCGACGGAATACAGCGGGTCGGGCCGGGTCACCCGTGGGTTGGGGAGCTGGTCCTCGCCGACCGGGCCACTGGGGAGAGCTGCGATCGTCC